>JASGCE010000137.1 GCA_030054295.1 Minisyncoccota bacterium
GGGGGGAATAGTCGAACTTAGCAATTTATTGCTTAGTGAGACTAAGGGGGGTTGCTAAATTTAATTAGTGAATTTTTCAGACCTTCCTTAATAGGTAAAATCCGATAATGACAGAGATAGATAAGAATGCTATCTAAACAATAGGTCATTGGGAGTTTATAGAATGAAAGGGGAGTTACCATGTCCGACAGGATTGCGGCAATATTGCACTATATAACCCCCCTGAATAATCCCAGTGCCTTTGATGTCAATATGGCGATTGACGCTGGATTCCATATCTCGAGCTATACCGGTGTCGCCCTGTCCGAGATTCGCGGCCATACCCAGGATGCGATGTTCTCTCGCCCGCCCGACTCGGCCAAGAGAACCTGTATCTTTATCGGCGGTCGAGAAGTCAGCCTGGCGATGGAGATGCTCATCGCCGCCCGCGAAGCGCGGTTGGAACCCTTTATAGTCTCGGTCTTTGCCGATCCCAATGGCGCCTTTACCACCGCCGCGGCTCTGGTCGCGGTGGCCGAATCGCAGCTGCTGGCGCAAAAACTCAAGCTCGCCGGCAGCAAGATCGCGATTTTTGGCGGCAAGGGCGGGGTTGGTTTTATTGCCGGTCTCATCGCCGCCAAGGAAGGGGCGGAGGTCAGCCTGATCGCCCATAACCGCGTCGCCAAGGATACCATCAGCGACCGACTGGAGTTTTTTAGGCAATTGGCCCCTGAATCCTATCGTTCGGCCCATCTCGAGATTGTCATCGGCGATAGTGACTCGCAAAAGGGCAGGATTCTGGATGAACAGGATGCCATATTCACCACCGGCCCGGCGGGAGTCGAACTGATCTCGGCCCAGCTTCTTCTGCAATCGACCAGGCTGAAACTGGCATTGGATGTCAATGCCGTGCCGCCACTCGGCCTCGGGGGGGTCGGAGTCCTTGACAATGGCCTTAAACTGACGGCCGACCGTGCGGTGCGCGGCGTGGGGGCCCTGACCATCGGCAATGTCAAATATCGCTGCCAGCAGCAGATCTTACAAAACCTTGCCCAATGCGAGGCCGCCGAGGACTATGATTTCCATCAGGCCTTTGCCATTGCCAGGGCGATTGTCGCCGCCGATGCCGCCAGCCATAATGCTGAGGCCAACTCCCCACATCTGTCCGAGACCTATTTATGAGCGGGTTGGTAATCTCCACCTCGGGGCGAATGTTGGCGGAGGCGGCCCATCAGGCCCATGACCCAGTCTATGTCATTGATGTCTTCGCCGACCAAGATACCCGCCGCGCCGCCAAGGGCGTGATTGCGATTGATAATCCCAATGGTTCCCTTCACTTTAGCCTCGATAATCTCGATATTGCCATCGATCAGCTGCGGCAAATGGTGCTGGACAGGGGCGATGCCATCGACCGCCTGATCTTGGGTACTGGCTTTGAAGACCAGCCGCGCTTAATCGACCAAATCGTCGCGCGGGTGACCAAGGCCTTTGGCACGGTTTTATTCAACGGCAATTCGTCGCTGGTGGTCGCCCTGGCCAAGGAGCCGAGCTATCTCGCCAATCTGATGCGCCGCGCCGGGCTTCAGCATCCGCAGCTGCGGCTTGGAACGCCCGGGCAGAAGCTCAAGGACTCAGGCCAGTGGTTGATCAAAAGACAGGGAGCCTATGGCGGTGACCATATTCGCTGGTCGCCCTCCAGTAATCCAAAACTGGCCGCCAATGAATATGAGCAGGAATTTATTGCCGGTACTCAGTTTGCGGTGGTTTTTGCCGCCCAGCTGATCAAGGGAAGGATTGAATCAGAAATCCTCGGCCTGTCTAAAAACTGGTCGGATGGAACCGAGGCTTCGCCTTTCCGCTGGGGTGGAGTTGCGGGCTCATTGATTTTGCCGGATTCGCTGATGGAGTCGCTTCACCAGGCCACAACCGAGATTGCGCGATCCTTGAACCTGAATGGCATCAATGGTCTCGATTCCATCATCGGTCAGCAGACTGTTTTTGGCATCGAGATTAACCCCCGACCCTCGGCGAGTTTTGAACTGTTTAGCGACGCTAATTTTAACCTGTGGCAGAGTTTTTTCGCGCCCAATGCGCCGCCGCTTCAGCCGGGGTTTGCCCGCATGAAGACCCGCCTCAGCAATTCACGGCACCTGAGTCTGGCACGGGCCATTGTCTATGCTGATTGTGATCTGATGATTCCCGATGGCTTTAACTGGGCCGATGACTGTGGCGATATTCCCCAAGCGGGTTTGATTCGGCAGGGATTCCCAGTCTGTTCGGTATTGGTCAAGGGGGTGGAGATTGACAATGCGATTCTCCGCGCCAAATCGCGGGTCGCTGCCCTCAAGCAAGAATTTGCACAGGAATTTCTTCTCTCCCGAGTTAGTAACCTCGTCCAAGCCTAGGTAAGGAAATTGCAAAAAATGACAACAAAAAACAATTCAACCATCAGCCTCAATCGTTTAGCCAAACCGCTGGTCGAATCTCTGGTTGCCGATGCCGAGGTTTTGCGGCTGGTCGTGACAAAACACCCCAGTGGCACCCGCATTGTCGATGCTGGTATCGCCTGCCCGGGCGGGATCGAGGCGGGGCGCAGGATTGCCGAGATCTGCATGGGCGGGCTGGGGCGCGTCAGCCTAGTTCCCTATGCAGCCGATACAGCCTCTCAGCCCGCGCCAGCCTTTGCCATCCTGGTCGAGTCTTCTCAGCCGGTGCTGGCCTGTTTGGCCAGTCAATATGCGGGCTGGACTCTGAGCGGTGAGGGATTCTACGCCCTCGGTTCGGGGCCAGCCCGCGCCCTGTGGGCCGGGGAGGAACTTTATGGCGAACTCCAGTATCACGACCGCGAACAGTCGGCCGTACTGGTCATCGAAACCGACCAGATTCCCCCCGATTCGGTCATAACCGAAATCGCCGCCAAGGCGCGGGTGGAGGCTGAGGACTTGACCCTGGTCCTGACTCCGACGACCAGTCTGGCGGGCGGAGTTCAGGTGGTGGCGCGGTCACTTGAGGTCGCCCTGCACAAGGCCCATAGTCTGCACTATCCCCTCGACCAGATTATCGATGGAGTCGCGGTGGCACCCCTGCCCCCCCCCTGCAGCGATTTTATGACCGCCATGGGTCGCACCAATGATGCGATCCTCTATGGCGCAACCGTGCAGTTATTTGTCACGGGGACGAGCGAACAGGCCCGCGACCTGGCCGAGAAGATGCCCAGCAATACCAGCCGTGACTATGGTCGCGGCTTTGCCACCATCTTTGCCGACTATAACCATGATTTTTACAAGATCGATCCCTTGCTCTTCAGTCCGGCGCGGATTGTGGTGACTGCGGTTGCGAGCGGTCAAAGTTACCAGCGCGGCAGTCTGAACCCTGCGGTGCTGCGCCAATCCTTTGATCTGAGTTAAGGATCATTGGTTCCCCCCATGAAGTCACTGGTCATTGCAACCGATGCCGCGCAATCTTGGCACCTGACGGAACTGCGGCGGGCGGCGGAATCTTTGGGCTGGCGGGTGAGCCACTGTTCCCTGTCGGAACTGTGGTTTGATACAGATCGTCAGCCCCTTGTCCATTTTCCCGAAGGGGTTTTGGCGGCGGGACAAGAGCTGCCCGATCTCCTGTGGGTGCGATCGATTGCGGCGGGTTCCTTTGAACAGATCACCTTTAGGCTCGGCCTGTTACGAGCCATCGGGATTCTCGGGGTGCGGGTGATTAACTCGGCGCGAGCCATCGAATCCTGCGTCGATAAATCCATGACCAGTTTTTTACTCGCCGAGAGGGGAATCGCCCAGCCGCCCAGCCGTACCAGCGAAGATCAAACCATCGCTTCAAACTGGGGCGAGGAATCCTTGATCGCTAAACCGCTTTTTGGCGCCATGGGCAAGGGGCTGCGCCAATTTACCCCGCCCGAACTGCCGCCTGAATCGGAATTTGATCACGGGGTCTGGTATATTCAAAAACTTGTAAGGACTCCGCCCCAATCACCAACCCCAGTCTTTTACGACTATCGTTTGCTGGTCGCAGGGGATCGCTGCATTGCCGCGATGCGACGGGAGAGTGACCATTGGATTACCAACTATGCCCAAGGTGGCAGCTGTCATCCCTATGAACCATCGCGGCGAGAGGCCGAGTTGGCCATTGCCGCAGCCAAGGCGGTCGGGGCTGACTATGCTGGGGTTGACATCATCCACAATCAAAATCACGAGCCACTGATTATCGAGGTCAATTCAATGCCCGCATGGCAAGGGTTGCAATCTGTTACAAATTATAATATTGCAGAGACTCTGCTGGCTAAAATTTTGTAATTATTATTCAATCTGTGAGTCCGACATGTCAACGACCCTGAGTAGCATCGAGCTTTCTAAATCCTTTATTGATGCCTGTTTAGTGGAACTTCGCGCCCTTAAGCCCGGCAATGTTCATGACTATTCAAATGGTCACGGGATGACCGTAGCCGACTTCGAGGCCGCTGCCCGGGCCGCCGCGCCCTATATTGTTGATTCATCCTTGAGCCTTGGGCAAAGGATCGAAAAATCATTCGAGGCCAGTTTTAAAAAGGTCAAGCTCAACGCCAATCTCGGCATTATTCTATTGGCGGCTCCCTTGATCACGGCGGCGCAATCCTCCATTCATGTCAAGACCACTAAACCCACCGTCAGTGATCTTAAATCGAGTCTCAAGAAGATTCTCAATTCCACCACCCCTGAGGATACGGCTGCGGTCTTTAGGGCGATTAAACTCGCCAATCCGGCGGGACTTGGCAGGGTTGACGAGGCCGATATTCACCATGCTCCGCCGAATATGACCCTGTACGAGGTCATGTTGCTGGCCAAGTTACGGGATCGGATTGCGATGCAATATGTCTCGACCTTTATCGATGTTTTTGAACTTGGGGTCAAAAGGTTGCGCGATTCGGTGGAGTTGGGGCTGGAACTGCCCTGGGCGGCGACCAACTGTTATCTCGAGATGGTCTCTTCTTTCCCGGATTCTCATCTTGTCCGCAAACATGGGGATGATGTCGGTAAACAGGTGCAGGAGGCAGGCCAGGCCATTCGCTCTTGGATTGGCAGTGGCACTGGGATTATGCAGCATAAGGCGACCCTGATGGATTGGGATAAGCGGCTTAAGGAATCGAACCTTAATCCGGGAACCTCGGCTGATTTGACGGTGGCATCCTTGCTTGCAAACAGTCTATGCCTATGATAGGGATTATTGTCACCCTTGCGGCTGTTCTGTAGTTATCATTTTGAAGCAAATGAGACTCTAGTTTCGTGATGGTGGCATGGCATCACTTAATTCTAACGGGAGTTTACCATGGCTAAAATTTCAAAAATGATGATCGGGGAGAGCTTGGTCGGCGACGGCAATGAGGTGGCTCACATCGATCTGATTATCGGCCCGCGCGGCTCGGCGGCTGAGACAGCCTTTGCCGCAGCCCTCATCAATCAGCGCGAAGGTGTGAATGGTTTGCTGGCGGTCATCGGCCCCAATCTGGCCGTGAAGCCCAGCACGGTTATGTTCAACAAGGTCACGATCAAGACGGCCACTCAGGCGGTTCAGATGTTTGGCCCGGCACAGCGCGGCGTTGCCATGGCCGTTCATGACTGTGTCAAGGAAGGCACCATTCCGGTTGCCGAGGCTGATGATCTGTTCATCTCGGTCGGTGTCTTTATTCATTGGGATGCCAAGGACGATAAGAAGATTCAGCAGTATAATTACGAGGCCACTAAGCAGGCGATTCAACGGGCGGTTGAGGGTTCGCCCTCGGCCAAGGATATGTTGGCTCAGGCTGGCAGCGTGAAACATCCTTTTGCTCCCAACTAAGCTTGGCTGATTTTTCTCCCCGGGTTTCCCCGGGGAGAAAATTGGGAGGTGTTACAGTGTCTTTGGAATCGGTTAAGGAATTTTTTGCTGACAGGATGCCGTCGGCAGTGATCGAGGAGCTGTCGGTGACCACGGCTACGGTAGCCGATGCGGCTCTGGCCTATGGGGTGGAGCCGGGTCGGATTGGCAAGACTCTATCGGTGCGGGTTGGGGAGCGGGTGGTTTTGGTGGTGGTTGCCGGTGATGCTCGGTTGGATAATAGAAAATCGCGGGATGCCCTTGGGGCCAAGCCGCGAATGTTATCGGCGGAGGAGGTTGTGGCCCTGACCGGTCATCCGGTGGGTGGGGTCTGTCCCTTTGGCTTGGCGACGCCTTTGCAGGTCTATTGTGATGTCTCGCTGCGGCGGTTCGCCGAGATTATTCCGGCGGCGGGTTCGATCAATAGTGGGGTTAGATTGACTCCGGATCAGATTGCGGCCTTGACGGATGCGGAGTGGGTCGATGTCTGTCAGGAACGGACAGGTGGGGAAGAGGCGTAGGTTTTTTTTATATATACTCCGTTCACTTGAGAATTCAAAATTTTGTTTAGATTTCATTAACTCTC
>JASGCE010000138.1 GCA_030054295.1 Minisyncoccota bacterium
AGGCTATCCAGCGGGGGGAGTCGAACGAAGTGAGACGGGGGGCATCCGCCCCCCCTGACAAATTTTATTTAGACAGTGCGTCTGAGTTATTGAATTCTCAAGTGAACGCAGTATACAGAAAAAATTCCATGAATTTTTCCAAACAGCACCTAAAGACTCGCCACCTGGTTTCGTCCAGACTGTTTTGCCAGATACATGGCGCGGTCGGCGCGGTCGATCATTTCCTTGTCACTATCCTGATCGTTTTTAAGGCTGCTGATGCCGATACTGACCGTCACCGCAATTTCGGTGCCATTGCGCAGGACGAAGGGTGTTTCCGAAATCAACTGCCGGATTCGCTCGGCGATTGCGATGGCCCTTTCTTGATTGGCCTCGGGCAGGAGAATGACAAACTCCTCCCCCCCCATCCGTGCCAATAGATCAAAATTGCGCAGGTTATTCTGTACCCGATTGCAAAATTCGATCAAGACCTCGTCTCCTGCCTCGTGGCCATGGCTATCGTTAATCAGTTTAAAATGATCGAGGTCGCAAAAGGCAATGGAGAGATTTTTTTTCTCGGCAATCGAGTGCGACAGCATGGTCTTGACATGGCTGTCGAGATAGCGTCGATTATAGATTCCTGTCAGGGGATCGGTCGCGGCCATGGCAACTGAATTCTCGTAGTTTAATCTCAGCCGTTCCTGATAGCGGAATCTTTTGAGCTGAGTGCGAACCCGTGCCAAAAACTCAAGCGGTTCGATTGGGAGTGCCGAATAGTCGCTGATGCCAAAATCGAGGGCCTTGGCGGTAATCTCCCGCTCCTCCTCTCCAATCAGCAACAGAATCGGTACGGAACGGAGAATGGCATTGGAATGGCTGCGAATATGGCTGATGAGTTTAATGGTTTCGCTCTTACCAATATCGATGGTGATGATTAAAAGCTCCCACAGGTCGCTGGCGAGCTTCTGGTTAAACTGTTCAATCGAATCGGTAATCTCGAGTTGATCCCCATCCTTAACGAGAGTTTTTTGGATCAGTTCAGATTGCGATTTGATTTTACTTAAAACAAGAATTTTACCGTTTACAGCCTCGATCTGTAAAAAATCGGCGCTGGCGATCATGCCAAGTTGCGAAGATGTCTCCTCTCGCACCCGCCACATATCGATCAAATGTTTTAAGCGAATGAGGGAGCGAATCCGCGCCAGCAGCGGAATCTCCTGCACTGGTTTGGTCAAGAAATCATCGGCCCCGACACTCAGCCCCTGAATCCGATCCTTGAGCTCGCTGAGGGCGGTGACGATAATGACCGGAATATGGGCGGTTTCAGGGTCGGCCTTCAGGCGACGGCAGACTTCAAACCCATCCATCTCTGGCATCATAATATCCAGCATGATGAGATCGGGCGAGTGGATGCGGGCGAGTTTTAAGGCCTCCATCCCCGATTCGGCTTGGATAATATCGTAATAATCATCTTCGAGTTTCGCCTCCAGAATCTTGATATTGGTAGCGATATCGTCAACAATCAATATTCTTCCGGGCATAGTATAACTTCACTTTTTTACAAGTTTACCTGAATCAAAAAACCGCGTTTCTCTATAAAATAAAAAATTATTTTATAGAAATCTATAACTACACCGAGTTTCTTACAAATGCAATTATCTTTGGACTAGGGCGAGGGACTGGTCGTTGAATCCTCGGCGGTCTTGGCCGCAGCTGCGGGTCTCAAGGAACCGAGCCTGAGAATCGGCACCTCGTCATTGGTGACAAAACTGAAGCCCCGCTGAATCAAGGCCGATCTCAGCTGTGCCAGATCAGAGCCATATTCCAACTGAATCTGCGCGGCGCGGCGATGCAGGGCAATCAAGGAGCGACCGCGAATCTGCGGAATCGAATCGAGAGCCTTTTGAATCGCTACCAGGTCATTGACAGATTGCAGCTGAAACACAATATCAATCGAGCGCATCTGCGCCCCATGATCGTGCAGGCTCGAGAGTTTCCAACGGTCGTCGAGCCTTCGTGATACCGAATCGACGGCGCGGCGCATCAATTGATCGTTGGATTCATTGGCCAGAGGGGTAAGGGTGACAGAACCGAGCTCCTGTATCGTCGCCCCTGACCAGAGCTTGGTTGTGATCACCAGCTGATCGTCTTTGCGCACCAGCGAGGCCATGACAATGCCCGCGACATCATTTTTGCTCAGTCTTTTACTAAAAAAAACATTGGGTTCGGTGATCAAGGATTCGGGTTTAAACCCTCCCCCCGAACTATAGGGGGCAAAGTCATCGCTCCTTGCCACAATCCAGGGAACCAATATTCCATTTTGACGATCATTCAACCAGGCCTGTCGCCACTGACTCTGGTCGTCAAAAATCGCTCCGCTGCGCCCCTCGTCGAGAATGGGGAGAATCAGCATCGGACGGGTGCTTGGCTCGACCATGGTGATGCCGTTTGTTCTCAGCAGGTTTCGAATGACCTCGGGATAGAAACTGACCGTCAATTGTGCCGTATATCTTTGTGCCGAGAGTCGCTCGCTATTGACCTCGAAACCCTCGACCGCCGAACTCATATTTTCGGGCGAAAGGGTCGGTAGTTTTGCACTGTCCGACTCTTGGGTAATTCGCCTCAGCAATATCGGCAGGGCCTTGAATTCCGATTCTTGAATCGCCAGTTCGCGGGCGGTGCGCGGGTCGGCATTGATTTGATCCACCTGAATATTATCGATCGACCAGACCGAACCGGCGCGGGCATCCTTATTCCAACCAAGCCCGATAAACAGTGTCGCCATCAGCATGACTAAAAAAAGGACAAAAAAATTCTGCCGAATAATCATTACCGATAGGGGCTGGCGCGATAGCCGATTCATCGCTTTACTCCGTAGTTTTAAGGATAGAAATTTGCTAAAAAAGACAGATTCGACAAGAAGTTTTTGCTCATCTGTGCTAGGGATAATCCAGAATTTATGAGAGGATAGTATCATTATAAACCATAATTATGCCGATGCGGGAGTTAATATCGACCGTGGTGATGAATTTGTCGAGGCCATCGCGCCAATGGCCAAAAAAACCTCGCGCCCGGGCGGCATGGCCAGCCTAGGTGGTTTTGCCGCCATGATCGACCCTCGGGCGGCGGGATTTATCGACCCGCTGCTCGCCATTACCACCGACGGGGTTGGCACCAAGCTCAAGCTGGCGATTGACTGTGGGATTCACAATTCGATTGGTATTGACCTCGTGGCCATGTGTGTTAATGACCTGGTGGTTCAGGGTTTTAAACCCTTGGCATTTTTGGACTATTATGCGACTGGTCGCCTTGATGTCGCGGTGGGCAAGGCAATCATCGAAGGGATTGTTAAGGGCTGTCTGTTGGCCGATTGTGCCCTGATGGGGGGAGAGACGGCCGAGATGCCCGGGCTCTATCAGGCTGGCGATTATGACCTGGCTGGCTTTGCCCTCGGGGCGATGGAGCGCGACGAGCTCGATGCGACACCGGCCATCGAGTCGGGCGATCTGGTTTTTGGCTTGGAATCATCAGGGGTTCATTCCAATGGATTCTCTCTGGTGCGGCGCATTCTTGAAGCCAGCGGAACCAAACTCGATGATCCCTTTATCGTTAAGTCAAAAAAACCGGGTCTGAGTTTTGGTCAGGTGCTGCTGGAGCCCACCCGAATCTATGTCCGGGCATTGCTGGCGGCGCGAAGGAATCTTCAGATCTCGGCCTGCGCCCATATTACCGGTGGCGGGCTGGTTGGCAATATTCCAAGGGTCTTGCCAAGCGGTTTGGCGGTCGAACTGGATGGTAATGAATGGTCGGCGCCACCGATCTTTGGCTGGCTCCAGGCCCAAGGGGTCGAGCGGCTCGAAATGGCCCGAGTCTTTAACTGTGGGATTGGCATGGTCGTGATTGTCAAACCCGATCAGGCGGCCGCTCTGCAACAGACCATGAAGGAACAGTCGCAGGTCTGCTGGCATATTGGCAAGGTTATCGACAGGAGCAAGGCAATAGAAATCCTTGCTAAAAACAGTTCTGCCATTCATAGTGCCAAGGATGATGATCGGGTCATCATCCACCATCTGGATAGGGCATTAGGGGTTAGGTAATGACGGCTCCATTCGATCGGGATCATGGCGACTATTCGACGCGAGAGGATGGGATGTCGAAGAACCATAGTCCATTATCGCAGTTACGACTCGCGGTGATGATCAGTGGCCGCGGCAGTAATCTCGAGGCCCTGCTCAAGGCCTTTACCGATGACAAGACCATTCGCATCGTTACGGTAATTTCCAATGACCCCAAGGCGCAGGGGTTAAGGATTGCCGCCGACCATGGGGTTGAGGCCAGGGTTATCGACCATCACCAGTTTGCCTCGCGGATTGAATTTGATTCCGCTGTCGATGAGTTCTTGATTCAGAACCGAATTGACCTTATCTGTCTGGCTGGATTTATGCGGATTCTCAGCGATGAATTTGTAGCCCGCTGGAGTGGCAAGATGATCAATATTCACCCGTCATTGCTGCCCAGCTATCGCGGTCTTAACACCCATGAACGAGTCTTGGCGGCGGGCGAATCCTTTACCGGCTGCACGGTGCATTTTGTCGCCCCCGAAGTCGATAGCGGCGAGATTATTCTTCAGGTTAAGGTGCCAGTATTGGCGGAAGATAGTCCAGAGACCTTAGCCGCCCGCGTCCTCTCCGCCGAACATCGGCTCTATCCGCAAGCGGTAAGGTTGATCGCCCAGCAGAAACTACCGGGATATAAGGGATAGGTTATGAGAAGTCGCAGCTATATCAATGCCTTACCAACTGCCATCACCTTGACTCGGATCCTTGCCGTGCCATTGGTTCTGTGGCTCATCATCGATTCAAACTTTGTTATGGCCTTCTGGGTTTTTGCCTATGCCAGTGTATCCGACGCGATCGACGGGGCCCTGGCCCGGTTCTTGGATGCTCGCACTGAACTGGGGGCCTATCTCGACCCGATTGCTGATAAACTTCTGTTGGTCAGTGTCTATGTCTCGCTCGGGTTGCAACATTTTATTCCCATCTGGTTGGTTATTCTGGTCGCCTTTAGGGACCTGCTGATTATCGGTGGCGTGGTAATGTTTCAAACCGCAGACCGTCCCTTGGCGATGATTCCCACGGTAATCTCCAAGGTCAATAGTTTGCTCCAGTTTATCCTAGCCACCTGGAGTTTGGCTGCTGTCGGTTTTGGTTGGGACTATCCAATGATCAGCAGCCTATTGGTCTATACGGTTGCGACCACGACTGTCTTGAGTGGTGTGGTCTATGTTATCAGGTCATTGCGCAGCGAATCTCAGATTATAAAATGAGTGGACAGAGAACCTTTGAACTGCTGCTACCCACCCGACGGGGTGCTGAGTTTTTGGTATTTGACTCCAACCGTTTGGCGAGTGAATTTTTGGCGAGCTGGCCTGGTTCCGGTCACCAGGGCCTGGAGCGATGCGTCATCCTTTGCGGTGATTCGGGAAGTGGCAAATCGCACCTTGCGCTGCAATGGGCAAAAAAAAATCAGGCGGTAGATTTAAGTCTTGAGCAGGTCGGGGTTGAGGCGGCGGGTTTGAACAATAGTCGCCGTGCCTTTGTTTTGGATTCCTTTCCGACGGCACCCTTGTCGAGCCAGGTCGAGGATTGGTTTTTTCATTTTTTGAACCAGCTGACGGCTAGTCAGGGATCCTTGCTCGTGACCAGTCGGGTTAATCCGAAGAACTGGGAGATTAAACTTCCAGACCTCCGTTCACGGCTTTTGGCCATGAGTCTTTATCGGCTTGAGGCGGCTGAGGATGATCTGCTCAGGGCTCTCGCGGTGATGTTTTTTCGGGAGTTTCAGATTGTCGTGGAGCCTGAATTGATCGACTATTTGCTGGCTCGGACGGTTCGCAGTCCTGCGGCCCTCTATCAGCTTATCAACCAGCTGAACGAGGAGGGGCTTAAAAAACACCGGGCGGTAACCATCCAGTTGGCGCGGGAATTTTTAACCCCGCGACCCGAGAGGGAATAGTCTTCAATAATTAGCAATTCAGCCATTGTAATTATGAATATAGAAAATTCAAAAATAAAAAAGAAAAGCGGTTTGGCGGCAGCCAATGCGCGAAGCGCAACGAGGTGGTCACAGACCGATTTACAGTTTGAAGCACCGCAGGTACTTCCCCTCCCTGCGCAATCCCGAATTTATCGTGTGATTTGTTGCGCGTTCGATTACTCCCAATGAATTATTTATCCTTGCGAGCTTGCGAACAAAGTGAGCAAAAAGGCGAGTAAGGGTAAATAATTCATAAGAACGCGCTTTAACAAACCGACGAACGCCATCGGTTCGGGCTCGTTGCCACGGTCGCTTCGCTCCCTCGCAATGACAG
>JASGCE010000009.1 GCA_030054295.1 Minisyncoccota bacterium
TCCCCGCTGGATTGCCAGCACGCTCGTTACACGAGCGGCGGCAATGACGAATATGTATAGTTAGTGATGTCTAAACAGAAACTTGAAATCTCAAGTGAACAGAGTATAGCTACAAATCCAAATCCTTTACAAATTTCGCATTCTCCTGAATAAAGGCGAAACGCAGTTCCGGTTTCTTGCCCATCAATTCCTCGACCAGTTTGGCCGTATGGTGGTCGCGCCGCCCGAGCGATTGATCGGCCGAGTCATCCGCCAGAACCACGCGCAGCAGACTCCGCCGAGCCGGATTCATGGTGGTTTCGCGCAGTTGCATGGCGGGCATTTCACCAAGCCCCTTGAATCGGCTGACTTCGATTTTTTTGCCCTTGAATTCGGTCGCCAACAGTCGGTCGCGTTCGGCATCGTCCTGGGCATAGATCGACTTGCCGCCACTCGCCAAACGATAGAGCGGAGGCTGGGCCAAGAATAAATGCCCCTGTTCGATCAAGGGGCGCATTTCGCGGTAAAAAAAGGTCATCAACAGGCTGGCAATATGGGCACCATCGACATCGGCATCGGTCATAATTATGACCTTCTCGTAGCGCAGTTTTTGCGCATCAAAGGCCCCGCCCGAACCGGCCCCGAGGGCCAGCACCAGATCGGCAAGCTCGGCATTGCCCTTGAGTTTTTCCAGACTCGCGCTGGCGACATTCAGAATCTTGCCGCGCAGGGGCAGGATGGCCTGATTCTCGCGGTTGCGCGCCTGTTTGGCAGAGCCGCCCGCCGAATCCCCCTCGACCAGAAATATCTCGCTACCGAGGGCAGTGTTTCGGCTACAGTCGGCGAGCTTGCCGGGCAGGCGCAGGCGACGGGTCGCGGTTTTGCGCAGCTCCTTCTTCTCGCGGCGGTTGATCCTTTCTTCGGCGCGCAGAATCAAGGCCTCGAGCAGGCCATTGGCGGCGGTGGGATTGCCGCTTAAAAAATGGTCGAAATGATCCTTGAGGGTCGTCTCGACCAGTTTTTGCGCCTCGACCGAGGTCAGTTTCTCCTTGGTCTGGCCCTGGAACTGCGGTTCGCGGATAAAGATCGACAGCAGGGCCATGGCCCCGCCCATCACATCCTCGGTGGTAATCAGGGCGGCGCGGCGGTTATTCACCCGCTCGCCATGGGCGCGGAGGCTTCGCGTCAGGGCGTTGCGCATCCCGGCCTCGTGGGTGCCGCCCTGCGGAGTCGGGATGGTGTTGCAATAACTATAGAGTACCGCTTCAGTATCCTCATCCTGCGGCCAGGTGATGGCCCATTCCATGCGGCCAGCATCCTCGCTAAAACTCGCCTCCCCCACAAAGGGAGTCGGGATCAAAAAGGCCTGATCGCCCGACAGGGACTGGAGATAGTCGGCCAGGCCGCCGGGGAAGCGAATGGTCTCGGATTCGGGAATCGCGGCATCGCGGGGAATATTGGGGTCAATGGTCCAGCGCAGCTCCACCCCCTTAAACAGATAGGCCCGCGACCGCGCCATCCGATAGAGAGTCGTTGGACTAAAGCTAGCCTCGGCGCCAAAAATACTGAGGTCGGGAGTAAATTCGACCATGGTGCCGCGCCGCCCCGCGACCGCGGCAATTTCGTTCAGCGGGGTAAGGGGATTGCCGCGCGAATAGTCCTGCCGCCAGCCTTTTTTATCGCGGAAGACCTCGATTGTCAGGTGATCCGACAGGGCATTGACCACCGAGATTCCCACCCCATGGAGTCCGCCGCTGGTCTTGTAGGAACTGCCGCCAAACTTGCCGCCCGAATGAAGGGTGGTCAGGATCACCTCGACCGCCGATAATTTGGGAAATTTTGGGTGAGGGTCGGTCGGAAATCCGCGACCATTGTCGCTGATCCGCACCAGATTGCCCGCCGCCAGATGGAGTTCGATGCGGTTGGCGTGACCGGCAACCGCCTCGTCCATGGCATTGTCGAGGACTTCGGTGACCAGATGGTGCAGGGCGCGGCTGTCGGTGCCGCCAATATACATGCCAGGGCGGCGACGGACGGGCTCGAGGCCTTCCAAGACCTCGATATCCTTGGCGGTATAGTCGTTGGCGGCGGGGCGGGGCTCGGCCTTTGATGCGGTTTTGCTGGCGGTTTTTGCCGCTGATTTGGGAAATAATTCTGACATGGGAGTTTCCTTGATAGCTCAACTCATAGTCGATATTTTGCTGGGCGACAAGCCGTGTCATTGCCGCCCGATTCCTGCCCGTGCAATTTGGCTTTGACAAGATAAATGGTTTTTAGGTACTGATTTTAAATGGAGTTCAAGGAACAGTCGATCAAGGGGGTTTTTACCATTCTTCCCACCTATCGGGAGGATGAGCGCGGCTATTTTGCCGAGGTCTTTAAGGCCGAGTTTTTTGCCGCCAATATCTCTTCCCTACCCTTGATTCAGGAGAATATTGCCTTCAGTCGAGAGGTGGGAACCCTTCGCGGCCTCCATGCCCAGGCGGCACCCTTTGCCCAGGGTAAACTCCTGCGGGTGCTGCGCGGGGTGATCCTGGATATGGTGGTCGATATTCGCCCCGATTCCCCCAGCCTTGGCCAGAGCCTCTGTCTTGAACTATCGGCCGCTAGTCATATTCAGCTGTGGCTGCCGCCCGGTCTGCTGCACGGTTATCAGGTTCTCGAGGCCAATAGCGAGATTAGCTATCGGGTCACAGCCCCCTATGCGCCACAATCGGAGTTTGGAGTCATTTGGAATGACCCGGAACTTAATTTACCTTGGCATGAACTGGCACAAAGACCTATACTATCCGCCAAGGACGAGAACCTGCCGAGTTTTCGGCAGCTGATGGACTCAATTGCAAATCGGAAGATTGTTCCAGAAAAATAGAAATATAAAATGAAAATTCTAGTCACCGGCGGCGCCGGTTTTATCGGCAGTAATCTCTGTCGTTATTTGGTTCAGGACTGTGGTGATCGGGTGCTTAACCTTGATGCCTTGACCTATGCGGGTCGGTTGGAGTCGCTGGCTGATCTTGCCCGTCATCCCGATTATGAATTTGTCGCGGGCAATATCTTGGATCGCGCTGCGGTTACGGCCGCCTTGACTCGGTTTGCACCCGAGGCGATTATTCACCTGGCCGCCGAGAGCCATGTTGATCGATCGATCAATTCGGCCGGTGAATTTATCCAAACCAATATTGTCGGCACCTATAGTTTGCTCGAATCCGTCCGTGACTATTGGCAAGGTTTATCCCCCGATGCCAAATCGGGATTTAGGCTTTTGCATGTCTCGACCGACGAGGTTTTTGGCTCCTTGGGCGAGACCGGGGCCTTTACCGAATCCACCCCCTATGACCCCAGCAGCCCCTATTCGGCCAGCAAGGCGGCCAGTGACCATCTGGTGCGGGCCTGGGGGCGAACCTATGGCCTGCCGATTCTGGTCACCAACTGTTCCAATAACTATGGCCCCTATCAATTCCCTGAAAAGCTGATTCCCCTGATGGTTTTGAATGCCCTCGAGTCTCTGCCCTTGCCGGTCTATGGCGATGGCGGCAATCGTCGCGATTGGCTGTTCGTGCTCGACCATTGTCGCGCCCTGCGGCTGGTGCTGGAGCGCGGCAAGGTGGGAGAGACCTATGGTATCGGCGGCTATGGTCAGAATGACAGTGGCGAGCGCAGTAACCTCGAACTGGTCGAGCAGATCTGTTTTATGCTCGATACCATCCATCCCAATCGCGCACCCCATCGCCAGCTGGTTCAGTTTGTGACCGACCGGCCAGGCCATGACCGCCGCTATGCGATTGATTCGTCGAAGATGCGCCGCGAGCTGAACTGGCAGCCGACCGAGACCCTGACCAGCGGCCTGACCAAAACCATCCGCTGGTATCTTGACAGGCAGGACTGGTGGGGGCCATTGCGCCAATCGGTTTATAAGGGGGAGCGACTCGGGCTGGTGAAGGGAGTAGCAAAATGAAGGGCATTATTCTGGCGGGAGGGAGTGGTACCAGGCTTCATCCCATGACTCTGGCGGTGTCAAAACAGCTGCTGCCGATCTATGACAAGCCGATGATATACTATCCATTGTCGGTACTGATGCTGGCGGGAATCCGCGAGATTCTGCTGATCTCGACTCCCCATGACCTGCCGCAGTTTCGTCGCCTGCTCGGGGATGGTCGTGACCTTGGGCTGGCGATCAGCTATGCCGAGCAACCGCGGCCGGAGGGGCTTGCCCAGGCCTATATTATTGGCGCGGATTTTGTTGGCGGCGAGCGCAGTTGCCTCATTCTCGGCGATAATATCTTTTATGGCGAGGCCATCACCCACATGCTCAAAAAAGCCGTGAGCAGCAGTGGCGCGACGGTATTTGCCTATCGCGTATCTGACCCAGAACGATATGGCGTGGTCGAAATCGATGGGCAGGATCGCGCGGTCAGTCTTGAAGAAAAGCCGCGACAACCCAGGTCCAATTGGGCGGTTACCGGGCTTTATTTTTACGATTCGGATGTGGTTGATTTGGCGCGGGGGTTAAAACCCTCGGGGCGGGGAGAGTTGGAGATTACCGACCTCAACCGCCTTTACATGGAGCAGGGTCGGCTGTCGGTGATTAAATTTGGGCGCGGCAATGCTTGGTTGGATACGGGGACTCCGGATGCGATGATGGAGGCAACGGCCTTTGTTAGGGCTTTGGAGAAAAGACAATCAATGCGGATTGCCTGTCTCGAGGAGATCGCCTTGAATAATGGTTTTATCACCATCGAGCAGTTTGCTGCGCGGGCGATGGTTTTTAAGAACAGTGACTATGGGGCCTATCTGCGGGGAATCCAGACCGAGTGGGAGGCAAAACTGCAAGCCACTTGAGTTCTGTCTACTCCGTTCACTTGAGAATTCAAAATTTTAGTTATATTTCAATAACTATCCATATTCGTCATTGCGAGGCTCCTCGCCGCGCCGAAAGGCGCATAAGCGAGGAGGCCGTGGCAATGAACCCGCGTAGCGGTCAATATAATCTTTTAAAATCAAATAGTTATTGTAAAAAGAAATCTGACCGCTTCGCGGGCTTGCTGCCACGCCGTCGGCGGTTATGCGAGCTTCGCTCGCGCCGCCGAGGCTCGCAGTGACGACTTTTGGGTTGAAACTTAAAGTATTTTTAAGGAAACTGAGTATAGTTTACGCACGACTAACCCCCCCGCCTTTTGAACACCAGTGCCGACCAGCCATCCCGCCGCTGGCGCGAAACCAGAGCCAGCCCCTGAGTACGGTGCGCGGCTATCACCTGAGCCTCCTGAGCCACCAGCAACCCCGACAGAATCACCCGCCCCCCCAAAGCCAAATGCCGCGCCAAATCCGGCGCCAAACGACACAGGGGCCGCGCCAAAATATTCGACACAATCAAGTCATAGGGAGCATGACGACGAATCAGCCGATGGCCATAACCCGCCGCAGTCACAAATCCTATCCGCGCCCCAACCCGATTGAGTTTAGCATTATCAGCGGCCACCAAGACCGATTGATGATCAATGTCTGACGCTATGATCGGTGGCGACCGACGACCACAGCCCAGCCGCGCCAAGGCCAGCGAAAGAATCCCCGAACCCGTGCCAATATCAACCACCCGCGGCACCCGCCGCCATCGCTTATGGTCGCTGACGATCGCCGCCAGACACAATCGGGTGGTGGGGTGTTCGCCCGACCCAAAGGCGGTTGCCGCCTCCACCAACAGGCCGATCCTATTGACCGGAATCGGTTCCGTAATGTGCGAGCCATAGATATAGAATCGCCCCAAATCCTGCGCCGGAAAGCTTTTGCGATTCTCGGCCAGCCAATCGACGGCGGGCAGGGGGAGGATTCTAAACCCCCGTTTAACCAATTCAATACCGAGGGCAGCGGTGACCTCGGCCTCGCTCGGTTCTTCGGTGCAATAGGCCTCCAGCCGCCAGTCGCCGCCGGGGACAATCTCGAACGCCGCAATGGCCGTGGCGAGTTCGTCGAGGGCAGAACCGAGGGCGTCAATCTCGGCCTGGCTGCATATAATCTCGATCTTAAAGCCGTTGTTCTTGGGCGAGGTGTCAGTGGTCAAATTGGACTCCTTTGTTATTTTTGCAAGGCAAAGTCGGCCACCGCCGCCCGCAACAGATCCATACCGCGACCGGTTTCGCTGCTGGTCATAATCACCTCGGGGAAGGCTGCGGGTCTTTTTGCCACCGCCGCCAGAGTCAATTCATAGACCTCCTGCCGCGCCTTCTCGGTCGATAGTTTATCGGCCTTGGTCAAGACCAGCTGATAGACCACCGCTGCCGCATCCAGCATCTTCATGGTTTCAAGGTCATTGGCCTTGACTCCATGGCGCGAATCAATCAGCAAAAAAACCCGATTGAGATTAGCCCGCCCGCGCAGGTAAAGCATGATGAGTTCCGTCCAGCGCGCAACATCGCTCTTGGCCGCCTCGGCATAGCCATAGCCCGGCATGTCAACCAACCACAACCGCCCACCCAAATCAAAATAGTTGAGCTCCCGCGTCCGCCCCGGGGTATTCGAAGCCCGCGCCAAATATTTCCGACCAGTCAAGCCATTGATCAAACTCGACTTGCCAACATTGGAGCGACCGGCAAAGGCCACCTCGGGTAAAACCGCCTCGGGCAAATGGTCGAGCTGCACGACACCCTTAACAAAGTCACAGGGGCCAGCAAAGAGCAACCTTCCGCGCTCCAGCCGCTCCTTCTCAAGTCTAAGGGCCTCGGCAGCCGCCAAATCATCAAGGGAACTCAAGTCTCCATCCGCCGACCGATGTACCATTGCTGCGCCACCGACAAAAGATTATTCCAAGCCCAGTAAATCACCAATCCGGCCGGAAAACCCGACAGCATAAAGGTAATGACGATTGGCATCCAGGCAAAGATCTTGGCCTGAATCGGATCGGGCGGCTGAGGATTCATCTTCTGCTGCACATACATGGTCACGCCCATGATAATCGGCCACAGCCCCAGATGCAGCGACGACTGCACCCACAGCGGCAACCAATCGGGCGGAGTCCAGGGCAAAAGTCCAAATAGGGTAAAGACATTGGTCGGGTCAGCCGCCGACAGATCCTGTATCCAACCAAAGAAGGGCGCGTGCCGCATCTCGATGGTCACAAACAGGACCTTGTAAAGGGCAAAGAAGATCGGAATCTGAATCAAGATCGGCAAACAGCCCGAGACCGGATTGACCTTCTCCTTCTTATAGATCCCCATCATCTCCTGATTGAGTTTGACCTTATCCTCCTTATACTTCTCTCGAATCTCCATAATCTTGGGGGTCAGTTTCTTCATCTTGTTCTGCATAATATAGGCGCGATTGGCCAGGGGATAGAATAGCCCCTTGATAATCACGGTCATGACCAGAATCGCCACACCAAAATTACCCACCAGCTTGACCAGCCAGTCCAAAACGACAAAATAGGGGCGAGTCAAGAAGAAGAACCAACCCCAATCCACCGCATAGTCAAACCGTTGCACACCAAGGGTCTTTTGATAGGTCTCCAGAGTCTTGACCTCCTTAGCCCCAGCAAAGATCCGCGAGGTAGACGATACCGAACCGCCCGCCGCGATAAGCTTGCCCTCGCCCAGCCAATCGATCTGATAGCCTTGCCGATCATTAACCTGACTGCTGCGGAAGCCAGTCTTGACCCTGCTGGCCTGATCGGGGATCAGGGCGAGTAAAAAATACTTGTCGGTCAAGCCCGTCCAACCACCGCGCGACTCCTGTTCAATCGCCGGAACCTCGGGCTTGAGATCGCCATAGTTATGCTCGACCAGCTTGTCATCAGCAACCCCGACAAAGCCTTCATGGAGGATAAAAAAGTCGGTGGTGGGCGGAATATTACTATGTACCGCGAGGTTATAGGGATAGAGGGTGATGGCGGCAGAACCCCTATTCTCGACCAGATCCGTCACCGTCACCATATAGTTCGCATCGATCGAGAATTTGCGAATAAACCTCTGGCCGGTTTTGTTTTGCCAGGTCAGTTCGACATCCTGCCCAGGTTTTAAGACCTGTCCATTGCTGCTCCAGACCGTCTCGCCATTGGGGAGTTCGATTTTGGTGTCGAGGCTGGTCCAGCCAGTGTCGGTGTAATAGGCTTCAGGCGAATCGCGCGGCGAGAGCAATGTCACGGGGGGGCTATTGGCCTCCACCGTCTGGCGATAGGTGGGTAGGGTCACATCATCCAGCCGACCGCCAGTCAGGGAGATTGAACCCTGAATGCGCGGGCTGTCGATCTTGATTCTTTGGCTCTGGGCCAGGGCCTTGTCACGGGTCAAGATCGGACGAACTGTCGGAGCCACCGCCGCCATTCCCGTGGCAGAACTAACCGCCGTCGCCGCGGTCGCCAGCGGAGCCACACCCGTGCCAACCGCCGCCGGAGCGGCTGTCGTTGTACCTGTCGGTTTTTGCTGCAACAGGGCAATCGCGGCCCGGTCGCGGGCCTCCTGCTCCTGCTGCATCTTGGGCATGGCATATAAGAATTGATAGCCGACCACAATCAAGAGCGATAGGATGATGGCAAGGATTAAATTACGGTTTTCCGACATGGGTGTTCCTTAAAAGACCTTCGGCTTCACTGCCGAACCAAGAGTAAGCCAAAACAATCTATGGCACCGGATCATAGCCCGAGCCACCAAAGGGATGACATCTAAAAACGCGCTTCAAACCCATCCAACCGCCGCGCCAAAAACCATAGCTCGTCACGGCCTCCCGCATATATTCCGAACAGGTGGGATCAAAACGACAGACTCTCCCGCCGCCACTTCCGCTCATCATGTTGATGAGCGGCCCCAGGATCGACCGCCACAGCCAAACCAACAGAGTCACCAACCCAATAGCAGGATTCCTTCTGTGCATCAATATAGCCCGCAAAAATGCAAAATGGAGTCACTCGTCATTTTCTGTCTCAAGCCTGGTTCGAACCTGCCGTGGCTGCCCGTCTTGGGAATTGACCGCCGAACAGAGTTTAACAATCCCGCGTTCGAGATCATCTCGGAGATCAGACCAGCGGCGGGTAACAGTCACTTCCCTGGCAATCAGGACAAAATCCCAATGGGCTGCGGCGCGACCGGCCATAACCTCCGCCACCAGAGCCCGCAGCCGGCGTTTAGCGCGATTGCGCTCAACCGCGCCACCGACCTTACGGCTGGCCGTATAGCCAATTCGCGGTAAGGGAGAAGGGAGGGGCAAATCCGACTCGAACCCGCGCGGCCGTGCCAGCAAGACAAATCCCGCCGCATGGTGTTTATAACGGGTCGAATTCATCCGCAAAAAATCAGCCCGCTTGACCATAGCGGCCAAGGGGACTGAATGATTCTTTGCATCAACGAAGGGTAAAGGCGAGGGGTTTACTGTCATAGGCTATTGGCACCAACGATCATCAAGATGAAAGGGCCGCATGATCACAACCAGGCCTTAAGCAGCGGCACTAGGCCGACAGCTTCTTCCGACCCTGGGCGCGACGACGAGCAATCACGCGACGACCACCAACGGTTGCCATCCGTGAACGGAAGCCATGACGCCTTTTGCGAACGATTTTGCTGGGTTGGAATGTGCGTTTCACCTTAAGAACTCCTGTTTACTGGTTCGTGCCTTTGTAGTCGAAGCCGCCACAGCGGTCAAGGGATAATTTTTGGGTGTGGTGGTGCAGGGAATTCTCCAGGGCATTTTATAAATTATCGCAGCAGTATATGAAACCTCCCCTTCTTTAGAAGGGGAGGATAGAAAACCTTAGCGAAGCCGAAGGCGAGCGTTAGGTTTTCTTGGAGGGGTTGCTATTTCTTTATATTCAACATGTTAACCAACCCCTCCAAGTCTCGCTAGGCAGCAAGCTGCCAAGCTGCGACTATCCTCCCCTTCCTGGGGAAGGGGAGGTAAAGTGAGTCCATTATCCATAACCCCCCCCTAAACAAAGGGCAAATAATAGTCCCTTTTGGCGGTTTCATCGGCCAGGGCAGTGACCTCGGCGGCCTCGAATTTTTTTATGGCAATGTGGTTGGTGACCAATTCTGGCCCCAAAGCCTCGCACAGGGCAGTATCAGCGGCCAGATCATTCAGGGCCTCCAGCAAGGAACCTGCCACCGAATCTCGGCTATCCTGGCTGTTGATGCAATCGCCGGTCTCGGCCAAGGGCAATTCATAGTCATGAATAAAGCCAAGCCGCGCCGCCTGAAGCAGGGCCGCCGCCGCTGTATAGAGATTACAGCCCGCATCGGCCATCCGATGTTCGATCCGCGACTTTGCCCCAGCCTCAGCCGAGAGGCGAACAGTCACGCCGCGATGGTCATAGCCCCAATTCTGCCAATAGCCCGACAGGCTGGCCGGTTGCAACCTTTGATAGGAATTCATCGTCGGGGCCAGAATCCCGGCCAGGGCGCGGTGGTGCCGAACCATCCCCGCCGTCGCCCCACGCATTATTTTGGACATCTTAGCCCCCGCGAGATCGTCGCGGTGGGCATCGCCCAGGGCATTTTTACCCTCCTGATCGGCAAGGCTGATGTTATAATGTACGCCACTCCCTCCCAGGCTCAGGATCGGCTTGGGCATAAAGCTCAAGACCAGGCCACATTGATGGGCCACTTCCCGCGCCATTATTTTAAACAGAAAAATCTCGTCGACGGCCTTGACCGCATCGTCAAAGACCAGAGCAAACTCGACCTGCCCGGGATCAAATTCGGTCTGAAAGGATTCGATCTTAAAGCCTGCCTCCGTTGCCCTATGCCACAGCTCATCCATAAAACCATTGGGATCATTGATGGGGCCAGTACTATAGACAAAGGGGGCACCCATGGCGGCGGGCTGATAGGCGCCAGTCTGGCTGTTGCGTTCAAAAATATAGGCCTCGAGTTCAATCCCCAGTTTGGGGTTAAGCCCAAGTTTTTGCCACTCGGCCACCGCCCTTTTTAAGGCCCCGCGCCCGCACAGGGCCAGGGGCTGGCCATAGGCATCAAACTGGTCGCAGATGACGACATCGGTATCCTCCTCCCACCCTGTCCTAATATCTGCGCTACTGTACCGCGCCTCCATATCGGGTAGGCCAATGGTCAAGCCACCCCCCGGGGCATCGGTGAGCGTCCGACTATAGGTCAGGACATAGATTCCCAGACAGAAGCGCGAGGTACCGCCCGCGACATTTGGTTTAAGCGGCGTATATTTGCCCCTCGGTAAGCCCAAATGGTCACTAAAGAACAGGCGCAATCTTTTGTTTTGGGTCATATTGGCTCTCCTCCTTGATTTGGTTGGTTTGGTGAAATTATCGCTTTATCCTTTAGTAAGGTCTGAAAAACTCCAAATTTATAGTGCAACCCCTCCAAGCAAACCTAAATCTTGACTTCGTCTTCGCTAAGGTTTGCTATCCTCCCCTTCTAAAGAAGGGGAGGTGTAAGCTATTGTAATCATTGCTTCTTTATCCCCCCTTCTTCAGAAGGGGGGAATAGTCGACCCGTCAGCGAATGCTGACATTCGTCAGCGGGTGAAGTTTACTTCTTAGTGAGACTAAGGGGGGTTGTCTGACTGTATTTGTAAAGCGACTTTATCAGACCCTCCTTTAGTAATATCCATCGGCAATGACTTGATCCCGCCAATAAAATTAGACCTGAGATAGCGATGGGGTTCGGTCAGGTCCATCGCGCCAACTCGGGCGATCCATTCTTGCAGAAACACCTTGACCTCCAGCCGCGCCAACCACATGCCGAGGCAGACATGGACTCCGCCCTGACCAAAGGCAATGTGCGGATTGGGATTTCGGCTGAGGTTAATCTCGTGCGGATCTTCAAATACCGTCTCGTCGCGGTTGCCCGAGACAAACCACAGAATCACCTTATCGCCTTTTTTGATGGTCTTACCGTGAAGCACCATGTCGCGCTTGGCCGTGCGTCGAAAATGCATGGTGGGAGAGGCCCAGCGAATCATCTCGTCGGCTGCCAGGGCCCAGACCTCGCTGTCATTACCGCCGTTACGCGCCGCCTCCTGTAACTGTTTTACCAGGGCCGGTCGGCTGGCCAGAGCAAAGAGAGTCGCCGCAATCGAATAGCGCGTCGTGTCATTGCCCGCCGCAACCAGCAGACAAAAGAAATTCCTAAATTCCTGAACACTGATCTGATTGCCATTTTCGTCGGGCTGCAGGACCAGGCTTAGGACTCCCTCGGTGTCGCCAATCCGTTGCTTCTCGGCCATCAGTTTTTGGGCATAGTCAAACAGTTCAATCCCGGCCGGGGAACGGAAGGGCATCAGGCGATAGTCATCGGTATCGGTTTGATCCAGCACATGTTTGGTGAATTCAGGGTCGGTATTGGCAATCAGTTGATCGCCCTTCTCGACCAGCCATTCAAAGTCTTCATGCTTGGCCCCCAATATTTGCCCCAGAACCCGCATCGGAATTTGCCGCGCGACCTGTTTGGTGGCATCGATCTTTTGTTCCTTGAGGGCCTTTTGAATCACATCGATACAGATCTCGCGAATCTGGTTCTCATATTCCAAGACCACCGGTCGAGAGAAGGCCTTGCTGACAATCATCCTCAGGCGGGAATGTTCGGGCGGGTCTGTTTCTTGGAAGGTGCGCCGCGCCAGATATTCCTCCTCGGTCTGGTCTTCCATGCGAATGCCATGGGCTGAACTATAGTCCTGATATTCGCGGTTAATGGCCAGAATATCGCTATGGCGGGTAATTGACCAAAAGCCTTTTCCCTTGCCATCAAGGCCTGGCATCTCCTGCCAATAGACCGGGTCGTCGCGGCGCAGTTTGGCAAAGAAGTTAAAGGGCACGCCATGGATAAAACTATCATGGGATGCGAGATCAATCTCACCCTGATCGCTTGGTGTAAAACCTGTCATAACCTCTCCTCCTCAATCTCTGATCATAGGTTTATGGCTCGATAATCTCCAGACTCTTGCCGCCATTCCAGACCACGCCAATCTGCCGATAGAAGGCACCGATCATTTCGCGCGGCATCAGGCGGGTTAATTCTTCGGTCGGGGAGTCAAACAGCGAGAACTGTTCAACCTCCCCCTGCCAGACCGGGCCGCCTTCAAATTTGGCGGCGGTCGATTCGATAAGTTCAGCAAAGACATCGCCAGAATCGGGCTGGGTGGAGCTGGTCTGGATGGCCGGGTAAAAACGGTGATGGGCCATGGGGTGACCATTGACAAAGCCGTTCTTATCGGTGGTTTTGGTCAAGCGAATCACCGCCTCCGACAGGCGACGGTCTCCCGCTGCCAATGTCGCGCCAAATCGCGCTCCAGCCTCCAACCGCGGCGCCGGGGCAAAGGGGTGAGGGCGAGTCATATGAATCGAACCCATTTTCTTGGGATAGCCCTGGTGAATCCCTCGCAACATCGCAAAATCCTTATCGACCCAAATATAGACACAGCGCGAATAGGTCGCCCCCTGATAGTCACAGCGCACCACGACAAAGGCTTCTTTATATTGCGAGCGAATCGGGTCGAGCATCTCGTCATGGCTGGCACCACAGGATTGCCAATCGGCCCAGATCAAGGCCACCGCCCCCGGGTCATCCTTGGCCAGTTTTAACGGCGGCGGCAGCAGTTCGGCAACCAGACTGGGATCGGTGCGATATTCAATGGTCAAGAGATCGCCAGAATAGTGCCAGGGCGGAGCGGGCAGAAGCGAAGACTCACCGCTCCCCGACCTTGGATAGAAAAAACCTTTGTTACTGGTCATGATTATTTTCCTTTAACCCCGGATCGGTGCGCGAATGCCGCGAAACTCCCAGTCGCCGCCGAGGGCGGTCGAGACCACCTCCTCGGACTCAGTCGGTTGCGCCCCGACATCATCGCGAATGGCAGTTGGCCCCTCGACAATGAGGTTGCTGAGGCGACCCAGTCCCTCGACCTCGACCTCGACCAGATCGCCGGGCTTAACCGGCCGAGAAAAGGCTGGGGTACCCGACAGCAGGACATCCCCCACCTCGAGCGTGATGGTACGGGCAATATCCGCGACCAGATAGTGCATATCCCAGGTCATTTCGTCGGTATTGCCATCCTGTTTAATCTCGCCATTGACGAAGGTGCGGAGGTATTTATGCCTAAAGTCCCAACCCTCGACCAGACCCGGGCCGATGGGGCAAAGACTATCGCTACCCTTGACCCGCAGCATCGAACCCGCATCGGTATCGCGGAAATCATGTAGCCCATAGTCATTGGCAATACTGTAGCCGCGAATATAGTCACCCGCTTGACTGGGGGAAATATTGCGGCAGGTGCGACCAATCACAATGGCCACCTCCCCCTCGAAATTGAGCCATTTACAGCCCTTCGGCCGCACCACCGCGCCGCCATGACTGTTCAAGGCCGAGGTCGGTTTATGGAAGTAGGTCGGGGTCTTGGATAGTTTGATCTGGAACTCCTTGACCCGCGAGACATGGTTGAGATGGACACAGATGATTTTACTCGGCACCACCGGCGGCAGGTGATGGGCGTCGCTAATCTTGATGCGGCGACCATCACCCGCGACCAAGTCTTCGCCATCGCGCACCACCTCGGCGACTATGCCGTTCAATAGGATTCTCCGAATTTCGCGCATGGTTTTTACCCCCCCTTTGCTATGGTTATTGTCGCTTAAAGTTAATATGAACCTGTCCGGTGCCGATTGAATTTTCGTAAAGACTATAGAGTTCGCCGCGGTCGCGCCAATTGGCCTCTCCCATCGCCGCGGCCATCATGAGATAGGGGCCAAAGGAGGCCTCGGGTTTAAAGGTGAGGAATTCGGGCATGGTGGCAATGACTCGACCATGGTCTCCCGCCTTGAGCCATTCAATCCGCTCGAGATCCGCTGCGGCATGTTCGGGGCTGAAGATATGTTTAACCGCCGCCGATTCATGCTGGCGCAGCAGTTTGAGCGACCAGAACCTATGACTCATGGCCCCCGAAGCAATCAGCAGGATTTTGCGCGGCTTTTTAAAATCGGCAATCGCATCGCGCAGAGCCCGACCCGCGCGTAAAAAATCATCGGTCTCTGCCGTCTGCGGGCAGCTTATCGAGACCCAGGCCTCACTGCCATATTGCAAATATTCGGCGATATTGACCGTCGCATAATGGATCGGCAAATAGGGATCATCGATGGGGGTAATCCAGGTGCCATGGGCCGCGGCATGACCGGCCCAGGCCTGTGAGAATTCTGGATCGCCGGGCAGGTCATAGGGAATCTGACTCATGCCGCGTGGCAATTCTTCGGAGGTGAACTTGCCACTCCGCCTTTTATGGCTGGTGACGACAAACTCGACGGTGGTAAACCAGTGGGAGTCAAAAACAATCACCAGATCGGGGCGGAGTTTTTCCATCACCTCGCTTTTAAAGCGATTCAGACCCTCGACGAGACTAAAGTCCTCCCCCTCGTTCAACTCCCGTCGGATCGATTCGGGGAGCATGATGGTGGGAACATGGGCCAATAAAGCATTACCAACAACCTCTGCCATTATAATTTCCTCGGTTCCATTAAAACTAAGCCAGGTCGGGAGCAAAGACGCGGCATTTAAGATCGGCATAGAAGTCAAAAGACCAGTGCCCCCCTTCTCGTCCAATCCCCGATAGTCCATTGCCGCCAAAGGGTTGCCGCAGATCGCGGACAAAAAAGCAATTGTTCCAAATAATTCCAGCCGGGATGGCCTGGCTGACCCTTTCAGCGCGGGACCTGTCGCTGGTGATAATCACCGCCGCCAGCCCGTAATCGGTGTCATTGGCCAGGGCAATGGCCTCAGCTTCGCTGCTGAAGCTGCTCAGGGTCAATACTGGCCCAAAGACTTCGGACTGCCAGATTTCGCTGCTGGCGGGCGGGTCGAGGAACAGGGTCGGGCTAAAATACAATCCGCCCAATTCTTGATTGGGATTACCGCCGAGGGGGCAGACGAGTCCAGACTCCTTGGCCCGCTCGACAAAACCCTTGACCCGATCAAAATGAACCCGACTGATCTGGGGGCCGAGGTCAATGGCCTCGTCACGAGGGTCACCCTGGCGTAGAGTCCTCGCCCGCTTGACAAAGTTTTCGAGAAACTCGGCGCGGATGGATTGCTCGACCAGAATTCGCGTTCCGGCCAAACAGACCTGGCCAGCATTGTCATATTGTCCGACCGCCAGCTCCACCGCGCGATCCAGATCAGCATCGGCAAAGACAATAAAGGGCGATTTTCCCCCCAATTCAAATGACAATGGCACCAGATTTTGCCCAGCCGCGACGGCAATCGAACGGGCGGTAGCGACCGAACCGGTAAAGGCCATCCGCCGCAGCCCGCGATGGGCCGCCAATGCTGCGCCAGCCTCGCTACCTATGCCCTGCACGACATTAAAGACTCCCGCTGGCACATTGGCCTCGGCAAAAACATCGGCCAGCAGCGAAGCGGTCAAGGGTGCCCATTCGGGGGGCTTAAAGACCACCGTGCAACCCGCCGCCAAGGCCGGGGCAATCCGCCAAGAGCCCAACATCAGCGGGGCATTCCACGGGGTGATGATTCCCGCCACGCCACTGCCTTCCCACGAAACCTTATTAACATGGTCGCGGGTGATAAAATCATCGTGATGGAGCCGCATCAATTCTTCGGCAAAATAGCGGAAATTATGGGCCACCCGCGGCATGACCCCGCGGCGATGGGATCGCAACAGAGAGCCATTGTCGGCGGTCTCGACCTGGGCCAGAGTCTCGATCCGCCCCTCGATCAGTTCGGCGACCCTTAGCAAATGGCCGGCCCTTTTTTCTGCCGTCAGGTTTTTCCACTGCGGAAAGGCCTGCTGTGCCGCGGCAACCGCGCGGTCAACCATTGCGGCATCGGCAGCGGCAACCTCGCCCAAGGGAGATTCATCGATGGGGGAAATATCCAAAAACGACCTAGGGGAATCGACCCGCTCGCCGCCAATAAAATGACGATGATCAACCCGGTGGTTTTCGATTGAGATCGACATTTATCCCCCCCTTTATGGCATTTGTTTCTTTGTTTTGAACTCAGTCCCGATCGCTTTTAAAAATCGTTCGACATCGTATAGTTCCATCGTAAAATGCCTATGTCAAGGAATAATTTTTTGGATTTATGCATTGTTCACTTGAGAAAGGTCTGAAAAAGTGATTTTTTAATGACAATCGGGCAACCCCCCTTAGTCTCACTAAGCAGCAAGCTGCATCCGCTGACGCATGTCAGCATTCGCTGACGGGTCGACTATTCCCCCCTTCTGAAGAAGGGGGGATAAAGTAGCAATGATTACAATAGCTTACACCTCCCCTTCTTTAGAAGGGGAGGATAGCAAACCTTAGCGAAGACGAAGTCGAGCTTTAGGTTTGCTTGGAGGGGTTGGTTTTTGTTTATAATCAACAGAGTAACCAACCCCTCCAAGTCTCGCTAGGCAGCAAGCTGCCAAGCTGCGACTATCCTCCCCTTCCTAAAGCAGGAAGGGGAGGTGAATTGATTTTATAACAGTTTGTCATCAGTCTGAAATCAATCGATCTGGTTTTTACCGAGCTCACGATAGGCACTCGGATTGCGTTTTGCCAAGATCGAGCCAATGATAAAGCCAAAAACCGCCGCAGCCGGCACCGATAAAGGCAAGAGATAGGCCATAACCACCGTATAGGGTTTAGCAGGATCCGCCCCGATCAAAATGTCGAAGTTGCGCGAGACCAGAACCGCAATCATTGTCATCAATACCCCAGCAAAAACTGGCATGACCGACATGGTGAAGAACTCCTTGCCCTGATCCGACATTCTTAAACTATAGGAAGATATGGCGAAGGAGACCAATGCCATAATGCTGATAATCGCCAAGGTTCCCGTATTGGTCATCCAGGTAAACATCCCCAGCACCGGGTCAATACCCGACAGAGCAAAAAGCGCGACAAAGAGGATTGAGATAATGGTTTGCATTATCGAACTCTTATGGGGGCTTTGGTGAATCTCGTGGGTGTGGCCAAGATGGCTGGGCAGCAAACCCTCTCTCCCCAAAACATAAAAATAGCGCGAGGTCGCATTGTGAAAAGCCAGCAAGGCCGCAAAGAGACTCGAGACAAACAGAAGCTGGATCGGCAGGGTCAACCAACTACCGGCATATTTGTCGGTCAGACTATAGATAAAGAGCGTCGGGTCGGGAACGCCATCCGGAGTCTTGAGTCCGGCGATGGTCTCAACGAGTCGTTCGGCCCCCGCACCCTCGACCATTAACCAGGTGGTGACGGTGTAAAAGATTCCAATCGCCAGCACCGCAGCATAGGTCGCGCGGGGAACGGTTTTTTTCGGCTCCCTGGCCTCCTCCGAATAGATGGTCGTCGATTCAAAACCCATGAAGGAGGCAAAACAGAGCAGGAACCCCAAAATCGGCGTCCCGCTCAACAGGGCATGAAGGCTGAAGCTGGTCATACCAATGCCGTTACCACTGGCTCCACCCTTACCCACAATCAACAGGTCGAGGATAAAGACGGCCAGATATTCCAAAATCACCAACAGGGTCAAGATCTTCATCGATAGTTCGATCTTACGATAGCCCATAATACTGATGAGAAGCACACAAAAACCAGCATAGAGATACCAGGGCAAATAGAGGCCGAATAGTGCCCCGATGGTTCCCTCAGTCACCGCACCAAAGAGTCCATAGAGTCCAATCTGCATCGTAATATAGGCCAGCATCGCCGTATAGGCCGTGGCGGCTCCAATCCGACCGTTAAAGCCCTGAGAAGCAAAGGCATAAAACGATCCAGCATTGTTAATATATCGGGCTATTCGCGTATAGCCGACCGAAAAAACCAGCAGCAATAGCGTAATCAGCAAAAAGGCAAAGGGAACCCCGGCCCCATTACCTAGCAACATGCCAACCGGCGTGCCACCAGCAATCCCGGTCAAGGGAGCCGCCGCCGAGATCACAAAAAAAGTAATCGCCGCTACCCCAAGCGAACCTTGGCGCAGACGATTTTTAGATTTTTGCGGGTTTGATTCTGATTCAGTCATGGTTTCCTCCTGTAAGTGAAGATTTTTATGAGAATGGCTTATCTAACCATAGTTCTGGTGCGAAGATCAGCAACCCCTGCCTTGCCATAACACCTTGATAGGAGGGATTATAGATGGATTATTGATAGTTTAAGGATCGACAGTACTGTTCGTTCTCGAATGATCCACCAATTAATTTAATTTTACAAGATTTTTTTTGCAATCTCTGAAGCCTCAGCCTATTTTAGCCAATTGATGAGACAGACGCTTGTATAGTCTATAGTAAACCATCTTGACCCGGTTGGTAGTCACCATGTCGATTAAACCCACTGCCGAGATTCTCGGCGAACAGAAGGTTGCCTCCCTTCCCATCAACCGCGAGGCCATGGCCCTGGTCTCCAACCTGCACCGCGCCTCGAGTCTGATTCGCCAGCATTTTGAAGCCCTGGTTTTAAGCACCAATGGACTCCATTGGTCGGCCTTTGTGACTCTCTGGTGTTTGTGGATTTTTGGCGAATTGCCGACCCACCGACTCTCGCAAGAGGTCGGGATTGCCAAAAGCAGCCTATCGTCGATTTTGAATGACCTCGAGAAACGCGGGTTTTTAGTCCGCCGCACCCCACCCGAAGAAAGGCGGCAATGCCTAGTGCAACTGACCGCCAAGGGCGAGCAGCTATTGTCCGATATATTCCCCCGCTTTAACGAGGAGGAGGCAGCAATTCTGGTGGGTTTGACCCCCTCCGCCATGGCCGTGACGACCAATCTGCTGAGGGATTTAATTGCCAAACTGGATGAGGAATGAGGGGAGGAGGGAATGTTAAATCTTATGAAAACCCCTCATCGCGTTACGAAGTAAGGCGATCCAGCGGGGGAGTCGAACGAAGTGAGACGGGGGCGTCATCCCCCACTTTTATTCTCCGTTAACCTCAGATTTCAAAATTATGTTCAGATTTCTCAAGTGAACAGAGTATAACTACCCCAGCAGATCACAGCCGAGAAACCGCCGACCCTGAGCCATCGCCGCCGCCATCACCGAAAAACTTCCCGCCGCCGGATCAATCACCAGATCCCCCGGATTAGTCACCGCCTCGATCAACTGCTTCTGCAATTCAACCGGCTTAGAATGACTGTGGCTGCGATCGGTAATCTTTTCATCCCACACATCCGGAATATTATGCAAACACCATACCCCCTTAGCCCGCACCGGAGACTTCTGAAAAATCACCAAATATTCCGCCGTCCGCCGCGTCCGATAACCCATGCCAATCCGCTTCTTATTCCAAGTCACCATATCGACCAGATTGAGTTCGGTGCCAGCCATCAAAGACTCCAACCCACTGCAAACAATAAACTTATCAACCCACAGCATGAGATGCCCCTGCGGCGTTAGTACCCGCTCAATCTCGCTGAGGAACTCGGCAATAATATCCTCCGGCATCTGCGGCAAACTGGCGCGATGCTTCTGCCGCGCCCCCTCATTACCATAGGCCTGCTTGTCGAGCACCGTCCGATATTGCGGATCAAAAAACACCAGCGGCACAGTCTTGTCCTCGACCCGCGCCAACAGCTCCAAACCATTCATCTGCTGCCGCTGATTGATCGCCAAACCCTCAATCCCCTTAAAAACCGGCGCCTTGGCCGTGCGAAGCTTGGAATAGACCGACTTGATATTATCAGAAGTAACCGTCTTATTGGGTGCCGCCGCCGCTGCTATAATTTGAGGCATCTTCATATCCTGCTGTAACTGTGACCAAGTATCTGTAAAAAATTATTACAGAATAACCAGTTACAAGCAATAGTTAATGTTAACTACCGAGCATTATCTTATTAGCCTTTGATTATATTGGATAAAATTGAATCAGCCAAGGCTTGAGATAACAGAGGCGGCACCGCATTACCAATTTGTAAATTGCGATCTCCCCGCGAACCATAGAATTGATAGCTGTCAGGAAAGGATTGCAGCCTCGCCCCCTCCCGCGTCGTCAAGGGACGCGCCACCCTGGGGTGAATACAGCGGGAGGATGATGGAGTGCTAAGGTTACGGGTGATGGTCGGTGAAGGCCGATCCCACCACAGCCGCGAATAGGTGTTTTTAAAACCCGAACTCGGGCGAAGTTCAGGCGGCAGGTCTTCAGGCGAGCCTCCATCGGGCAAGGCCTCCATCAAACGAATGAGCTGCGGATTGTTCTTTGGCGCATTGTGATCCGATAGTTTAGTCGGGGCCGATTCGCGCATTTTTATTTGATATGGGTTTTGGGCTGCGGTTCGATAATGGTCAGACTCCTCGCCCGAAGCAATCAGCGGCAAATCGCCAATGGCATCGGATAATGTCAAATAGGAAAGTTTCTTAGTGTCAAATAGGGATTCTGATTTTTGCGACTCGCCATGGGTAGAATCGGGATAGGTAAATTGGGTATTTAATTTTGAACCGACGATTATAAGTCTTTCTCGGATCTGCGGGACACCGTAATCGGCGGCATTAAGGATTCTATACTGTACCTTGTAACCAATCGATTCAAATAATTCAATAATATTTGTCAGAAGTTTTCCTTGATCCATCGACTCCAAACCCTTTACATTCTCGAAAATAAAGAGTTTAGGGTTAATCTCGGTAAGTAATCGAAAATACTGGTTAAATAATCGAGCCCTTGGATCATCTGAATTTCGCTTGCCAACGGTAGAAAAGGCCTGACAGGGCGGCCCGCCGATAATGACGTCAATCTCACCCGATTTGATGCCTAAATCTTGGGACAGATCCTCAGCCGAAAACTCGGCAATATCCCTTTGATAAATCGGAACGGACGGGTGATTGAGACTATAGGCCTTGGCCATGGCGGGCAAAATTTCATTCGCCGCGACGATTTTAAAATTCTGATTCTGACTGAAACCATAACTCAGCCCACCAACACCAGCAAAAAGATCGAGGAGTTTGATTTTTGAATCGGTTGGCATAATTTAATACTCGAATTTAATGTCTGTATATTGTGGTGGCGGTTCCGTAATTTTCCAAATGAAGAAATTCTGGTCGATGTTAAAAACGGTCTGTCCCTCCATTTGCTGGCGGGAAATCCAATGCATATTGGATTCTTCGATTTGGTTTAATTTTAAAAAAGCAACTTGACCATTATAAAGATCAAAATGAATAGCGATGGTTTCAATTCCATCTTCCCGATCTAGTCGTTTAGCCTCGATTACCTTATGTTGTTTGATGTCATTGATTCCCGTAAAACCAGTTTGCATTTCTATATGGACACGATTTTTATGGTTTAACTCTATCTCAATATCTGCCTTTGGCGTTCGTTTAAATGTATCGAGACTGGAAAAATCATCATCCCCAACAAAAGAAACTTGGCTGAAATCGACATCAAAAATTTGGCATAGGGATTTACGGAAATAGTTGGCAAAAATATATCCGCGCATCCAAGAGAAATAGACCTGCTCGGGTCGCCGACCTTGATTGTTCAGTCTTGGCAAAAGATGATTATTGACAATAATTTCATAGGGTCGATTGATATAGTCTGCGATAAAACCATCTAATGAATCAGGTCTAAGTTCCTGAATAATAACGCGATTAATGACACGAATAGACTCTGCCAATCTCTCATTCAGTTTAGCAATAAAATGCATATCCACTTCGGCAACAATGTCCTTGGCACCGAAGAAATTCTTGACTGCCGATTGATTGGTAAATCCGAGTTGACGGCGATAGTCTTGAAAATAGTCAGTGCCAATTAACATTAAACCAACCCCACCCTACTTCCCGCGCACCAGGGCTTCGTAGTCTTCGATCAGGCCGCGGGTGATGGTTCCGACCTGGAACTTAACCCCGGCGATTTCGTTCACTGGCGTGATCTCGGCCGCGGTGCCGGTGATAAAGACCTCCTCGGTTGAATCCAGTTCGTTTGGCATGATCTGCCGCTCGACCACCTTTAACCCGCGTTTTAGGGCGAGGGCAATCACCGTCTTGCGGGTAATTCCAGCCAAGAAGCCCGAGGCCTCGGGGGTGTGGACCTCGCCATTCTGAATCAAAAATAAATTCGCCCCGGTACATTCCGCCAAGAACCCGCGGTAATCGAGCATCAATGCATCGTCAAACCCCTCGCGCTCGGCCTTGTGCTTTGACAGGGTGCAGATCATGTACAGGCCTGCGGCCTTGGCCTTGACCGGGGCCGTATCGGGCGCCGGGCGGCGGTAGTCAGCCATGCCCAGCTTAATCCCCTGCAGGCGTTTTTCCTTGGTGTAGTAATCGGGCCAGACCCAGCAGGCTATGGCCAGGTGCGGCTTGGTTGCCTGCGCTGCCACCGCCAGCATTTCTGACCCGCGCCACAGAATCGGGCGGACATAGCCCTCGGTAATATTATTAGCCTTAATGGTTTCGATGGTTGCGCGGTCGATCTCGGCTAGACTCCATGGCACCTGAATATCGAGCAGATGCGCCGAGTCAATCAGCCGCTGCGAATGGGCCGTCAGTTCAAAAACCTTGCCATTATAGACGCGCTCGCCTTCAAAAACCGCACTGCCATAGTGCAGCCCATGGGTCAAGACATGAAGCTTTGCATCGCGCCAAGGCACGAGTTTTCCATCATACCAGATGGTGCCGTCACGGTCGTCGAAAGGAATCAAGGCCATTTTAATTCTCGCACTGCGGTTAAACAAATTTTGATTTAACAAGATTTGATGGTAATAATCAAGCCAGTCGCGCAGTAATAAAGGAAATAAGATGCTGTTTTTTGAAGCCATAGCCGCCCTCGGGGTCATTGTCCTGATGCTTTTTGGGCTGTTGCCGATGGTGGCGTTTTTGGCTGGGGTGTTTTTGGCACCGCGCTCTAGGCCTTTAAAAAGATTCCCTTTTCTGCTCATGCATCTGGTGATTTACTGCGTCGCGGTTTTTGGGTTTTTAAGTTTTGTCACCCTCAGTATCTTGACCCTTGGCTTTGGTTTGCCGCTGGTCTATCTTTTTGTCTGCCTGATAATTTTTTGGAGTGCCCGCACCCTGACTCGCCGCGCGGTGGATGCTGGCGCGAGCCGCCTGCTGGTGGTGGTCTATGGCCTGATGCTCAGTTGGTCGATTCCCCTGAGCCTGAGTATCATCGGCCTTGGATTGGGAATAGCCTTGCTCAGTCTGTCCTTTTTAATCTGGCTCTATCTGTTGGTTAAACCGTCGGTATAGAGCGTTACATCAATCTTAATGAAAGGTAACTATAATGGCAGAAGAATTTAGCTTCAGTATTAGCAAGTTAGAAGACTACCCTGAAGGAGTACTCAATATTTCGAGCGATAGAATTCAAGCCTATTTGATTCCAAGAGAACGACTTGAAGAAACTGCAAAAATCATAAATGACTTACGAGAAAGTAAGTCTTGGGTCTATTGTCTTTCGAACCAGAATTGCTTCGATTCAAGAGGACAAGAACTCCAGGGTTACATTGGTAAGACTGATGATAGTTTTATTACACGCATGAAAACTCACGCTAACAGTAGCCGTAAAGATTTTTGGTCACAGACAATTGGCTTTACGAGCTCAAACGGTAATCTCACGAGCCATCACTCAGCTGTTCTTGAGTACAATTTTTATAAACTAGCAAAATCCCGCAGCCGTTGGAAAATTACAAACGATAAGAGTCCAAGTGAAATCACACCAAACTCCCACGACACTGTTCGGGTTAATGTCTATAAACAGGAAATTTTGCGAGTTTTTAGAATTCTAGGGTGGAATCTGTTTGAGGAAAAAATAGCAGATGAAGAAATAAATGCTATAGCGGATGTCGGTAACATTCTTGCGACAGAGGACCTGCAAGATAGCAATTCCATTAAATCGGAAATGTGGAAAGAATTTGAAAAATTAAAGTTTAAAAACCTCACAAACCAGGAATTGATTTTACTCTGTGAAAAACACAAATGGAATAAAAACACTGTACGCAGAGAATATCCTGCCTTTAAACGAGCCAACGGCATGGAGGTCAAAGAGTTTCGTTTATATCCAGTTAAGGTCAATGGAACCCCTTATTCATCGGTTCGCGCCGCGATGAATGAGCTCGGGATTGAGGGGCATTCGCAGCAGATAAGGGACAAACTCAAAGAATTAAATATCTATGAGATTGTTTCCGATGGCATTCAATATAGATTTGAACTTGATGAATAATCAGCCCCCCTTCACCCCTGACTATCCCTTTGGTGCTGCGCCGGCGATTGGCTCGGTGACTGAACCTGTCACGGGAATCACCTGGTTCAGGTTGCCGCTGCCCTTTGCCCTCAACCATATTAACTGCTGGATATTTGGCGCGGCAAATGACTGTGCGATTATCGATGCTGGCCATTATGACGAGGCGACCAAATCGATTTGGCAACCGCAGATTGCTCGGCGAAAAATCAACCAGATTGTCATTACCCATTACCATCCCGACCATCTTGGCTGTGGCGAGTGGCTGCAATCGCTCACGGGTGCTGCGGCCTATATGTCGCGCGAGGAACATCGGATTGCCGCCGAGACCCGCGACATGTCGGATGAGCTCGAGGCGCAACATCGGTTAAAATTCTTCGCCCTGCATGGACTGTCGGGAAAGGCCCTGGCCGAGCAACAACACTTTAGTTTCGGCTATGCCATGTCGGTGCCGCACCTGCCGCGCGAGCCACACTGGCTGGTTGATGGCGACACCATCCCCCTCGGCGGCGCGGACTGGCGCGTCCTTTCTGGCGGCGGCCACAGTAATGACCAGACCATGCTTTATGAGTCGCGGCGCAGGATTCTGCTGGCGGCGGATCAGGTTTTGCCATCCATCTCGCCCAATATTTCGGTCTGGTTTGACGCGCCGGATGCTGACCCGCTGGCCGAGTTTTTTAAGTCTCTGGCGCGTTTAAGGGCCGAGATTCCCGCCGATGCCCTGGTGCTGCCCTCGCACGGTCGGCCCTTTTATGGGCTGCACGGTCGGATTGATCAGTTGGTTGCGCACCATCAGGATCGGCTGGAACTGCTGCTGCGGCTGATGACCGCGCCGGTCACAGCGGCGGAATCTTTGACCCCGCTTTTTGAACGGGAACTCGATGATTTTCAAATCAGTTTTGCCATGGGCGAGGCATTGGCGCACCTTAACCATCTGGTGACTCTGGGCCTGGCCGAACGGCAGGAGTTAAATGGAGTTATGCGATTTGCGAAATCGAGCCGTTAAAAACCCGTCAGCCCCGCGGTTGGTGCCAGCCGCCCGACTCATTCTGGGCATAGTACTTAACCTCGTGCCCCGCAACCTTGGCTAATCGGTATCGCTCCCGCGCCAAGGCCAGCTGCTCATCGTCATTGCCGTCAAAAACATCCAAAACCCGCGTCACCGATGGAACCACCAAGCCATCCAAAGACCGACCGTCACAGAGAATCAAAAGCTCCGGTTCATTAACAAAATCATCAGCCGCGGTCAGCCAAATCTTCTGCACCCTTGCCTGTTCATCAGGCAGTTTATCGCCACTGTGGCAATGGGCCAAAAAAGCCTCAGCCCGCGGATAGGCCCACAGGGAATCACTGACCTGAACCAGACTCTCCACCGAGCCACAGGCAATCGCCACCCTCATGTCGCGCCCCCGCGCCATAAAGACCAGCTGCCCGAGGGCATCGGTCAAACCCCGAGTCGTAAGGTGATAGAAACTAACCTCCACCATCCTTAACGCTCCCCGCTATTCGTAGCTGCGCACCAAACGGTCGAGTAGGCGAACCCCCCACCCCGTAGCCCCCTTCGGCGAAGTCCCCTTGGCCTTGTCCGACCAGGCCATGCCCGCAATATCCAAATGGGCCCATGCTGTGTCCTTGACAAACCTTTTTAAAAACTGCGCCCCGACAATCGAACCCGAGGTGCCATCGCCAATATTCTTCATATCGGCAATGGTTGAATTGATCATCTTGTCATAGGCATCACTCATCGGGAACTGCCAAACCGTCTCCCCCTCCTCCGCTCCTGCCGCGCTGATGGCCGCCGCAAGCTTTTCATCATTGGCAAAAAGCCCGGCATTTTCATGACCCAGGGCGGTGATAATCGCCCCGGTCAAGGTCGCCAAATCGACCATGATCGATGGGCTAAATCTTTTCTCGGTATAGCTCAGGACATCAGCCAGCACCAAACGACCCTCGGCATCGGTGTTCAAAACCTCGATGGTTTGCCCGTCGTAGGCCTTGACAATATCGCCCGGTCGCTGCGCCGCGCCATCGGGCATATTCTCGACCAGCCCAACCACCCCGACCACATTGGCCCTGGCCCTGCGTTTGGCTACCGCAATCATGGCCCCGACCACCGCCGCCGAACCGGCCATGTCCCATTTCATGTCCTCCATCGACTTGGCCGGCTTGAGCGACAGACCGCCCGAGTCAAAGGTCACACCCTTACCCACCAAAGCAATGGGCTTGGATTTCTTAGCCCCGCCGTTCCATTCCAGAATCGCAATCCGCGCCCGATGGGGCGAGCCAAGCCCGACCCCCAACAGGGCCCCCATCCCCAGCTTGGCCAGCTGTTTGTCGTCGAGAATCTCCACCGAGAGACCGGCGATTTTGAGCCTTTCCAAGGCCGCGCAATAGCTGATGGGATTCAAAACATTCGGCGGTTCAGAGACCAGATCCTTAGTAAATTCAATCGCCTCGACCAGGGATTCGCGCTCCGCCCAGGCGGCCTTGGCGGATTTTACCACCGCGGCATCGCTGCTGGTGATGGTGATACTGGTCAAGTTCGGCTGTTCTTCGGGCTTGATCTTGGTGCGGTATTTATCAAAACGATAGGATCGCAGGGCCGCCCCGAGGGCCAGTTCAGCCGCAATCTCGGCCAGCGACAGGCCGGGTTTTTCTTTACCCGATTCCAGGGAAGCGGCGACCGAATCGAGATCAATCTCAATCGCGCTGCTATTGCCACCAAGACCGCGAGCGGCAATATTGGCGCCGATTTCCCCCACCTTCGCGCGAGTCAGGGACGCGACCTTACCCATGCCAAAGATCATCAGCGAACTTGCCGAATCCCCGCCCTTGCTGGTGGGTAAAATCACCTCGAGCTCATCCCCCATCTTGCCCTTGAAACGGTGGTGGGCGAGGGCGCGGACAATGATTCCGCCAGACTCTTTGTCCCACTCGGCGACAATCGGCGACAGCACTGGCTCGGTTTTGGCAGCGGATTTGCTGCTGACTTCAGCCTCAGCCTCGGTCACGGCCAATGCAGTCACGCCATTTTTGTTTTTCGTCGGGGCAGAAAAATTAATCTTCATAGCAGGTGAGTCCTACAAAAAAAGGATTTTGGTATCGCGATTAACCCGAACCTAGCCGCGAACCTCGGTCAGGAACTGATTGAGATTACCGGCGAGATTATCGGTCTGGCTGGTCAAGGCCTCGGCAGCATCGAGCAACTTACCCGCTTCGGAATCGGTAGTGCGAGCGGCATTGACCACCTCCACCATCCGACTTTGCAGATTCTGGGTGCTGGTTGAAACCGTGGTAGCGGTCTGGGTAATTTCCGCAGTCGAGGCATCCTGCTGTTGCACCGCCGTCGCAATCGAGTTGGAAATTTCCCCCACATTGCCGACAATCGAGGCAATATTCTGAATCGCCTCCACCGCCTGATTGGTCGTGGTCTGCATATCCCCGATCAAGGCGGTAATATCCTGAGTCGCCCGCGCGGTCTGATTGGCCAGGGCCTTGACCTCGCTGGCCACCACAGCAAAACCTCGGCCAGCCTCGCCCGCCCGCGCTGCCTCGATGGTCGCATTCAAGGCCAGCAGATTGGTCTGGCCAGCAATCGATTCGATCAGGCTGATCACCTTGCCAATCCGCTCGGCCCCATCGGCAAGATGAGTCACGATCTCGTTGGTGCGGCGGGTATCATCGACGGCGGCACCGACAATTTCGCTCGACTGGGCGACCAGCCGACCAATCTCTTGAATCGAGGCCGAGAGTTCCGTCGCCGAACCCGCCAACCCCTCAATCGCCGTCGTCGCCTGCACCGCCTGGCTGATGACGATCCGCGCCTCCTTGAGGGTAAGCTGCGCCGCCGATGACATGGAACGGGCCGAGGCCTCGACTCCATTGGCCGCCTTGGAGATGACCGAGATCGAGCTGCCCATTTCGGTCTCGACCTTGGACGAAACCGAGGCAAGAGTATCCTGTCGATTTTTAATCAGGTCCTCTTGGAGTTTCTGCTGTTCATCGTGAAGGCTGCTGGCATTCTTGACCGAATCGCGCAGAACCTCGCAGGCCCGCGCCATCTTGCCGAGAATATCCGTCCGACCCGTATAGGGAACGGCCTCGTGAGTCGCCCCCTGCGAAATCGAAACCAGGCTTTTCGACAGGATATAAAGGGGCCTGGTCACCTGCCGATTGATAATAAAAACCCCCGCAAGCATGGCAAAGCCCGTAACCCCAATGACCAAAACCAACAGCCACTGTTCAAACTGACGGGTGCGTTTTTGGTAATATTCAACCGAGACTGGAACCGCCAGAATCCCAACCACATCGCCATCAATGGTCTTGATTGGGTCGGCCGCAACATAATAATCATTATTGGCAAATATCGAAAGATAGCCGCGATAGCTTTGCTTATCTTGATAGATTGTCTTATAGAGGGCGGAGTTTTTATCGAGTCGCGTGCCCTGCATCGAACGATTATTCTCGTCCTTTAAGGCCGTCGTGGCCCTGACATCACCGACAAATATGGTCACCGGACTATCGGAAATGGCCAGAACCTCATCGACAAACGCTTGATTGTTGGTCATGGAATGGCTGCCAAAAAACAGCTCGTCATTCTTTAAACTTATATCTGTGCCGAGGTTCTTTAAGACATGCCATGATGCATTGAGGGTAATCAGCGCCCGATCCTCGGTCTGGATCTCGGTATCTTTTTTTAGAATATAGAATGAAGCCGCGCCCAAAATCGCCCCCAGCGCGATACAGGAGACCAGCGTTATCAAAAGGATTCTTAAACTGAGGGAGGCTCTATATCGATTCAACATGGGCTAATAAACTCTCGGTTAAAAACTATCGATTTTGACTTGAACTGCCCCTTGCCGTTTGAGACTGTGAGACTCGCTTACGATAGGCATCGCTGCCATAGACAATCCGCGCAATCAAGACCGAGAGGGTCAAGACAAAACTGACGATATTGGTTATAATCAGTGGCAGTGAATTAATCAATATCGCATAGATCTCCCACAGCACGACTCCAGCGACCATTGCACTATACATAGCAATGGAAACATCCGCAACCGATTTGGTCTTTAACGAACGATAGAGCTGCGGAGCAAAGGACAAGGTGGTCAAACCACCCGCGATAAAACCCAACAACGAAATATAGTCAATGTCCAATTGAATCATCCTGAAAAAATTGTAAGCCAAGTGCTAAGGAATAGTACAGATTGCCAAGTTTTAACAGTGTAAAATGAGTCGATTTTGCTGAATTGTGGAGTCAAGATTGGTTTACTTCATCTTATCGAAGATGAATTGAGCAAAGCCTATCGTAAGGTTAAAACCTCTCGTGACTCCTCATAGCGTCGTGCGATAGCACGAGGCTATCCAGCGGGGGTGAGAGTTTCGTAGAAACTCGAGGGGGCGTCAGCCCCCTGTTATTTGTGTTATTAAAGTGGGGGGCTGACGCCCCCCATCGAGCTTCGCTCGATTCCCCCCGCTGGATTGCCTTGCTAACGCAACGCAATGAGGGGTTCGAGTAGGTTGAACCCTCCCGACTCCTCACGGACATCTTGTGAGACTTTCGAAAACAACGCGATGAGGGGTATCGAAAGATTAAAACCCTCCCATCACCCCTCATAGCGTCGTGCGATAGCACGAGGCTATCCAGCGGGGGTGAGACTTACGAAGTAAGTCGAGGGGGCGTCAGCCCCCTGTTTTTTAGTCTTGTATAAGTGGGGGGCTGACGCCCCCCATCGAGCTTCGCTCGATTCCCCCCGCTGGATTG
>JASGCE010000352.1 GCA_030054295.1 Minisyncoccota bacterium
TTTGGGATTTGCCCAGGCGGTGGTTGCTTCGGCTGATTTTGCTGAACTCAAGGGCTCTTTGATCGCGGCAGCACCGCGGACAAAGGAGGAGGCGGCAGCCATTGTCGCGCGATTCCAAACCAAGGATTTTCCCGCTGCGACCCTGCCCGCTCGGCAAGCGATTATCGACCATTGTTTCGCGGGCGATTCGATGGCTGATATTGTCGCCCGCCTGAGCCGTGAAGCGGCAAGCGATGGTTCAAGCGATTCTGGTGCGGCCACGGCCCTCGATATGCTGCGCCACCGCTGTCCCTTCAGCATGGTCTTGACCCACGAATTTCTTAAAAGAATCAAGGGTCTGTCGGTGGAGGAGGTTTTGCAGATCGATTACCGCCTCGCCCTCCGCTGCATCACTACCGCCGATTTTAATGAAGGAATCCGCGCGGTCTTGATCGATAAGGACAATCAAGCCAAATGGAATCCCGCAACGATAGAAACGGTGGATGCCGCAACCGTCGAACGGTTTTTTGCCCCCCTGCCTGCAACCGAAAGGGTTTTGAACTGGATTGGGTAACAGGCACGGCCTGAGCGATTCCTTATTCTTTGGTTTTTAATATTGTGCTTAAAAAACAAAGGACATGTAAAAGTTCAGGCGGATGAGAGACAGATTTGGGTGGAATTAGTGCGTAGTGTAAACTAACAAGCACCTGTCACTCTGAGCGTCGTCGCGCTTGCCTTTGCCTATGCAAAGGCTTTAGCAAGACAAGCGAAGAGTCCAGAAAACTAAGCAATTACAATAAGTTAAACTTTTCTGGATTCTTCACTAAGAACAGTTAGCCGAGCTAAAGCTCGGACTGTTCTAAGCTCAGAATGACAAGTTTGGAGTTTTTTAGACTTTCCTTTAGGAAAGTCTGAAAAAGTCATTTTTAATGACAGTCAGGCAACCCCCCTTAGTCTCACTAGGGAGCAAGCTGCCAAGTTCGACTATTCCCCCGTTTGCTAAAGAAGGGGGGATATATGTGTAACGATTACAATGCATTACACCTCCCCTTCTTTAGAAGGGGAGGATAGCAAACCTTAGCGAAGACGAAG
>JASGCE010000139.1 GCA_030054295.1 Minisyncoccota bacterium
GATCCCGGCACCATGTCGCCGACTCAGCATGGCGAGGTTTTTGTCACCGATGATGGGGCGGAGACCGACCTCGACCTCGGCCATTACGAAAGATTTACCGGCGTGCCAGCCCTGCGCAGCGATAATGTCACTTCTGGCAAGATCTATAGCGAGGTGATCGCGCGGGAACGCAGCGGCGACTACAGCGGGCAAACCATCCAGGTCATTCCCCATGTCACCGATGCGATCAAGGAATTTATCATGGCCGACCTGGGGGGCATCGACTTTGCCTTGATCGAGATTGGCGGCACGGTTGGCGATATCGAATCCCTGCCTTTTTTGGAATCGATTCGCCAGATGGGCAATGAATTGGGGCGCGATCACTGTGTTTTTGTCCATTTGACTCTGGTACCCTATATTGCCTCGGCGGGTGAGCTTAAGACTAAACCGACTCAACATTCGGTCAAGGAACTCCAGTCGGTGGGGATTCAGCCGGATATATTGCTCTGTCGCTGTGACCGGCCGATTGCGGCTGAGGCTCTGCGCAAGATTGCATTGTTTTGCAATATTCGCCCCGATTCGGTGGTGGCGGCGATGGATGTCGATACCATCTATCAGGTGCCGATCAGTTACCATGAATCGGGCTTTGACCGCGCGGTATTGCAGCATTTTAATCTGCCACACCATACCGAGCCAAAACTCCACCAGTGGCGCGACATTGTTGAGCGCAGCCGCCACCCAGAGGGAGAGGTGACCATCGCGGTGGTCGGGAAATATACCAACCTCGCCGATTCCTATAAGTCTCTGGTCGAGGCCTTGAATCACGGTGGCATAAAGAACCGCGTCAAGGTCAAGCTGGAATGGATCGATGCCGAAATTCTCGAGGCCACGGCCGATGAGTCCCTTGACCCGCTGGTCCACAACCTGGCCCATGTCGATGCGATTCTGGTGCCGGGCGGTTTTGGCCAGCGCGGTTCCGAGGGCAAGATCAATGCCGTGCGTTTTGCCCGAGAGAAGGAGATTCCCTTCCTCGGCATCTGTTTTGGGATGCAGCTGGCGATGATCGAGGGTAGTCGTAATCTCGCCGGTTTGACTGCCGCCTCCTCGACCGAATTTGGCGAGACGGCGGAGCCCGTCGTCGGATTGCTGACGCAATGGCTGCGCGGCAATCAGCTCGAGAGAAGGTCGGAGGAGGAGAATCTGGGCGGATCGATGCGGCTTGGGGCCTACCCCTGTCTCCTGACCGAAGGCAGTCGGGTGCGCCAAATCTATGGCAATGCCGCCGAGATCAGCGAGCGCCACCGTCATCGCTACGAGGTCAATAGCCGCTATATTCCACTCTGGCGCGACCATGGCTATCAATTCTCGGGCATGTCGCCCGATGGGAGTTTGCCCGAGATCGTCGAGCGGCCCGACCATCCGTGGTTCATCGGGGTGCAGTTTCATCCCGAACTCAAGTCGCGCCCCTTTGACCCGCATCCGCTCTTTATATCCTATATTGCTGCGGCTGTGACCCGTTCGCGGTTGGTTTAGGAGGTACAAAACCTTACATACCTTGTCACTCTGAGCGTCGTCGCGCTTGCCCGAGCAAAGCGAAGGGCTTAGCTAGACAAGCGAAGAGTCCAGATAACTTTTAAGATTTCTGGATTCTTCGCTAAGAACAGTTACCCTCGCAAGGCTCGGACTGTTCTAAGCTCAGAATGACAAATTTGGATTTTTTCTAGATTTCCTAAAGTAAGCGGCGATACTATATTTAAACAGGTCGGAGCATGATAATGGCAACACAGAATTTGATTCCGGTAACCATCTTGACGGGCTATCTTGGCGCGGGCAAGACGACTCTGCTCAATCGCATCTTGACCGAGTCCCATGGGCAAAAATACGCGGTCATCATCAATGAATTTGGCGAATTGGGCATTGACGATCAGCTGGTGGTCTCGGCCGATGAAGAGATTTTCGAGATGAATAATGGCTGTATCTGTTGCACGGTTCGCGGCGACTTGATAAGGGTGATTGGCGGCCTGCTCAAACGGAGTCAGAAGTTTGACGGGATCATCGTCGAGACGACGGGTCTTGCCGATCCGGCCCCGGTGGCCCAGACTTTTTTTGCCGATGAGGAGGTGCAGAGTCGCACGCGCCTCGATACCATTATCACTCTGGTTGATGCCAAGAATGTCATGACTCAACTCGATCAGGGGCGCGAGGCGGCGGAGCAGATCGCCTTCGCGGATCTGTTGATTTTAAACAAGATCGATCTGGTAACCCCTGATGAGGCCGATGAAGTGCAAAAACGACTGCGCAGCATCAACCGTTTTGCCGAATTGATCAGATCGGTCGAATCAGAGGTTCCGCTGAAAAAACTGCTCGACCGCCAGTCCTTTGAACTGGATCGAATGATCGAGATTGCGCCGGATTTTATGGCCCCCGATGGTCACCACCATCACCATGACAGCGATATTCAGTCGGTATCGATGAGGCTGGCGGGCGAGGTCGAACTCGATGATTTTGAGGACTGGATGGGATTTATCCTCAAGTCTAAAGGGGTCGATATTTTTCGCTCCAAGGGAATCCTCGCGGTGGCCGGAGAGAATCGGCGGCTGGTCTTCCAAGGGGTTCATATGCAGATGCGCACCAGCTTCGGACAACCTTGGCGCAAGTCCGATAGTCGTGGCTCGACCATGGTCTTTATCGGCCGCAATCTCGACGAGGCTGAACTGCGCAAGGGGTTTGAACTCTGTGCGGCATTCTGAGGCCTGTTAAGGGAATCGTAAGGGAGGGGTGAGATAACTATATAGTTCTAATTTAATTCCAACCCCTCCAAGCAAACCTAAAGCTCGACTTCGTCTTCGCTAAGGTTTGCTATCCTCCCCTTCTAAAGAAGGGGAGGTAATAGGATTTTAACTGTTTTGTTTAAATCCCCCCTTCTTCAGAAGGGGGGAATAGTCGAACTTGGCAGCTTGCTGCCTAGTGAGACTAAGGGGGGTTGCTAAATCTTGACTCAAAAATTTGTTCCGACTCTTTCAAACCTTTTCTTACACAACAGAATGATCACCCCATGACCCAAGTTTCCAGAACCAACTCCGCGCCAATTGTCTCTCAATGGGCCTTTAACCATTTTGTCACGGCAGTGGCGGTGAATCACAGCGGCGAGTCGCCTCAGATTGCCTTTGCCCTTGGTAATGGCACGGTGCGACTGCTGCGGCTGACGGAGTTAGAGTCGCGGGTGGCGAGAGAGGTCAATCTGATGACGGGCGAGAAGGCCCAAAATAACCAGGGCGCGATATTGTCGCTCGTGCCCTATCGCGATGGATTTTTGGCCGGCGGCGACGATGGCCATCTGTCGCGGATCGATGCGGAGGGGCAGATGACGCGACTCGCCCATCATCCGCGCGGCTGGATTGAATCCCTCGCCATCAGTCGAGCCGATGACATTGGCTATGGTTTTGGCAAGTCGGTCGGGGTGATGATGGCGGGTCAATCTCAGCCGCTGATCTTGCCCCCCTTGCCCTCGACCGTAGCCGCCCTCTTGTGGCTAGGCTCGCGGCTGGCGGTCGCCCATTTTGGTGGGGTGACGATATTTGATCTGGCGCAGCGGGGTGTCGATGGCCTGCCCAAATCGCGCCCGTTAAAATGGCCGGGCAGTCATATTCACCTGAGCCAGAGTCCGGATGGAAACTATCTGGCCTCGGCCCTTCGCGATGGGGAGATTCATGTTTGGCGGCTGAGTGACCTGACCGATATGCGGATGGCGGGCTATCCCGGCAAGGTCGCTACGATTGCCTGGGGCCATGATGGTCTGCATCTGGCGGGGTCGGGAATCCCCGAACTGCTCGGCTGGGGTTTTGCCGGCGATGGTCCTGAAGGCAAGGAACCCGAACTGCTCTGGCCGGGGGCTGGAAGTCAGAGAATCGTTCAGCTGGCCAGTGCCAAAAACAGTTTTGGTTGGGCGATGGGGCTGGAGGATGGCCAGCTGTGCCTCTTGCTAAACCCGGCGCCAGCGGCCAAAGCCTTGGTCTACAGCCTGTCCAAAAGGGCGGCGGTCTCGGCCCTGGTCTGGTCGGATCGGCTTGAATCCATGAATAAATCGATCATTGCGGCGGGCTGCGAAGATGGCAAGGCAATAGTAATCATTTTGAATAAATTGTATCAATTAAATTCTTTAAGTAAATAAACAGTGTTTTTAGTTGTAATTATAGAGTAGAGTCATTAAATCGTTATTTGAATGAATGGCAGATTCTTTATGAAGATCAACTTAAAACTAGCCTTGATTTCTGCGGTGATCTTCGCCCTGTTGGCGGTGATCAGCGGCGTCATCATGTCTAAGGTCATCTATCCGAGTTTTACCAAGGTGCAGAACGAACAGAATCTGCGCGATGCTCAAAGGCTGCGGAGTCTGTTATTCTCGGAGATGGAAAGCCTCGACCATTCGGCCGACAACTGGTCTAAGTCGGACAGTCTGGTCAAGATCAGCGAGACCAGTCGCCCCGAGCGGGCGATGGATATTACCCCATCGATGCTTCGCGATGTTGGGGCGGATATTGTCCTTATTATCGATGCCAAGGGGCAGGTGATTCGCTCCATCTATTACCTCAAGTCGGGCAAGCAATTTATTGTGACCATCCCCAAGACCCTGCAGGATCTGCTGGTGCCGATTGCCCGTCGTACCCTATATGGGGAGGAGCATTTTGGCTTCCTGCCCTGTACCAACCGCCTGTGTGATTCCAATACTGTGGTGGAGGGTGAAGATTATCACATTCCGATTATGCTCTCGGTACGGAAAATTCTCCCCTCGGATCGCAGCGGCGATGTCCGCGGGGTGCTGCTGATGGGGCGGCAGATTACCCCGGCGGTGCTGGGGCGGTTTCAGAATGAATTGGGACTGAAGTTTTTTTTACAACCCGCCTCCCCAGAGTTTTTCGAGAATAGGGGCGATAGTCTGCTAAGGCTGGTGCCGAATAATAATCAGGTCACGGTGATTCAGCCCCTGCCGGATATAAATGGCAACCAGACGATCGAGGCGATCATGAATATCAGTCGGCGGATTACCGAACTTGGCTATCGTTCGGTTATTTTTGCCGTAGCGGCGATTACCACGACGGCCCTGTTGGTCATTGCTGCCCTGTGGTTGATGTTAAGGTTGCAGGTGGTTAACCCGTTGCGGATTCTGACGACTCAGGTCTTGGGGGTGCGGAGTGGGATTCTGCGGCCGGCGGAATCGCAGCCCTATCTCAAATTGGAGCGGCGCGATGACGAGATCGGAGTGCTTGCCAAGGAACTGTCGCAAATGCTGGTGCGGCTCGACGAGATGGTGGCGCGGATCGACGAATCGCGGCAGGTGGCAGAGACCGCCTATGAGGCCAAGTCGCAATTCTTGGCCGTGATTACCCAAGACCTGCGCGCCCCCCTTACCAGCATCATGCGACTGGCAGAGGAGATTCGCAGCCAGCCCGACGGCAATATCCAACAGTGCAAGGACAATGCCCGAGAGATTAACAATGCCAGTCGGCAACTGCTGACTCTGGTCAATGACATGCTCGATCTCGCCAATACCCAGGCCGAGAATTTTCAGATCATCGACGAGCAGGTCAATCTGGTCGATTTGATTCAGCAGTCGGTACGAAGCCTGCAAGCGGCCTTGACCACTGCCGGGATTGTTTTGCAGCTCGAGTTTCCGGCAGATTTTCCGCAGCTGCGCGGGGATGTTGATCGGTTGCGCCAGGTGGTTTTGAATCTGTTGCGCAATGCGCAGAAATTCTCGCTCCCCGGGGGCAAGATTCTGGTCAAGGGGGAGGTGAGTGGCGAGGGTGCCATCATCCTGACCGTCAGTGATCAAGGGATTGGCATCGATGCCCAGAATATCGAACGGTTACTCTCGCCGATCAAGATCAACGATAGTGACATTGCGCGGCGGTTTATGGGGACGGGGCTTGGCCTCTCGATTGCCAAGCGGCTGACGGAGGCCCATGGTGGCACTATGCGGATCGAGAGCGAACAGGGGCAGGGGACTAGGGTCACTGTGACCCTGCCCGCCGAACGGGTCATCCGGTAGATGTACATAAGCGATATGGTGTTTTTGAGCTTTTTGATAATTTATGGCACCACCGACCCCTCATCGCGTTGTTCAATCGTCGAATATTTATATTCGACGATTGGACAAGGCGATCCAGCGGGGGAGTCGAACGAAGTGAGACGGGGGCGTCAGCCCCCACATTTATAATGCAAAAAAACAGGGGGCGGATGCCCCCTCGACTTGCTAAAGGAAGGTCTGAAAAACTCCAAACTTGTCATTCTGAGCTTAGAACAGTCCGAGC
>JASGCE010000353.1 GCA_030054295.1 Minisyncoccota bacterium
CAGGTCGGATGGCACAGTAAAAATCGCCAATCTCTACGGCTCACGTGACGCGTTGGCAATCCCTTTGTATATTATCTCTGAGTAGACGACAGAGTTGAGAGAAGCTGGCAAACTTGGATATCCCGAATTGAAGACCCACCAAATGAAAGTTGTCTTGTCTTTAACTACCAACTGGATATGCAGGGCCGGCGGAAGCTTAATAAAGTGGTAGGGCAGCTATGAATAATTAATTAACCACCAACCGCAGGTAGAGCGTCGCGGTCTATTGCAAACGGCCATAACAAAGCTAATTGATTAATGAAAATTGTTAATAATTATCTTAGTCGCGGGAAAAAGTGGTACGGCAAATGCCCTACCTGCCCTATGGGCTGCGCCGGCCCTGATATGTGTGTTACGCGTGTGCAACCATCAGTCGGGTCCCCAGACTAAGAGCTCCTTAAACCGAATGGCGGGAAGTCCCCATAAGATGACGACGTAATTTTGGATGTTACCCCAATAAGGGCATCCACATCACGAAGATGAGCTCAGCTCTGGTAGACGCGGTGACATTTTTGGACGGCCTCACGGCCATCCATCCCAATACCGTAAATGAACTGAACAAGAAGCAGCTTCTTGCACTGGACGTCGACCCGACGACACCTTTCGAAGGGGAGCGGCTGAACGAGGACTTCCTTTTGCTCAGCGAGGCCTACTTCGTGACCAAATTCACCGTCGATGCCACCACTGCCGCCCTGCGCTCGGCACTGCTGGAGCCGCACAACGTCAATAAAGTGGTGGACGTGGAGAACGAGAAGAAAGTGATTAAGTGCCAGAACGAGGTACTTGAGCGTGTTGTAGTACCGGTAGCTATATAAGCAGCAGGGACGGATCCATGGGGGGTTGCTGATAAATAATAAGACGAGCGGGGGCGCCGCGTGCTGTCCGCTTTCGGCCGATTCAACCGCTTTCGGCCAATTCAACAAGCGAGGGGGGGGGGGGGGGGGGTTAGATAGGAAGAGCACACGGCTGAAAACCCGTAACAGACCAAAGGGGGTTTGCCGGGTGTGGGTGTAAAA
>JASGCE010000010.1:0-1798 GCA_030054295.1 Minisyncoccota bacterium
CCAGGATCAAACTCTCAGGTTATTGTTTTGATTACTCAAAACAAAATCGACACTTGAACTTAACCCAACAATTGCTTGTGGGATTAAAGTCAAGATCGACCCGAATTATGCGATCCTTAACTCTGGATACGCGATTCGGCTTGGCAAATTGCCGCGCCGCCCGCGCATCCCTTTCCTCTATCAACCATGTCAAATAACGCCGCGTTTGAATGCAAACTACAGCCGATGCATCGCTCTCGCTCCGCACCGCCGCCGCTCCACAATCGCCCTTGGAGTGCTGCTTATAAAACGACAACAAACCCCCGTCAACAAGAAAATGCAGGTTTTTGAAGTATTTTTGTTAAGAGGTTGGAATGATTAGCGATTATTTTAATATTTTCTTAACCATTGGTCACCGCCGCCGCGACCACGAGCCATTGTAACCCTCGCCTTGAAGGTTTTACTTGCAATTTTTTGTGATCGGTTTAGATTCCTAGGTTGCAAACATCACGGAAGCGATCATGACCGCAGCCCATCCCATACCCCGCACCCTGTACAAATATGTCAGTGATTTGAATGCGGTAAAGTCCATCCTATCTGGGCAGATTAAATTCGCTTCCTTTTACGAACTCAACGATGCCACCGAAGCAGCCACGGTTGGCGACGACCAGGCCATCCAAAAAGACCTGTGGGAAATCCAACATTCTGGCCTGACAGATGCACAGTTTAAAAAATTGATGATCATCAACAAATATCTTACTGAAGCAAATTTGGCAGACAAATTTCCGTTTAATGCGATTGATGGTGCCAATGATTACATTCGTCAAAGCGAAACCAAGAATGTTAAGAAAATTTTGGTTAATCTATCAAATAATTTGAAGGGAATCCTCGATCCCGATGAAACCCACTCGCTGCATTATCTGTGCCTCAGCGAGCGATATGATTCCCTGCCGATGTGGGCACATTATGCAAAACGCGGTACGGGATTCGTGGTGGTTTTCAGCAATCTGGAACAATTATTTCCCAGTCCAGAACCTTGGGAATTTGATGGACTCCATCGGGTGCGCTATCAAAAACCGCGACCACCGATTACCTTTGACCCCTTTACCTTGGAAAACCTTTTTCTCACCAAGACCATTGATTGGCAGTACGAACAGGAGGTGCGAGTGGTCAAACCAGCAGAAGATTTAGAAAAATTTACCGCCACCGAGAATCCTAGATTCCCGATGAAATATCTTAAATTTGATGCCAAATTCGTGTCTGGGGTCATTTGTGGTTACCAGTATAACTTTGATGAATTCAAGGAGATAAGAACTGATTTAACATTGACGAGCAAGGAACTCTATGTTTCTCGTTCAAAGATTTTTGTGCCACGGGCCGAACTTATCGTTTCCCGTGCCGTGCTGCAAAACGACGGTCAAATTCATTTAAACACGGATGGTCACAGTGAATAGCTTTGATGAACTGATTGAAACTCAACTCAATCGAAGTACAATTTTTGGCATAGTTGACAGGGAAATTGCTTCACCAGAATTTGCCATTAATAATCCCGAAGAATTGATGAAAACCATTGTTCGCGCCAATGATGGTGACCCCCAACATCAGTATAACTTGGCAGTGCATTTTGATCTTGTTAACAACAAGGAATTTGCAGTCTATTGGTATGGCCTGGCGGCTGATCATGGAATTCCAAAAGCAATGTTTAATCTGGCTGTATTGCTATACCATGGTAAGGGAATAACTAAGAACAGAGCGTTAGCTGCCAAATGGTTTCGTCTGGCTGCTGACAAGGGAGTAAAATATGCGATGTATAATATGG
>JASGCE010000010.1:1898-30373 GCA_030054295.1 Minisyncoccota bacterium
TACTATTCAATGGCGACGGCATAGCTGAAGATAAGGCAGAGGCTGCAAAATGGTTTCGTCTGGCTGCTGACAAGGGAGTAAAATATGCGATGTATAATATGGCAGTAATACTATTCAATGGCGACGGCATAGCTGAAGATAAGGCAGAGGCTGCAAAATGGTTCCGTCTGGCAGCCGAACAGGGGGATGCTCAAGCACAAAACAATCTGGCTGTGATGCTTATCACTGGTAATGGAATAGCCGAAAACAAAGTAGAAGCTGCTAAATGGTATTTTCTGGCAGCTGAACAGGGTGAAAGAAAGGCTCAGCATAATCTGGCATTGATGCTTCTCACTGGTGATGGAATAGCCGAAAACAAAGAAGAGGCTGCTAAATGGTTTAGATTGGCGACTGAACAGGGGTATGCTCAAGCACAAAACAATCTGGCTGTGATGCTTCTCACTGGTAATGGAATAGCCGAAAACAAAGAAGAGGCTGCTAAATGGTTTAGATTGGCGGCTGAACAGGGGTATGCTCAAGCACAATACAATCTGGCTGTGATGCTTCTCACCGGTAATGGAATAGCCGAAAACAAAGAAGAGGCTGCTAAATGGTTACTTCTGGCAGCTGAACAGGGGATTTATCAAGCACAGTTATATCTAGCGGGAATGCTATTTAATGGCGTCGGCATTACTGAAGATAAGGCAGAGGCTGCTAAATGGTTTAGATTGGCGGCTGAACAGGGGATTTATCAAGCACAGTTATATCTAGCTGGAATGCTATTTCATGGCGACGGCATTACTGAAGATAAGGCAGAGGCTGCTAAATGGTTCCTTCTGGCAGCTGAACAGGGTGATGCAGAGGCTCAGTATATTCTGGCTGTGATGCTTCTCACTGGTGATGGAATAGCCAAAAACGAAGAAGAGGCTGCCAAATGGTTTAGATTGGCGGCTGAACAGGGGTACGATCGAGCACAGAATAATCTCGCTATGATGCTACTCACTGGAGAGGGGGTAACTGAAAACCATTTTAATGCATATATTCTTCTAACTCTTGCAGCGCGTAACGGTCAAGAAGATGCAGAAGATTTGGTGAATCTATTCAATCAGCACCTCACCACTGAACAGATTGCGGAGGCAGAAAAACGAGCCACAGAGTGGGTGGTTGGGACTCCCCTGCCGCTGGAGGAATGAAGCGCTGTTTGGTATGGCGATGCCAAAGCGGGGTTGCAGACTGGATAACCGTGGCGGTTGTTAGGTTTTTTTAACAACACATAAACTTGATTTTGCGTTACCAACGCCATCGGTTCGGGTTCGTCAAGGCGTCGCTAACTTGCTGCAAACACCGCAGCAAAGCGGTTGGCCCCTCACCGATTAGCGGGCTGGCTTCGCCTTTAAGAGGGCTTTGCCCCCTTAAAAATCCAGCAAGGCGCTGCCTTGCAACCAAATGTGGGTATCCATTTTATTGCCATTCCCCGCAAGGTTGCTTCGCCTGCGAAGCAACCGCCGACAGGGCTCCCTCACAATAACAAATATGGAGAGTTATTGAAATCTTAACAAAAATTTTAAATTCCAAAATGAACATACTATAGTATAGTTTGATTCTTTGAAAATCCAAAACTTTTCGTTTTCAGCGGGGGGCGGATGCCCCCCGAACCCCCCTCTGGATCGCCTTGCTTCGCAACGCGATGAGGGGTATCGAAAGGTTGAATCCTCCCATCACCCCTCATAGCGTCGTGCGTAAGCACGAGGCTATCCAGCGGGGGGAGTCGAACGAAGTGAGACGGGGGGCATCCGCCCCCCCACAAATTTTAATCTAAATTAAGCACTTGAGTTTTTGAATTCTCAAGTGAACGGAGTATATTTCATCTTGCAGGAAAATTATTCTTGCTTTAAACATGCTCGTATAATTCATTGAATTGGGAAAAGCAACAGGCCTAACTATTGACCCTATGGGAGCAACCGCTTTGAATCTCCGTCTTGTTTTGGGCATTATACCATTACTATTGCCCTTATCCTCGCTCCATGCGGCTGAAGATTCTGCCCAGTCGGTGCAGGTCAAGGGGGCAGCCATCTGCCTTAATAGCGAAATCAAGGAGGATTGCACAGCCAGGGCCTTAACCAACGCTAAACAGCGAGCGGCACTAAGAGGCGGGGATACAGTTGTTTCAAATTCAAGCCTAGACCAAATTGAGGCCAGGGTAACAGTCTTAGACGCATTAACGCCAAACTGCGTTCGCAATCTCGATACCGGTAACCTGGAATGCGAGGTCGAGATCCTCGCCTCGGTCACTTCAAACAAACTTTCCCTCGCAGAGAGAGAGCAGAATCGCAAGGAATTGTTGGTAAAACTTTTACAAAAAACCAACGACGATATCGAAGCCCAATTACAAAAAATCAAGGAAAACTCAAAAACCGACTCTGTATCTGGAATACAGAATCTGACCGCAACTCCCGAACAGATTGCCGCCAACCGCAAGGAATTGGAACGATTAAACGGCAGCGATAATCAATCCGTCAGGAACTCGCTGGATAAATTGTGGGTCAAGGCCGAGGCGCCTCCGCTGCCGGCTGGGATTATGGAAAATGATGCCGTTTTTTGGAAACCGGCCTATGAAGGCAATGCAACCTCTCAGGCTAATCTGGGGTCGATCTATACCAATGGCAAGGGCGTTGCCAAAGACTATGCAAAAGCCTTTTACTGGTATCAAATGGCCGCCAACCAAGGCTATTCTTTTGCTCAAAGTAACCTTGGCATGAGGTATCTGTTGGGGCAAGGGGTAACCAAAGATGCCAACCAAGCAGCCCTATGGTTTCGTAAAGCCGCTGACCAGGAATTCTCCGAAGCAATCTTTAATTTGGCGGTTCTTTACGAAGAGGGAAACGGTGTTGAGAAAAACCCCACTCAAGCAGCCAACCTCTATCAAAAGGCCGCTGACATGGGTCATAGCGATTCTCAAACTAACCTAGGTAAACTCTACCTCAACGGCACCGGAGTCGATAAGGACCCGATCAAGGCCGTCAGTTGGTTTCGCAAGGCCGCAGAACAAGGGAATTCAAATGCTCAGATCAATCTTGCCGTACTCTATTCGATGGGTCTAGGGGTTGAGAAGAATATCCCTCTGGTTTTCCTGTGGTTGACCAAGGCTGCCGATCAGGGCAATGACCAGGCGCAACACAATCTAGCGAATGCCTATTTCAACGGGTTAGGCGGCATCAAGGACTATCTTCTAGCCATGAACTGGTACAAAAAAGCCGAGGCACAGAACCACAATCCCCTGGCGCAGTATCAAATTGGCAGACTCTACCGCGTCGGTGGTTTTGGCGTTAATCCCGACCCAGCCCAAGCGATTGAGTGGTTCCGCAAAGCCGCCAGTCAAGGCAATAACAATGCCATCAAGGCCCTGCAAGAACTCGGGGTGCAGAATTAACCTGGGAACCAGCCACAGGATCAGTAACTATAACTGAGACCATAGAAGACTCCATAATAGGCCCCATTTATTGAATCTGTAAAAGTTTTTTTCTTTAAACTATCGGTTCCGTTGCCACCAGCATATCCAATCCATAGAGCCTCAGCACTTAATCCCCAGCCGCCGACTAATCTGATATTGGTGCCCAAACCAAGACCATAATCAAATGCTATCCCGGTGTAGTCGTCGAATTCCTTGGCAAGGTCACTCGAAGACCCAATAAAGGATGAACGGGTAAAACCGGTAGGGCGAACATCTGCGAGTGACATATAACCGAAGCCAAAGAAAAACTTTGTGTAAACATCCACATATTCTGATGAGGCTTGAGGTTTAAACAGCAGATTGACGGCAGTGAGACTCATGTTAAAATTAAAGTCATAGGAGCTGGTGGAACCAACGGGTTGATAGGATTTTTTCCCTTCAGTTTTGGGTAGGTACAGTAATTCTATACCAATGCCAGTCCCAGACTCTTTAGAGGTTGTGGATATTAAATCCAGGGCTATAGAGGCATCGGCAACCTTATTCTTATATCCAATATTGTTATAGACCAGACCCGTACCGGTCAAAATACTGAACGATCCTTCATATTTCTTGTCAGAACTGGATTTATTCCAATTGTTGTTACTATAGACACTATCTTTATTAGAGGCTTGGCTGGTCGAACTATCATTCTCCTTAACCGCTGAATCCGACTTGGATAGCTCGCTATTGTTTTTTCTTTTGGCCTCCTCTTCCTGCTGCTCCTCCTCCCTTATCACCGCGACGAGCTTGTCTCTCAATTCCTTCAGATTTTTAATAGCCGCGATGTCGGCTGCGTTTTTGCCCTCAAATTCGCCACCGGTGGAGATTTTTTTGGTATCAGCACCAGCATCGATTAATTCCTGGGCTGCATCTCTATTGCCGGCGCTGACAGCAAACATCAAGGCCGTCATACCATCATTATCGGCAAGATCAAGATTGGCACTGGCGGCAATCAGCGACTGCACTGCATCCCTATTGCCCGATTTGGCGGCAAACATCAGGGCCGTGGTTCCGTCATTGTCGGTGGCATCGACATTGGCATTGGCGGCAATCAGGGACTGCACCGCATCCCGATTGCCCGACTTGACGGCAAACATCAGGGCAGTGGTTCCGTCATTGTCGGTGGCATCGACATTAGCATCGGCTGCGATCAGCGATTGCAGTGCATCCCTATTTCCGGACTTGGCGGCAAACATCAGGGCAGTCTCGCCATCCGCATCGGCTTGATTGACATCGGCCTTGGCCTCGACCAACTGCGTGACAAGTTGCGAATTGCCATTCTTGGCGGCCATGAGCAATGGAGTCTTGCCGATATTTTCGCCCGCAGTCGCCACAGTATTGACTTCGCTACCGGCCCTTATCAGGGTTTTGCCCACATCAGAATTGTTTTTGTAGCTGGCCCACATTAAAGCCGTCCAGCCATTGTCGTTCTTTATATCGAGTTTTGCATTGGCCTTAAGCAATAGATCTATGACTTCCTTATTGCCGTTTGCAACGGCACTCATCATGGCGGTGCTTCCATCCTTGCTTTGGAGGTTGACGCTTGCCCCAGCCGCCAACAGCAGCTTGACCATCTTAACATTGCCCTTATAGGCAGCGTCCATCAATGCCGTGCGACCCTCGGCATTCCGAGCATTTACATCAGCACCCGCAGCGAGAAGCGACTTAACGAGATCACTGTTACCATTGAAGGCTGCTTCCAATAGTTTCGGCGCACCAGCAGGATTATCCGATTGACTGGTCGTCACTTGACCTGAATTGGCACTATCTACAGAGTCTGTTGAGGTTTGAGCCGATAGATGGCTTAGAGTCAAAAAACCAAATCCCGCAACAAGAATCAATTGCCTTGCCGCCTTAAAAAAGGCGATTTGGCTGTAGTTGCGGTTAATTTTGGTCATGACTTAAATCCTGTATTATTCAATTGTGATATGGTTAAATATCGATATTCAATTAACAATACAATAGGTATTTAAGAAATGTTGAAGAGTGCAACCCAATCGCGGAGCGACTATGCCCCGCGAATCTGATCGATGGACCGGCGGTAATCTCCACCCTTCACCCCAAAAACCGCCGAGCCAGCCACCAGCATATTGGCTCCGGCAGCGATTGCTGCGGGGGCGGTGGTAACGGTGATGCCGCCGTCAACCTCGAGTACAATATTCCGCTTGCCGATCTTGTCGCGCAACTGCGCGATTTTTGGCACCATGGCGGGAATAAATTCCTGTCCGCCGAACCCCGGATTGACCGTCATGACCAGAATCAAATCCAGCCGATCCAGCACCCAGTCCACGACATCGGGGGGTGTAGCGGGACAGAGCGCGACTCCGGCTCTTTTGCCCAGGCTGCGGATCTTTTGTAACGAACGGTCAAGGTGCGGGCCGGCCTCGGCATGGACGGTAATGACATCGGCTCCCGCCGCGGCATAGGCATCGATATAGCCATCCACCGGCGCGACCATCAGATGGACATCAAATACCATTGAACTCGCGCGGCGCAGCGATTGAATCACCGGCAAACCGTAACTTAAATTAGGCACAAAATGCCCGTCCATGACATCGAGGTGCAGCCAGTCGGCTCCCGCCGATTGGGCCGCCTGCATCTCCTCCCCCAACCGCGCAAAATCCGCCGCCAGCAGCGATGGCGCAACCCCGACCTTGCCCTGGATAAAGGGTGCCAAGAAATCATCCTGCGCGGTCAAAACCATTATTGCGATTCCATTGCGAGTAGATCAGCCAGCTCGGCCATCTGCGGTTCATCGCCAAAAAACAGCGGCGTGCGATCGTGCAGGTCGGTAACCGCCAGATCCATAATGCGAGCGTCTCCGTCGGTCGCCGTGCCGCCCGCCTGCTCGATCACCATGGCCAGCGGATGGGCCTCGTACAACAGCCTCAGCCGCCCCCTTTGGTAGCCCGGCCGGACATCGCCGGGATAGACAAAAACCCCACCCCGCGCCAGAATCCGATAGGCATCGGCGACCAGCGATCCATTCCAGCGCATATTGTAATTGTGACCAAAGGCTCCGTCGGCCCCCATCTGCCATTCATCAAAGAGCCGCCGCATCGGCACCGTCCAGTTGCGGTAATTGGAACTGTTTATGGCATATTCGCGGCTTGATGGGGGAATCTTCACCCCCTTCTGCAAAACCATAAATTCGCGGCGACCATAGTCATAACCGGCAATCACGACTCCCGCACCGAGGGTAAAGACCAGCCGACAACGGGGGCCGTAAACCGCAAAACCGGCGGCGATTTGACATGACCCCGCGGCGAACAGATCAGCGCGGTTCAACCGCAGCGAAAATATAGTGCCAATCAAACCATTGACCGCAATATTGGAAGAACCATCCAAAGGATCGACCGCTACCGCCAAACCATCGCGGCCGGGGGTAAGGTCGATGATGGCGCTCTGTTCCTCTGACGCATAGTGGGCAATCGGGCTGTCGTGCAGGGCTGCCAGAATAATCTGGTCGGATTCAACATCGAGTTGCTTTTGCTGGTCGCCCGAGTCATTGCCGCCAACCTCTCGCCCACCATCGCCATCTTGATATTGCTGGTGCAGCAGCTCGGCAATCCCAGCACAGCCGCGGGCAATCGCGGCCAGCGAATCGCGCAGAGCCTGGTCGGGATTGGTGTGCAGATAATCGGTAAGATTCTGTGGCCGAGACATGAAAAACTCCGCCAAATGGCTGGCGTCCCCAAGGGGATTCGAACCCCTGTTACCGCCGTGAGAGGGCGATGTCCTAGGCCTCTAGACGATGGGGACCAAGGCACTGTAGTTGAAGATAGTGATACACGGTTGACCCCTGGTCTGCAATGGAAAAAATTTTTCGGCTACGCTCATTTAATCTATTCTGACTATGCAGCATTCAATATTATGGTTATGATTATTGTTAGTGCTGTTTAAGTGATAATTTATATGGGTAAGTAAAATGAAGCCTCTCCCTCTGCTACGAACCGCCTTGACGCAGCTATACCTGGCAACGGTGCTGCTGTCGATTTCTCTGCTCGGCTCCACCCCATCACATGCCGAGGAGAGTCTGATCGGCAATGCCGTAAAAAAGGGCGATGTTAAGGAGATTAAACAGATAATTGCCAATACTAAAAACCTCAATCCAGACGAATTGGGGGCGGCACTGTTCGAGGCTGCTAAACAGGGTAATTTTGAAACTTTCAAAATTTTAATTTCGGCTGGTGCTAATGCCAATTATAGCTTTCCCTGTCGTGGAAAGGGTTGTCCTTCTTACACCGTTTTATTTGCGGCAGTTGAATCTGGCGATATTCGCCTGGTTAAACTGTTAATCGAGAAGGGGGCCGATCCAAACGGAGGTTGGTATAGTGGTTCTGCCATAGGGGCGGTAAAGATCGCCATAAATCATAATCAATTGGAGATGGTCAAGCTGCTGGTTAATGCTGGCGGATGGGTGCGTCCCAACATGATCAGCAGTGCCGCTGTAGTTGGCAATGTTGAAATGATCAAATATTTGATCGCGGGCGGTGTCATTCCATTTCCGACCAATGAACAGGCCTTTAACCCTGAAGATAAGCGCTTCATGTCTCTCGGCCCCGCTCAAATGGCACGAATGCTCGAGGACGAATCGGACATTGCTTGGCAATATACCGACCCCATCGCCAGTGCCTGTCTCTATGGTCAAAGGGATGCCTTTAACTATTTGCTTGGGTTGGTTAAGGACCATCCCCAAAAACAAGAAATTCTCAACTGGGCAATTTTTTTGGTAGCAAATTCAAGGCCTAAAACAGCAGCCTATAACGATTCCGAAAAGACAAGACTCGAGCTTGCCGAAGAATTAATCCAGGCCGGGGCCGATATCAACGCCTATCAGCCCAACTTTGTCGAATATGAAAATGCTTTTAAGCGAAAGATGACTCCCTTCCAAATGGCCATTTACCGCCATGAATTAAATCTTGTGAGCATTTTTATTAAGTATAAACCCAATTTAGAACTGAATGCCACTCAACAGATTTTCAACGGAAAAAATGAGGAAGAGTTAAAAATGACGACCCTTGAATTGGCAAACTACAGTATGGTGGAGGCTACTAAACTTTTAACGGATAGTATGAAGTCAAGCCAAAGCACGACCGATATGGTAGCTAAAGAAAAGAAAGATATCGAGGCCCTCGCTTCTGACGATCCGGAGAAACAGGCACGGATCGATGGTCTGCATAAATATGACGAAGTGCTTACTGCATTTAAAGAGAACCATAAATTTTACATAAAACAGGCCACTAATTCGGGAAAAATTGTCATATTGCTCCGCAAATATGGTCACTAACTGTGGATGGCGATTCTGCGCGACAGGCGTTTTTTATTCATGATTCGTCATTGCGAGGCTCGCAGTGACGACTATTGGGTTGAAACTTCAAGAATTCTTAAGGAAACAGAGTATATATGATTTTTCTACGGTACCGCTTTTACCTCAATCACCCCACGCAGTTTGCCGTTCGCCGGGTCGATGACTTGCAGCTGGGTCTGGCGGTCGGGGGTCTCGTACCGCAGTACCAGTAATTTATCGACTCCGACCATGTCGATTAATTTGCTGCCCTTGGCTGGGGGTTCGGGCAGTTCGACGCGGTAGTTATTATTGCCGGCGTTGGTTTGGATTCGTCCGATGATCACGAAGACCAGCACGGTGACTCCGACGATGATAAGGGTGGTCATGACTCCGACCAGAATTTTTAACGCCTGCATAATGGCTCCTGTTGGTTAATCCTCGCATAGTCTCGGGTCTTTTGTTATCGTGCTGGCCATGATGACACAAGAAAAATCGGCACTATCGCAACTTAGCGGATTTTTTCCGAACGACATGAAGGGCGAGCGACTCGACCGCGGGCTGGCTTTGCTGCTGCGGCAGATCTCGCGCAGCCGCGCCAAGCTGCTCATCGAAGATGGAGCCGTCACGGTCAATGGGCGGATTGTCACTCAGCCATCGACCAAGATTCTCGGCGGCGAGAAGATCATCGTCGATTGGCAAGAATCCCCCGTCGATTCCGACCTGATTCCCTGTCCGATGGAACTCAACATAGTCTATGAAGACCCGCATCTTTTGGTCATAGACAAGCCCGCCGGTCTGGTCGTCCACCCCGGCCCCGGTCACAGTCAAGACAGTCTGGTCAATGGATTAATCGCCCACTGTGGTACCGATTTTCTGCTGCAACAGGGCAACCGCGACTGGAACTCCGATACCGAACTGCACGACGATGCCGAGGAGCCCGACTCCAGCCTTGATGCCCTGATGCTGCGGCCGGGGATTGTCCATCGCCTCGACAAGGATACCAGCGGTCTCTTGGTGGTGGCCAAGAACGACAGTGCCTATCGCCATCTGGCCGCCCAGTTTGCCGCCCATTCGATTGAGCGATCTTACCACGCTTTGGTCTGGGGCGTGCCAGTGCCGCGCCAAGGCACCATCGATGGCAATATCGGCCGCAGCCCCAAGGATCGCAAAATCCGTACCGTCCTGCGCCAGGGTGGGCAGACCGCCGTTACCCACTATCGCCATATTTGCCATTGGAACGCCGATACAGGTGTTAATCGGGCTACCGCCGCCATATCGCTGATCGAGGCGCGGCTGGAGACCGGCCGCACTCATCAGATTCGCGTTCATATGACTCACAATGGCTATCCGGTGGTGGGGGACCCGGTCTATGGTCGCCCCAGTCACCTGCGCGATGCGGTAAAGAACCATCCGGCCCTGGCGCGCGCCGTGCAGCCGATGCAAAGACAGGCCCTGCACGCGGTGGTGCTGGGCTTTATACATCCAGTGAGTGGTCAGAAGCTGCGGTTTGAATCGCCACCCGCGAAGGATTTCCAGGAACTGGTGCGTAGATTAGATATGGAAATCCCACGGAATGGTGCTATGCTGGTTCAATAATGAATTTTGATTCCTCCCCTTGACTTCAGTGACAACTCTACCTAAATTCACATTCATAAAGTTATTGTGGCGATAAAGGCGGATCTGTCGTTGAAGGATTGTGTCTGATAAATTGACTTAAGCTTTGTTAAATTGGTTTCGAGTCGGTGATGATTTTTTTACACATATAATTTATCCTAAAGGTCGTAAAGGAAATACCATGTCGAGCTATATGCCTGCCATTTCTGTCGATGGAAATCTCAGCCGTTATTTGCAGGAGATTCGCCGCTTCCCCATGCTCAGTGCTGACGAAGAATATATGCTGGCCAAAAGCTTCCGCGAACATGGCGATATCGAGGCTGCCCATAAACTGGTCACCAGCCACCTGCGTCTGGTCGCCAAGATCGCCATGGGCTATCGCGGCTATGGCCTGCCCCTGTCGGAACTGGTGTCCGAAGGCAATGTGGGGATGATGCAGGCGGTCAAGAAATTCGACCCGGAACGCGGGTTCCGCCTGGCAACCTATGCCATGTGGTGGATTCGCGCCTCGATCCAGGAATATGTTCTGCACAGCTGGAGTCTGGTCAAGATCGGCACCACCGCCGCGCAGAAGAAACTGTTCTTTAACCTGCGCCGTTTGAAGGGCCAGATGAAGGCGATTGAAGACGGTGATCTGTCCGCCGAACAGGTCAACAAGATCGCGACCGAACTGTCGGTGTCGGAGGAGGAGGTGATCTCGATGAATCGCCGCCTCGCCGCGCCCGACCGCAGCCTGAATGCCCCGCTGCGCAATGACGAGGATGGCGGAGTTGATTGGCAAGAACTGCTAGTCGATGAATCCAGCAACCACGAGGTGCGGTTGGGCGAGACCCAAGAATCCGACAATCGGCACCGGCTGCTGACCTCAGCCATGGTGCATCTGAACCCCCGCGAACGGGAAATTCTGTCGGCGCGGCGACTGAAGGAAGAGCCCGAGACTCTGGAGGCCCTGTCGATGCAGTTCAATATCAGCCGCGAACGCGTCCGCCAGATCGAGGTTCGGGCTTTTGAGAAACTCCAGTCGGTGATGGTGCTGTCCGCCGCCGAACAGTCCGCCGCCGAGGGCCGGGCGAAGATTTCGCAGAGTTTGTAGAGCAATTAAGGCTTTGATGCGCCAACAAAGATTGGAATATAGAAATGAATGTCCCCCCTTTCATTTATGAAAGCGGGGGATAGTAACTCTTGGCGAAGCCGTAGGCGAGCCTTAGAGTTACTTGGGGGGTATGTCTTTGTATTAATATAAAACTTAGACCTACCCCCCAAGTCTCACTAAGCAGCAAGCTGCTAAGTTCGACTATCCCCCGCTCCCTGAAGGGAGGGGGGACAATTTTAATTTTACAAAACAAAAAAAACCCAGCCCCTAAACCTTTATATCCCGAACAATCTCCGGTCGCGCCAGAAGTTCGGTAATCCGTGCCGCCTGATCGAACGATGCATCGCTGACAAAACTGAGGCTTGGCACAACGCGCAAAACCATGTCCTTGGCCAGCAGGCCGCGGATAAAGGGCGCGGCATGAGACAGGGCCTTTATAACCTTCTTGGCCTCGGCCGATTCGGCGACCTGACCCATGACGACGATAAAGACCGTGGCATTTTTTAAATCCGGGCTGATGCGAACCTCGGTCACGGTCAGGGTCTGGCCATTGAGTTCGGGATCGCGAAACTGTTCGCGGGCAAAAATCCGCGCGAGGCTGTGGCGAATCTCCTCCCCCACCCGCAATTGTCTTTGACTCCGCGCTGCGGATTCGCGGCCAGATTCGGCGGCGGCAAACTGCGCGAATTTACCTCCAGACCTTACTTCCCTACCCATGGCACCCTCCGGCCAAATTTAACCGATTAAAGTTGGCGCGCCTCTTGCACCATTTCGAAACATTCGATCTGGTCGCCCTCTTTAATGTCATTATAGTTGTCGAAGGCCATACCGCATTCAAAGCCCTGTTTGACCTCCTTGACCTCGTCCTTGACGCGGCGGAGGGTCTTGAGGTTGCCTTCGTGAATCACGACATTGTCGCGCAGCAGGCGAACCTTGCTGCCGCGTTTGACAATCCCTTCGGTGACCATACAGCCCGCGACCTTGCCCACGCGGGTAATGTCGAAGATCTGGCGAATCTCGGCATAGCCCAAGAAGTTCTCGCGGATCGTCGGGGTCAGCATCCCACTTAAGATCGCCTTGACATCATCGACCAGCCCGTAAATCACGGAATAGTAACGAATATCAACCGCATCCCGCCGCGCCATTTCCTTGGCCTGTTGATTGGCCCGCACATTAAAGGCAATCATCAAGGCACCCGAGGCCCGCGCCAGAGTAATGTCGGATTCGCTGATCGCCCCGACACCGGCATGAAGGATCCGCACCGCAACCTCGGAGGTACCCAAACGAGTCAAGGAAGCAATGATCGCCTCCAAACTACCCTGGACATCGGTCTTGATGACCACCGGGAATTCCTTGACCTCCCCGGCGGCAATCTTGGACAGCATCTGTTCGACCGTGCCTCGACCGGCCATATTGATCGAAGCATCGCGGCGGCGTCTTTGACGGAAGCTCGCCACTTCCCGCGCCCGCGATTCATTCTCCACCACCGACAGTTCATCCCCGGCCATGGGTGTGCTTTGCAGGCCCAGAACCTCGACCGGAACCGAGGGCCCAGCCTCCTCGATCTGTTTACCGTGATCATCCAGCAGGGCGCGAACCCGTCCCCATTCGCCACCGGCGACAAAAACATCCCCCACCCGCAGGGTGCCGCGCTGCACCAATATGGTCGCCACCGGCCCGCGGCGACGGTCGAGTTTGGCCTCGATAACCGTACCCTCAGCCGCGCGATTGGGATTGGCCTTGAGGTCGAGAATTTCGGCCTGAAGCAATATCGCCTCCTCCAACTTCTCCAAGCCAATCCTTGTCTTGGCCGAGACCTCGATGGCCAACACATCGCCGCCCAGTTCTTCAACCACCAGCTCATGCTGCAACAGTTCGGTACGGACTCGCTTGGGGTCGGCATCGGGCTTGTCGCATTTATTGATGGCCACGACAATTGGCACGCCCGCCGCCTTGGCATGGGTAATGGCTTCAATGGTCTGCGGCATGATTCCATCATCGGCCGCCACCACCAAGACCACTATGTCGGTGACATCGGCCCCACGCGCCCTCATCTCGGTAAAGGCCTCGTGACCCGGGGTATCGATAAAGGTAATCTTGGCACGGCTGGGCAGGGTCACCTGATAGGCCCCAATATGCTGGGTAATTCCACCCGCTTCATGGGCTGCCACATCGGCCTGGCGCAAAGCATCAAGCAGCGAGGTTTTGCCGTGATCGACATGGCCCATAACCGTAACGACAGGGGGGCGAGAAACCTGATCCTCAGCCCGGTCTTCCAGGCCGCGCAGCCCAACCTCCACCGCCGCTTCCGAGGCGCGTTTGGCGGTATGGCCAAATTCCTGAACGATAATCTCGGCCGTATCGGCATCAATCGACTGGTTGATGGTCGCCATGACCCCCATCTTCATCAGGGACTTGATCACATCGCCGCCCCGTTCGGCCATGCGGCTCGAGAGGTCCTGCACGGTGATAAAATCGGGCAGAATGACTTCGCGGAAAACCTTTTCCTGCGGGCCGGACTTCATCCGCGCCTTCTCTCTCTCCCGCGCCCGCCGTACTGATGCCAGGGAGCGAACCCGTTCGGCAATATCATCGGCATCGAGGGCCTGGGAGACGGTAATCTTGCCGCCGCGCCTTCTTGGTTCATTGCGTTTGGCCACGGGAACCTGCCGCTTGACCTCGACCGCAACCGGTTTTGCTTTTTTGGCCCTTAGGGCGGCATCATCCTCCGCCTCCTCCTCTCGCGGCAAGGCGGTTGCCGAAGGGGAGGGTGAGTCGGGGCCAGAGGATGGCTGGTGATCGCTATCCACGACAGACCGTGAATTCTTGCTTGGGTTTGCAGAGGCTGCTTCGCCCTGCTTGGCTTCCAGAATAGCCCTTTCTTCTGCCTCCGCCTTGCGGTTCTGTTCATTGATTTCGGCCTCTTGTGCCGCCTCGGCCTCGTCGCGCTTGGCAAATTGCAGGGCGCGGTTGCGGTTTGCCCTTTCGCTTTCGGTCAAGTCTTCCTTGGAGCGACCCGCCGCGGGTCTTGGCGTGGCAAGCGATACTGTCGCTAAATTGGCCGAGGGTCCGACGGTCATGACCCGAACCGGAGTCTCCGTATCATCCATAGAATCCGAGACAATCGCATCCGTCGCAGACTTGGGTGTATCGGCGGCGGCACCGCGTTTTTTACGAACTTCAAAGGCCACAGTTTTGGAGCGACCATGGGCGAAACTCTGCTGCACCTTGCCCGATTCGAGCGGCGACTTCAGGCCCAGTTTACCGCCACTGCCGATGCTTAATTTTTTGGAACTCTGTTCATTCTCGTTTGTCATGCTCTAGCGACTTTCTACCGTCTAAACTCGACCTAATTCTCGGTTTTCTTAATACGAATCTGTTCTAGTTGGCTCAGCGAAATCTTCAGATTTTGCGCCAATTTGCCGCCGCCAATGGCCACATGCACGACCCGATCACGACCAAAGACCTGCGCCAATTCATCGGTCGTCAAGACTGCATATTCAGCAATGTTCCGCGCCGCCGCCTTAAGCTTGTCACGGCCGCCCGAGGCAGCATCGCTGGCCTGAATCAGCAACCCGATCTCGCCGCGTCCAATCTTCTCCACCACCTTGTCATAGCCCATCACTGCCTTGCCCGCCCGCCTGGCCAAGCCTATCAGGGATAAACACCTTTGTAACAGATTATCTTCGATCTTGGCTAAAAACTCAGCGGGAATTTTAATATCCCTTCGCGCCGCCCTCGAGAAGGCGCGTTTTTTTATCGCCTGCTCGATAAGATCACGATTGGATTCAATGTAATAGCCACGCCCCAGCAGTTTTTGCGGCGCATCAAAAACCAGCTCGCCCGTCGGAGAGACAACACAGCGCAACAGTTCGTTCTTGGGGTGTGATTCGCCACTGGCCACCGAACGGCGCAGCAGCCCCTTTTCTTCCTTGTCGCCGTAAGACAATGACAGGTCTCCCTCCGCAAGGGCCCCTTCGGGCCCCGCAGCTTCCAACTCAGACTCAGGTCGCGGAAGCGAGACTCTTGTCATGTTCGGTATACACCTTAAACCTGCTGTGACGGCTCAGTTGCCGCTCCGTCGTTAAACCAATGGGCGCGGGCGGCCAGAATCATTTCGTTTGCCGCTGTAACGGTAATCATCGATTCACCCACAACTTCGCGCAGCTCGTCGGTCGCAAGATCAGCCAGATCATCTAGGCTCTTGACCCCAGTTTTGCCAAGTTTGACTGCAAATTCAAGAGTCATATGGGGCAGAGTCAAGACATCCGAGCTTACCGCGTACTTCTGTATCTCGCCCTGTAACGCGGCCTCTCGCGCCTCGAGGAATCGCTTGGCGCGGTTTTGCAATTCCGTCGCCAGATCAATATCAAAGCCTTCGATTCCGGCCAGTTCGTCGATGGCCGAGAGGGCAATATCCTCGACCGTGGTAAAGCCCTCGGCAATCAGCAGGTGAATGATCACATCATCGACATCCAGAGCTTCGGTAAAGAGAGTCTGGAGGGTTTGGAATTCAGTATTCCGCCGCTCGGCCTCGTCCCCTTCGGTCATGATATTGAGCTGCCAGCCGGTAAGCTGCGATGCCAAACGAACATTCTGACCGCGCCGGCCAATGGCCAGACTCAATTGATCCTCGGCGACCACCACATCAAAGCTGCTCTCGCTTTCGTTGAGCACGACCTTGGTCACCTCGGCTGGCCCCATCGCATCGGCGACAAAGGTGCCGGGATTTTCTGACCATTTGATAATGTCGATCTTCTCGCCCTGAAGTTCGGCAATGACCGCCTGGACTCGGCTTCCCCTCATCCCCACACAGCTTCCCACCGGATCAATCGAACTGTCCTTAGAGACAACCGCCATCTTGGCGCGGCTGCCGGGGTCGCGGGCGATGGCCCTAATCTCGATGATTCCGTCATAGATCTCTGGCACTTCCTGAGCAAAGAGCTTGGCCATAAATTGGGGATGGCTGCGCGATAAGAAGATCTGCGGCCCGCGCAGTTCGCGCCTTACATCCATAATCAAGGCCCTAACCCGATCCCCAACCCGCAGAGTCTCGCGCGGCAAAATTTCGTCCCGCCGCAAAACCGCTTCGGTGCGACCAACATCGAGATCAACCGTGACATTGCCATATTCAACCCGCTTGATTTGGCCATTGACGATCTCGCCAATTCGGTCTTTGAATTCCTTGTACTGCCGCTCTCTCTCGGCCTCTCTCACCCGCTGGACAATGACCTGTTTCGCCGTCTGGGCGGCAATCCGACCAAAGTCAATGGGCGGCAGAATATCGATGATAAAGCCGCCAACCTCAATCGCCGGATCAAGCCTCTTGGCTGTAGCCAGATCGATCTGGATCACTTCATTCTCGACCAGTTCGACCACTTCGCGGAAGCGTTTAAGGCGCATCTCTCCGGTCTTGCGATCAATCTCTCCGCGAATATCGTGTTCGGCGCCATATTTAGAACGACCCGCCTTTTGGATCGCCAATTCCATGGCAGCAATCACCTCGTCACGGTCAATACCCTTCTCTCGGGCGACAATGTCTGCGACCTGTAAGATCTCCAGCCGTGGGGGTAATACTGAGGTTTCCATTTTCTCTCTCCAATTCACTTAGGTTTGGCATTATTTAGCGTAAAAGATGAACCATTCTTAATCATTTGCCTTCAGTTCTGAGCCCCTATCCCATCATCGGGGGCAGCATCCTGAAGCGCATATTTTGCCAGCAATTCGTCGGTTACAACCAATCTTGCCTTGAGGATTGTCGCAAAGGGTAGCAGGAACTGTGTTTCCGTAACGGCCCGAATCTGATTTGCCTTTGACGGGGAGCGCGGGATTTTTTTACTTCCCAAAGCCTTGCCTTCCGATTCACTTACCGACAGGATTATCTCGTCATTTTCGTTCAAACCCATTAATCGACCCATAAATTTTTTGCGCCCATCGATGGGAAGGCTGAGTTCAATCTTTACGATTTCTCCGTCAAAGCGAATAAAATCTGCCTTTTTTACCAAGGGCCTATCGATACCGGGAGAACTGACCTCGACCAGATAATCCCCTTCCAGCGGATCATTTACCTCGAGAAGGGTGGTTGCGGCTCGGCTGATACGAATACAGTCCTCCACCACCATATTGACCCGATCCTTGCGCTCGGCCATGATTTGCAGGGTTGCCCGGGCACCACGGGTAAAGACAATCCTGACAATCTCGTACCCCAAATCATCCAGGATCGGGGATAGCAGCTGGTCAAGTTTTGCTAGTTTTGTATGAGCCTCCATCCTCTCTCCACACCCTAAACCAGAATCCTCGGTTGGCTTAACCACAAATAAAAAGGGAGGCATAAAGCCACCCTCCTCTGCCGACCGAACTCTTTACCTGCGAGACTATAGACGATTGTCCCATTATCTGCAAATCTTTCCTTGGATAGGGGTGAAGTTGTTTTTTGTTTCCAAATTCTATGGTTTCTGGTTACACTCGGATTGCTGTGATAAATTTTTATTGATGGAGACTTTGGCTGATGAGCGATCCCTATGGCTACAGAGAATTTATCGACGAGGGTCATGTCTATCTCGTCATCATGTCGGTACTGTGGGTCGTTGCCTATATTGCCTCGCTTTTTGTCCATAGCCACGAGCATCGCCTCGACCGCGGTGCCTTTATCGGCTGGTATATGTTACTTCTGAGTGCTTCAGGAATTATCATCCTTTTGGTTGTCGGTAGTTTTTGGCTTTTACTCAGCTTTGCCAATATGGAGTTCCAGCTTAAATCCCTCTATATCGCCTTTATGATTCTTGCCCCTATGTCCGGATGGCTTAATGGCAAGCTGATTACGGCCAGATTGCGCGACATTGGACTGCCTAAATTCATTGGCCTTTTGATGATATTCCCCTTTGTCAATCTTTTGGCACTGGTCAGCCTGTCCATCATGCCGAGTCATTCGGGGGCGGATTTACGCTGGTTCCTGAGCGCCAACCGGCTATGAATTCGGCACCCTTTGCCAGACCGTCAGGGCGCGATCCCTCCGCCCTGCGGCAGATTCAATTTGAACCCGGCTTTAGCAAACATGCCGAGGGTTCCTGCCTTGTCAGCTTTGGCGATACCCGAGTCCTCTGTACCGCTTCAATCGAGGACAAGGTTCCGCCCTTTTTACGCGGCACCAACCGCGGATGGGTCACGGCCGAATATGGCATGTTGCCCCGTTCAACCCACAGCCGCATGGATCGTGAAGCCAGCCGCGGCAAGCAATCGGGGCGCACCCACGAGATTCAAAGATTGATTGGAAGGTCGCTGCGCATGGCAACCGATCTGGGTTACTTGGGCGAGCGGCAAATCAAGATCGACTGCGATGTCATTCAGGCCGATGGTGGCACAAGAACGGCGGCGATCAGCGGGGCCTGGGTCGCCCTCTATCTGGCCGGTCAGGGTTTGGTTGAGTCTGGAGTGCTTAAATCCCATCCGGTGGTGACCAGTTTGGCGGCTATATCTTGCGGGATTTGGCATGGGGTGCCTTTGCTCGATTTGGATTATCTCGAGGATTCCGACTGTGACGCCGATGCCAATTTTGTCATTACCCAATCGGGTGACCTGATTGAGGTGCAGCTGACCGCCGAGAAACAGGCGATTGGACAAGAAACCATGATGAGCCTGTTGGCCCTGGCGCGCGCCGGGGTTGCAACCATCATCGGTGAACAGTTCAAGGCCTGCGGGATTGCTGGTCTTGCCTTGCCAGTTCGTGCCAATCCTTCCTAGGTAATTTACTTCCCCGAGATAATGATGAAACTGCCCAAAAAACTTGTGATTGCCAGCCACAATTCTGGAAAGGTGCGGGAGATTGGCGAGCTCCTGTCGCCCTTTAAGATTATTTGCGTATCAGCGGCTGAACTCGGTTTGCCCGAGCCAGAGGAGACGGGCAAAAACTTTGTCGCCAATGCGGAACTGAAGGCCCTGGCGGCGGCGCGGGCCAGTGGTTTGGCGGCATTGGCTGACGATTCGGGGCTCGAGGTTTCGGCCCTGCGCGGCGCCCCGGGAATCTATTCCGCCCGTTGGGCTGGCCCCGAAAAGGATTTTAATTTTGCCATGAAGCAGATCGAGGAACAGATAAAATTAACCGGCAGTAAAGACATGTCGGCGCGGTTTGTTTGCGCCCTCAGTCTGGCCCTGACCGCGGATCAATGCCATAGTTTTGTCGGCACGATTGATGGGAATCTGTGCTTTCCGCCACGGGGGAATTTCGGTTTTGGCTATGATCCGATTTTTGTGCCGACGGGCGAGCGGCGAAGTTTTGGCGAGTTTGACCCGGCAGAAAAACATGCCATAAGCCACCGCGCCAAGGCCTTTTCACAGCTGGTTGAGTTTTTAAAGCCCTAGAGCATTTTTACAAATAACTGGCTCAAACTATGAACTTTTAAGTTGCTACTTACTGTTGTCTCCCCCTAGCAGGGGGAGATAGGCTTGCTTGATTTTCGCCTCTTAGCGAAAATCTTTAGCAAGCCTTGTGGGGGTAGAATATTGGGTAGAAAACCTCTACCCCCACCAAGAAAACCTAACGCTCGCCTACGGCTTCGCTAAGGTTTTCTATCCTCCCCCTGCTAGGGGGAGGCAACAGCTAAATATACATCAAAATTAATGTTCCGCACCGCTTAATCATGAAAAGCCCTAATCCTTCAGCCAAGTCATTGTTAAAATAGTTCCGATAGTCTTGAGGGATGAAAGCCACATCCTTTGATAAAATTCTGCCGCCCATCCGCCGCTGGTTACAGATGGCCAAAAGGCTTGGCAAATATGCCTCGATCCTAATCGCCCTGCCGCTCGCCCTGATTCTGATTCTGCTCGAAGGGTGGAACGACCGCCAAAAAAATGAAACCGCCCTTACCCATTCGCGCGTGATTGCTTTACAAGGCCTTAGCCATGATCTGGCAAACCAAGCCATTCAGCTTAACAATGCCATTATTCCCGCCGGCGGTTGTTGGCAGCATAGTCCCCAATCCATCGAGCAGTTTAAATCGATGGGTGAGCAGTTGCTTGGTCATTTTCCCTATATTCAGTCGCTGTTTTGGCTCCATCTTGAAGCCGATACCGTCACCATCAAAGAATCCCTAGCGCGAGTCCAACAGCCCATCACTTCTGTAAAACTCGATCAAAGACCATCCTTTCGATTCGCCCTCGAGCAACCTTCCCGCAGCCATGGTTTTACCGCCAGCCCAGAGATTCTTTTGCCATTCTATTACACCCCCACCTATGGCCACCTGTTATTGCCCGAGCAGAAACTGACCCCACAGTGCGATATGATCATTGCCGAATTGAGCCGTCAGAAACTGCTGCACGAAATCATTGCCCTCCACCCCAATGATTTTCCCGAAGGCAGCTATAGCCTGAATGACCGCACCCCCATCCAAGGCAATCCAACCACGGTTGCGGGAACAACGGGACTCAGCCAAGCGATTGGGTTTTTTGATCAGAATTGGAGTCTCGACTATCGGCCGGCGGAGAGTCGCAGCTATAGTTTTTGGCTCGATTCCTGGCACCCGATCATTGCCCTGCTGGTCCTGATTGGCGGTCTTCGGTGCATTCAACAATGCGTCCTTCTGCGGCGTATCCCGAGTCTGGGTGAATTTAAACAGATGATTCTCCACCATCAATCGGCGAACCATTTCTATTCTTTGCAGATCCGCGAAATGGAGGCCAAAATTCAGGCTCTTAAGCAAAAAATTCAAATGGATAGGGACAAGAAACTGCGCGATAATTCCATCCCCCCAAGCCCGCCCCCAGCCGCATCGTCGATGGAACAGCATGACGAACAGATCATGACCCTTGGGCGAATTGTCGCGGGGGTCGCCCACGAGGTCAATACACCGCTCGGGGTTGCCCTGACCGCGACCTCGGTGGTGGAGAAGCAGATCCAGAAAATTACCGACATATTGGATTCAAAAAAACAGCCGCCCCATGACCCTGAAATGGCCATTCAACTCTCCTTGGTCGAGAAGAATCTTAAAATCTGCCGCGAGGCCAGCCAGCATATTAAACCCACGATTCAAAGGGCGACCAGCCTTATCCAGAATCTCAAACAGATCTCGACCGCGCCGCAACTGGCTCCGGCGCGACAGGTCAATCTGTCGCTGGTGATTAGCGAAATCATGAATAGTTTGAAGCTCGAGATTCGCCGCGCCGGTCACCGACTCGAACTCGAACTGCCGGAGGAGCTGTTGATCGCAACCAGGCCCGATAGCCTGTGGCAGGTGCTGAGCAACCTGTCGATGAATGCCATCAACCATGGTTTCAAGGAGGGGGAATCCGGAATCATCACCGTCAAGGCCTTCGCGCAGAACCAAAAAGCGGTTATCGAATTCAGCGACAATGGCCGCGGAATCCCCCCTGAAATTGGCAAGAAGATCTTTGAACCCTTCTTCACCACCAGTCGGCAAAAGGGCGGCAGCGGGTTGGGGCTGAGCATCGTGGTTTCCCTGCTGCTTCAGTCGCTCGAGGGAACCATCGACTATATAAACCTTGAACCCCGGGGAACGCGGTTTATTTTGACTCTGGGCAATGTCAAGGACAGCAGTGATTAGTCACCGCGAAAGGCAATCCTATCCTAACGATTAAAGCCGTTGGAACCTTAACCCTGGCGGGCCTTGAACCGTGGGTTGGTCTTGTTGATCACATAGACCCGACCCTTGCGGCGGACGACGCGGCAATTCTTGTGGCGAGTCTTCATGGTCTTTAGCGAGTTAACAACTTTCATGACATTTGTTCCCAAAGGAACCCTTCTGATGGCGCAGGCAGCGCGGTTAAATGGAGAGCCTGCACAGAATTAAGCGAATTTAGGCTTCGGAGTCAATCAGAGTCTCGCATTTTTGAATTATTTCTGGCAAGGTCGCCGCATGATTCAAGAAATTATCTTAACCACGGTCAATGCTGACGGCTCGATTCACCTGGCCCCCATGGGTTTGACCCTCACCGAGCCCGCGGCAGCAACCGAGGCCATGCCTGCCGGGGCCAGCCTGGCCCCCTTTGCCCCATCGCGCAGCCTTGATAATCTGGCGCGCCGTGGCACTGGGGTTATCAATATTTGCGACGATGTTCGCGTCTTTGCTGGTTGTCTTACGGGCCGTCGTGACTGGCCAACGGTGGCTCTGGCCGCCCATAATGGCGAGGCCCGTTTGGCGGAGGTGTTGGGCTATCGGCTGGTGTCGGTTAAGGCCTTTGGGCAAAATCCCGAGCGACCAAGATTTATTTGCAGCATCATCGAATCGCAGCAGATTAAACCCTTTAATGGATTTTGCCGCGCTCAGTCGGCGGTTATCGAGGCGGCAATTCTGGTCAGTCGATTTAACCGTACCCCGGCTCGCGACCTGATTCGAGAATTTGAACAGCTGGCGACTATTGTGGATAAGACTGCGGGTGCTGTTGAATTTGAAGCCTGGGGCTGGTTGCAGGAGGCTTTTGAACAAGACCTTGCTAAAGACTAGAACCGATTACTTCTTGGTTTCGCTATTGATCTTCTCGACCTCTTGCGCCAGATCGACGCCCCATTCATCGAGCAATTCCTGTTTGCGTTTTTGCAGGTCCTGAAATTCACCCATACTATGCCAGTTGGATACTCGGGTCATAATTTGCGGAATGGCCCAATAGACTCCCCAGCCAACCGCCGAGACCAGATAGATCACCAAATACATCCAGACATCGCTAAGCACCGGCATCAAGGGCGTCATCCCCCCACCCTGACTCCACAGGATAAAAAGATAGGGCAGGGTCGCCGATAAATTAAAACCCCCCACACAGGTAGCCGCATATTTTTCCGTGCGACGATCCGATACCAAGGCCCCAAATGTCGGCAGCATCGCAATCGACAAGAGAATCAAACTCGGCATGGCAAAAATGCCAAAGGGGATCATCAAGACCCAAGCCAGTTTTGGAATGCGATAGGAACGACGGCGCGCCCTTTGCCGTGTTGCAGCTCGCGGTGACCAGTTTGTCATGCCAATCCCATTCCCTTTAGGTAAACCAAATTAACAAAAGAATCGCCATGGTGATACTGACTGTAGTCCCGCCCACCGCCGCAGCAATCTGCTCGCCCAGAATTCGCGCATCTTCATTGCGAATAACCATAAATTGATCAAAGCCTTCCGAGTCACGATGGAGTTTACGATATTCATTAACCGCCCGCGTAAATTCACGGTTATCCGCATTGCGTTCGGCATTATCATCGATCACCCGCAATATTTCGATGAGCTTCCCGGTCTTGGCAGCGCGACCCAATTTTTCTTGCACCCGCACCCGTCTCTTTTCGTTATGGAAACTCGAGGTTACGGTTCCCAGCAGCGACAGCACCCATTGCGCCAGATTCGGCGCGGGCGGACTTACCGCCTGTTCCTGTACCCCGGATAATAAACGGAGTACGGCAAGGCTGCGGGCCTCGGGATTGTTACTCCCCACGGCTTGGAAAATCTCTTCATTCATGCGCCGTAATCGCGCTGCCAAAAATGCCAGCAAATGACGGTCCAAAACCAATTCCGGGCGATCGGTGCGGCGAGCAATCTCGTCGAGTACCGGAATCAAACTGCCAATTTCAGTGACAAAATTGCCCGTCAAAAGTGCAGAATGACAGACCTCGGTTGGGTTCAATTCATAAAGAATCCGCTCGATCCCTCCCCCCAGTTTGGTCGCGTCGGTCAAGGGCGGAATCACCTCAATCGATTGGCTGATCCGCAGGTCTTCGCCATTGGGCGATTCCTGCGCCGACACCCATTGATTGGGCAGCCTGGCACTGACAATATCGGCGATGACTTGCCGCATGTCGGGATTGTTCATACTGGCCGACAGGGCCGAACCAAGGCCGGTAACCGCAATCCCTACGCCGCGGTAGCGAATGGGTGCCGAGGGGTCGAGGGCAATACAGGCCCGCGCCACCAACCGATCTTCACCGCCACGACCCGAAATATAACTGGCCGTCGAGGTAACCGCCGCCTGAAGGGCATTGGCGCATTTTTCGTCGCCAACCCCGCGGCGAATCCAGGCATCTAAATTCTTGGAACGAACAACACTGACTGCCTGTTCGTAATTCTCGGCAAAGCTGGCGGCAAGGGCGCGCACTGAATGGAATTCCTTACCCATAAATTCAAAGGGGCGCGAAGAATGGGGCGGCATTCGCGGCTGTTTGGGACTAAGCCGCCGACCCGCCAACCACATGTCCAGTTCATTGACCGTCCAGCGATCCCGTGGATCATCGTTCAAGAGTCCCCGCAAGGCCTCCATCATCCCGAGTGGTAAGCGCGCCATGCCAACTAAGGTACTATAGCTGCCCGACTCGACCTTGCGGGCAATAATCTCTCCCTCCGTCTTGCCCATCGCCGGATTATGACCAAGCATCAGATAGAGGGCGGTAACGCCAAGGGAATAGAGATCACTGCTGATCGAGCCAATGCCGCGACCAATCGGTATGCACATGGCACTTTCGTTGGGTTCAAACAGGGCTGGCTGGTCATAGGCTGGCGGGGTCGTCACCGACTCGCCGAGCACCATCGACTTGCTCGATGAGTCGCTGTAAAAAAGATTGGTCGGACGAATGCTGCGGTGGCTGACATTCCTTTGCTGCATTTCACGCAAAACCTGCATGGCCGGCTGCATAAATCCATTGATGATTATATCTTCCGACAGGGGTTTCGAGTCGCGGTTTAGATCGGTAAAGACCCTTTGCCCGCCCGGGCGATCGATGACCACGACGAATCTGCGGTCACCATCCTTATTCCAGGTGACCAGCCCCCAGTCCTGCACCTTGAGCAGACCGGGAAGGTGAAAACCCCGCAGGCGACTCATCGCATCAAACCGCGGCGGTAGATTGGGTTCGCAAATCAAGGCAATGACCGCCCGCGATGAATCGACTCGCGAAACAGCGTGATAGGCCGATGCATGGGGGGAATCATATTCAGGCAGGGGGCGATCCGGGGAGATCAAGACTCGACCCGAACGGCCCAAAGCAACCTCTGACCCCTCGTAGCGAGAAGTCGAGATGTCCGAGGCAAAATCGACCCCGTTCTTCTGGTTTGCCCGTGATTCATCTGCCATGGTCTGAACTCAGCTGTCGTTTTTGCGCTACTGGCCTTGCCGCGTCTCTTTACTGTTTTGCAAAACCAATGCCAGTTTAGCATGAATCCAAATAATCGACAGAATTTAAAGCTTCAAAATCCTATGGCGCAAAGGGATCATGAACCAGAATCACATCTTCGCGTTTCGGGCTGGTCGAAAGCAGGGCCACCGGACAGTCGATAAGTTCCTCCAGCCTGCGAACATATTTTATCGCCGCTGCTGGCAGCTGACTCCAGCTGCGCGCCCCGGCGGTGGTGTCGCTCCAGCCCGGCAGGGTTTCATAGATCGGCTCGACCCGCGCCTGCAGCTTCGACCGCGCCGGCAGATAATCCAGCACCTGACCGTCAAGGCGATAGCCGGTACAGATTTTCAGTTCGGTAAATCCATCCAAAACATCCAATTTGGTCAGGGCTATGCCACTGATTCCACTGGTCTTTACCGCCTGCCTGACCATCACCGCATCGAACCACCCACAACGCCTTTTGCGACCGGTGACCGTGCCAAATTCATGGCCGATTTTACCGATTCTCTCGCCAACCTCGTCTTGCAATTCGGTCGGAAAGGGTCCCATGCCAACCCGCGTCGTATAGGCCTTGACGATTCCCAAGACATAGTTAATCGCCCCCGGCCCCAGCCCCGAACCGGTCGCCGCTTGACCAGCACCGGTATTTGACGAGGTAACAAAGGGATAGGTTCCGTGATCCACATCCAGCATCGCCCCCTGCGCCCCTTCAAACAGAATCCTCTGCCCCTGATGATGGGCGGCATTGAGTCGCAACCAGACCGGCTCGAGATAGGGCAGAAGCCGCGGGGCTATGGCCAGCAGTTTTGGCACAATATCCTGGGCCGAAACCTCGGGTTGGTTCAGCCCCCGCAGCAGGGCATTATGGTGCAGCAGCAGGGCCTCGACCTTTGCCGCCACCTCATCCGGGTCGGCAAGATCACAGGCGCGAATCGCCCGCCGAGCAATCTTATCCTCATAGGCTGGGCCAATGCCCCGCCCAGTCGTGCCAATCGTGACCGTTCCGTTATTGGCTTCACGGGCGCGATCAACGATCCCATGAATCGGCAGAATCAAAACCGCATTTTCGGCAATTCGCAAGCAATCGGGGGTAATGGTCACCCCCTGGGCGGCAATGGCATCGATCTCGGCAAAGAGGGCCCAGGGATCGATGACCACGCCATTGCCAATGACCGAAATCTTGCCACCGCGCACCACCCCCGAAGGCAGAAGGCTGAGTTTATAGGTCACGCCGTCGATCACCAGTGTATGACCGGCATTGTGACCGCCCTGAAACCGCACGACAATATCCGAACGGCTGGAGAGCCAATCGACAATCTTGCCCTTGCCCTCGTCGCCCCACTGTCCGCCGATTACTGCTACATTGGTCATGGGTTTTTCCTTTGCTGATCGGGCTGATTGGGGTCGGGGTTGATGGCGATAATCGCCGCGGTTTCGGGCGACCAATAGTGGCCACAGTTCTGGTGCCGAGCCACTTCGGCATCTATTTTGGATTGGCTTAAATGGGCAATGGTCACAAACCCCTGTTGATGCAGGGAATCGACAGTAGCCTTGGCCAGGTCATGGGGGATGAGGATTCGCCGTGGCAAGGGCAATTGCGGCAAATGATTCAACAGGCTGTCGAAAAATATCGTCATGCCGGTGGCTGGCTCGCTATAGCCAATTCCGACCGCGACATATCTGCCGCCGCGGGCCAATTCGCCCACTATGCCGCGACCATAGACCGAAAATCCAAGACTGCCATCATAATCAAATCCGCGATTCTCGATCAAATCAACCGTCAAGCTTAGGTCGCTAAACTCGGCCGAGAGAATTGCTCTGATCTGATTGATCTGGGCGATAATCTGTTCGATCATCGCCGCAGCCGCAGCCGAACCCATTCCCGCCAGTTCGCGGCTGATGGCTTCAAGCTTGCCGACGGCTGCCTGGGCATCACCCGTAGCCCCATCAATCGCCTGGATCAATGGCAGATATTTCTGCACCGATGGCGGCTTGGTCATAAAATAGTTTTTATAGTCGCGATCCTCGGCAATCTTCAGTCGCGCAGCATTGGGGGCAAGCTGTCCCAGCAGTTCCGGCACCAGTTGCGAGAAACAGAGGTCGAGAGACAATGGCACGCCAAGTTCAAGCAAAGACAAGGACTCCACCGCCAACCGCATAATCTCTATATCCGCTGCCAATTGATCGGAGCCCAAAAGCTCGGCGCCAATTTCAAATATCTGTCTTGCCGGTCGCAATTGGGAAGCCGTGACCCGCAGCACATCGCCGGCATAGGCAAGGCGCAATGGCCTTGGCTGCGACCGCAGCCGACTGGTCGCAATCCGCGCAACCTGCGTGGTCAAATCAGCACGAACCGCCAATTGCCGCCGCGAGACCGGATCGAGCAGACGGAAACTCTGTTCATTCAGCCTTTCCTGTCCGGTCGGCAAGAGAGTTTCTTCAAACTCGACCAGGGGGGGATCGACGCGCTCAAAACCATAGTTGGCAAAACCCGCCAAGATCCGCTCGACCGTCGCGGCACGGCGAGTCGATTCCGGCGGCAAGAGATCCGATAGACCTGCCGGAAGAAGCGGCTGACTTGGGAAGTTATCTAACCTCCAGTCACCGGGTTTTGGCTTGGGTAATTGAGACAAGAATTGGTTCCTTAAACTGCTGCTTAAAATTGCGCAATTTGCCGCAAAAATCAAGCGACCCGAGGCACGGTGGTTTTTGGGTTGATTCGCGGAAGGTCTGAATCCACTGTGGTAGCGGTTCGGCTTAACAAAAAAATCGTGGTTCGTGTTGTCTCCCCCTAGCAGGGGGAGAAAGGCTTGCTTGATTTTCGCCTGCTTGCGAAAATCTTTAGGAAAGACTGAATAACTTCAAACTTGTCATTCTGAGCTTAGAACAGTCCGAGCTTTAGCTCGGCAAACTG
>JASGCE010000011.1 GCA_030054295.1 Minisyncoccota bacterium
GCGGGGGGAGTCGCACGAAGTGCGACGGGGGGCATCCGCCCCCCACAAATTTTAATCTAAATTACGCACCTGAGTTTTTGAATTCTCAAGTGAACGGAGTAAAACCTAAACATAAATTTAAAATCTAGAGTGAACTGTATATAGAATCCGTTTCAACACCATCCCAGCTAATTCATCGTCGCAATGATGCCATACATTCGTTCGGTAAAATTCTTCAGGGAGGAAATCATAAAGGGTAAAAGCACCAACAGGGCGATGAGCATGATCACTAACTTTGGCGCAAAGGTCAGTGTCTGTTCCTGAATCTGAGTCATGGCCTGAAACAGAGAGATCACAATCCCCACAAGCAAAGAAATAGCCAGCATCGGTAATGACACTTGGAGCAGGACGAGAATCGCTTCCCTCCCAATATCAATAACCTCTGTTTCATTCATGGTTGACTAGATCGGCATCCGCATGATTTCTTGATAGGCACTGACCACCTTATCACGCACCGCAACCACTGTCTGCAAGGTTAGTTCGGCATTGGCCACTGCTGAGACCACATCGGTGATCTCGGCTTGACCAGCTACAGCCTTGAAGCTCTGAGCCTCGGCCGCCTTGCCGCCCTCAATCGCACCCTTTAGTCCATTCTCGACCAGAGACGAAAAATCCTGCGGAGCCACCGAATTGGAATTGCCCCCTAGTCCGGTTGGATTGGGAACAGCGGCGCGGGCGGTGCCAGAATAGGCCTTGATCGCATTGGCTGGATTGACAGTGACCATGATCTTCTCCCGAATGATAGGTAAAATTAATAATAGCCCGCAAATTCATGATTTACAAGGGCGAATCAAGGTTATGATCGCAAAATATCAATGGTCTTTTGAATCATGGCCTTGGATGTCTCGATAACATTCAGATTGGCCTCATAGCTGCGGCTGGCTTCGCGCATGTCGGTCGCCTCGATGAGTGGATTGACATTGGGCAACATGACATAGCCGTCACTGTTGGCCGCCGGATGATGCGGATCATAATGGAGCTGAAAATCCGCCGCATCAGGAATGATCTTCGAGACCTTGACCCGATCCTGCCCAGTCTGGCGGTCAAGGACATTTTGAAAGGTAACCATCTTGCGACGATAGGGCTCACCCCCCGGAACCTGCGCCGTCGAATCGGCATTGGCGAGATTCTCCGATATGACCCGAAGCCGAGTTCCCTGCGCCTTCATGCCCGAGGCCGCTATTTGCATCGCTGACTTTAATTCCATGATGATTCCAATCCGCTGTCAAAAAAACCTATGCCGCGCCGCCCAGGGCCATCTTCATCATCCTTAGATATTTGCCATAGAGGGTGCTGGTCGTGCTGTATTCGCCTTGATTCTGGGCCAGTTTCATCATCTGCTCTTCCAAAATCACGCCATTGCCATCGGGCTTGGTCTCATAGGGGTTCTTTTGCTTGTCGATAGCATAGGTCGATGGATGGTGCAGCGGTTGCAGGTGGTTGACATTGGTCACCGCCACCTGCACCGGGCTCGAATGGGTCTCTCGCCCCAGGGCCTTGGCAAAGTCGCCATTACGCATGTCGCGAGCTTGATAGTTGGGGGTATTGGCATTGGCAATATTCTGCGCCAAAACCCGCTGCCGCTCACCAAGGTAATTGAGCCGCTGATTCATGGTGTAGAATAACGGAATATCATTGAGTGACATGACAAAAACCCTTGCAGATAAGGACGAGATTGAAGTTCTTGACCTATATAAGCAAGAATAGTGCCAATTACCAATTAAAGGCTGCTAATCATCATCTCGGCGGGCAGGCGCGACTTGGGGAGTTTGGCGTTAAAATCATCCGAACTGCCATAGCCGAGGGCCAGCAAAACCACCGAAGCCAGCCCCTTGGCTTCAAGCCCCAGGACATCATCGAGAACCGCGCGGTCGAAACCCTCCATTGGACAGCTGTCGATCCCCATCGCCGCCGCCGCCAACATCACCATACCGTAACTGAGATAGAGTTGCTTCTCCATCCACCCATTGGCATCGCGGGCATCATCGCGGTGAACGCCAAAGTAATATTCGCGGGTTTTGCGGCTGGTGGCGATGGCCTCGGGGTCCTTTAAGCGGCCGTCCTTGATCTCCTGTTGCAAAATAGTTTCGGCGTGTTGGTTACTCAAGTCGATTCGGCGGCAAAAAACCACGACATGGGAACAGTTCAAGACCTTGGCTTCATTATAGGCCGAGGCCCCTTGGGTCGATTTTGCGACCTGAGAGCGACCCTCAGGCGTGCTGGCGATGATAAAATGCCACGGCTGGGAATTGACCGAAGAGGCCGAGTCAATCATAACCGATTTAAGCCGCTCCATATCAGCGGCAGAAATAACTCGCTTGGGGTCAAAGGCTTTACAGGTTTTACGATTCTTGGCGATGGTCGCAATATCGACTGGTGACATGATGGGCTTTCATTTAGGATTGATTTAAATTTTACAAACAAGTTTAACAATAGTGTTGCGATTTGTCAAGACGACTGCCGCTGCTTCACCCGCAAAAGGAATCAAACATGACCACAAGAAAAAACCGAATGCCCTTTAAACTGCCGCGCCGAATCCATATCAACCAGGCCGAAAAGTTAGAACATTTAGAAGCCATGGTCGAGGCCCTGAAGACGCGCACTCCCGCCGACGAGCAGTTGATGGAGATCCTGATTCGCAATGTCGCCACCATTGATATTAAGGCCCAGTCGATGCTGGCCTTTAACTCTCTCATCATCGCCTCCCAGACCATTATCTATGCCACGACCAAACAGCCGACGGTCAAGGCGATTCTGGCGGTTTCGTTTTTATTTATTCTCTTCTCCTCCCTCAAGGCCCTGATGGTTTTGAACTTCGAAATCGCCACCACCGAGAGTTTAAAAAACATCAAACAAATGAAGTTGAACATGCTGGAGCTGCGCAACCAGAGGGCCTATGATTTTCATATTTTGCGCTTCTGTTCCTTCCTCGCCTTCATCGGTTTTGCTATTGCCATGATGGCGAGTTTTATTTTGGAATATTAGGGCGATGACAAGGGGGGCTGCGGGCTGCGGAGGTGACAAAAAAACTACGCACTTACACCCTTACCGTCGCGGTAGCCATGGCGGCAATGCCCTCGCGGCGGCCGGTAAAGCCGAGGCCTTCGGTGGTGGTCGCCTTGACCGAGACCCGGTCTGGCGCGATCCCCAGAATCTCGGCGATTCGCTCTGTCATGGCGACTCGGTGCGGGCCAATCTTTGGTGCTTCGCAAATCAGAGTCAGATCGACCAGGACAATCTCTCCCCCCTTGGCCCGCAGCAGGCTGGCGGCATGGGCGAGGAACTGCGCCGAATCGGCTCCCTTCCACTTGGGATCGCTGGGCGGAAAATGACTGCCAATATCCCCCGCCGCGATGGTTCCAAGCAAGGCATCGGTCAAGGCATGAAGCCCAACATCGGCATCCGAATGACCCGCCAGCCTGTGCGAGTGGGGAATTGCAACCCCGCCGAGGATCACCTGATCTCCCGCGGTAAATTCATGGACATCAAAACCGCTGGCGACTCGGGTTTCTTTTTGCGGGCTTGATAATAATGCCTCGGCCATGGTCAAATCCTCGGCTGTTGTGATTTTAAAATTACGGGCATCAGACGGCACCAACCGCACCGCCAGGCCCGCGGCTTCAAACAGGGCGGCATCGTCGGAATGGTGATGACTCCCGGCCTTTTGATGCAGCTGCCAGAGTTTATCATAGTCAAAAACCTGCGGTGTCAAGGCCCGCCAGAGGCGCTTGCGATCGAGATTGCCTTGGCTCAGAATATCGCTGCGGCGCGGGTCGGGACTGACCAGCTTGACCGAATCGGTCATGGCCAGGGCGGCAATGGCAGACGGAGTATCGTCATCCACCGCCATCAGAATTTGATCCAGCGATTCCGCCGTCAGCAGCGGCCGCGCGGCATCGTGAATCACCACCCAGCGCGGGCTAAATTCCTGCAAACTGGCGAGGCCAAGCCGCACCGAATCCTGTCGCTCGGCCCCGCCCAATACCGGCGGTAACAGGCGCGGGTGATTGATGGTATCGGCGCCGTCGCCCAGGGATTGCTGATAGTGCGATTGATCCCCATCGGCAATCACCACCAGAACTCCGTCGATTTTGGGGGATTGCAAAAACAACTCGAGCGAATAGCTGATGACCGACCGACCGCTCAGTCGCAGATATTGTTTTGGCACGGGTGAGTTGAGGCGACGACCGCGACCAGCCGCGACAATCACCGCCAAGGTTCCGCCCGTCTTGATGGCCCTACTCATGTTTGCAATCCTGTCTTTGGTTTATTCCCTTGCGATTGCATCACCCATAGCATAGATTCAAAATATCCAAAACAACCAGCGGCCTGACCCATGCTGCGGCATCACGAAAAACGCCATCTTAACTTTACGCCCGAGCAGATTTTCGACCTGGTCGCCGATGTCAAGAGCTATCCCGAGTTTTTGCCCTGGTGTCTAGCCGCGCGAATTCACTCGCAAAACAGCGAACAGATTCACGCCGATCTGGTGGTCGGCAGTGGCTTTATCCGCGAGACCTTCACCAGCCGAGTCGCCCTAAACCGCCCCACCCAAATCACGGTCCATTACGACAAGGGGCCATTGGCAAAAATGCATAATGCCTGGCACTTTAGCCGCGCCGATGACGGGGGCTGTATCGTCGAATTTACCGTCGAGTTCGAATTTAAAAACCGCATGTTCCATATTTTTGTCGACCGAATTTTTGACGAGGTGGTCAGGCGGATGGTCAATGGTTTTGAACAGCGGGCCAAGGCCATCTACCCACCAAATCGCCCGACTAAGATCCAAGATTGAAAATTAAGACCATTGGTTCTATTCTATATCAGATTATAAGCAAAGCCGTTTGATCGGCCGGAATAAAGGTTAAAGGGATGGATTGGGATCGCCTGAGGATATTTTTGACCGTTGCCGATGCTGGTAGCTTTACCCATGCCGGGGAAATTCTCGACCTCAGCCAGTCTGCGGTCAGTCGGCAGGTCAGCAGCCTCGAGGAGTCGCTGGGGGTTAAGTTGTTCCATCGCCACGCGCGGGGACTCTTGCTGACCGAACAGGGGGATACTCTGCTCGCCACGGTGCGCGACATGGCGAGCAAAATCAACAAGACCGAATCGATCCTGTCGGAGTCTATGGATCGGCCCAAGGGTCCCTTGCGAGTCTCTACGACTGTCTCCTTTGGTGCGGCCTGGCTGGCGGTGCGAATCGGCGAGTTCCTGGAACAGTATCCCGAGATCAGTCTGGTGCTGCGATTTGACGATTCCGAGGTTGATCTCGGGATGAGGGAGGCCGATGTCGCGGTGCGCCTGACTCCCCCTCGCCAGTCTGACCTTATCCAGCGGCATCTGGTGACATTCCACTTCCATCTCTATGCATCTAAATCCTATATTCAGCGGCATGGCTCTCCGACCAGGCTGGCTGATCTCGGCCAGCATCGGCTGATTACCTATGGGGAGGAGGCTGGCCGCGCCCCTTTTGAGGGAGTCGATTGGATCACCACGGCGGGGGGCAATGACTTTAGCAGCCAAGTGATTCTCCGCGCCAATAATTTTATGGCCATCAACCGCGCCGTCGCCGCCGGAGTCGGGATCGGAGTCCTGCCCGACTACCTCGCCCGCGACGACGAAAATCTGGTGCGAATCCTCGAGTCTTTCAACCCCCCCGAGGTGCCAGCCTATTTTGTCTATCCCGAGGAACTACGGAACTCCCGCCGCATCGGCGTTCTGCGCGATTTTCTGCTCAAAAAAATTACCGAGAAGAATTCGTTTTAACGGCTAGTCCCCGCTGGTTTCGGCAATGGCCGCGGCCTCGTCGTAGCGCGGCAGCAACCTATCAAGTGGGGTTGTGTCCTGGGTAAAGCCGCCCAGCCAAACGAGGGATTTGGGAATCTCGACGCCAGGTTTAACCGGATAGCTGTGCAAAATCTCGGCCAATAGTTTTTGCCCCTCGTCGCTGAGTAAAAACAGGGCGATCTCGGCTGCCTCCTTGGTATGGCTCGAATTGATGGGCAGGACCAGGCCGATGGCCTCCATGGCAACCCCCGCAGTCATTGGATTTGAGACCTTATCCGCGACCGCCATGGGGGGTAACTGCGGCCAGATGACCTTGAATCGCTTAAAATATTTCTGATCCTCGGGGCCCGTACGATCGGCCAGGATTCCCAAACTGCGACTCGAGACCAATGCAATGTCGCACAGATTCTGTGACAGTTGGCGGAGAATTCTCTCCTCCTCCGGCAAGGATGCATCGATGCTTGCCTGCTCGGTCAGCGACAGGGGGGCGAAATTGCGCTTGACCTCGGTCAGCCATTTGGCCGTCGCCTCCCGTTCGATTCGCATCAGGATTTGGGCCAGCAGACTCTGGTAAGTGATCGAGTATAACTGATTGTTCTGACAGATTTTTTCGGCAAATTCTGGCCGCGACAGATCCAAATATCCAATGACCCGATTTGACCGCGGGTAGCCTTCGCGCACCACCACCAGCCGAGCGAATTTACCTACCGTCACCCATTGCCCCTTGTCCATTTGCCATTGCGGCGGTATCGCCTGGATTGCGCTCTTTAATTCCAGATGGGCTTCGGGGGTAAGGAACTGATCGTCTTTTTTGCTTGGGGTGAAGCTGCGAATCAGGTCAGCGCGAGCCAGTCGCTCGAGCCGCCCAGAATCGGCCATCAGCAACAGATCTGGGCTGGGCTGAAGCGGGTTTTTTTGCAGGCGCGCGGCCATATTCTCCTTGTCAATCTGCACCAGATTGACCTCGATCATCAGTTTCTTTTTTATCACCTCGGCCAGTGCCGCGAGGCGATGGGGATCAAAGGGGCTATAGAGATTGAGGAGGGCGAGACTGTTGGCGGTCGGAATCAAGGTCGGGTCCTGTACCGCTGTGGGTGTCAACTCCTGCGCCCTGATCGGCAGACTGCTGAGGCATAGTCCGAACACCAGCCCGCAAAACATCCCTTTAATTCGCCACTGTCTCATCGAAAACCGCCCTGCCCCAATTGCTTTACATGATTTTGGCAGTGATATACCCTGCCCCAAAAAAATGCAACTGTCATAGGGATGGTTCGATTAAAACTGTGGCCTGGCCCCGAGGTCGCGGAATACAGTCAGCCAATCCTCGATATGCCAGGATTCGACGATCTTGCCGTAGCGAATGCGGTGAATATCGTGGCCGGCAAATTGAATCTGGCGGCCGGTTGGCGGCAGGGACAAGAAGCGCCCGTTCTGAGTGCCGCTAAACTGAATTCGCGCGGCGACAAAATCATTCTCGGCGATCAGTTCCTGCACCGCGACCTGAATATCGCTAAAGGCCTCAAAAAGCGACAATAGTCCCGGTTCCCAGGCGGCGCGACCACCCTCCCCCGTGACCGGATAGACCTGCCAGTCGGGATCAAGAATTCCATCGAGCAGGACAATATTATGCAGCGATATGGCGCGATAAAACTTCGCCACCAGCTGTTTATTCTGTCCGATTGGGTCGCTCGGGCTGTCCTGCATGGGTCTGCTCGGTAGGCAAAAGGGGCAAAAGGGGAGGCTAAGACTCTCTGTAGAATTGCAGAGTCAATATCACCACAAGTCTATCCCCTTAGCAAGCAGGATTATCAGGCAAAAATCCCTGCCAAACCAAGCCAAATCGCGCCCCAGCTTCAACCCATAGGCCCCTAGACCGCCTCCGCGACCTCGGTCACCGGATCGTGCAGAACATAGCCGCGGCCCCAGACCGTTTCGATATAGGATTCACCGTTGGTCGCCTCGGTTAGTTTTTTGCGCAGCTTGCAGACAAAAACATCGATAATCTTGAGCTCGGGCTCATCCATCCCACCATAGAGGTGATTGAGAAACATCTCCTTGGTCAGGGTCGAGCCCTTGCGCAGCGAGAGAAGTTCCAATATCGCATATTCCTTACCGGTCAAATGAATCGGTTTGCCGCCAGCATCGACCGTGCGGGCATCGAGGTTGACAACAATCTTGCCGGTGCGAATGGTCGATTCGGCATGGCCCTTGGAGCGGCGAATAATCGCCTGAATCCGCGCGATCAACTCGCGCTTGTCAAAGGGCTTGGTCAGGTAATCATCGGCCCCGCCGCCGAATCCCTTGACCTTGCTGTCGGATTCAGTAAGGCCCGAGAGAATCAAGATCGGGGTCTGGACCTTGGCCGCGCGGAATCGCCGCAGCACCTCGTAGCCATCAATATCGGGCAACATTAGATCGAGCAGAATAATGTCATAGTCATAGAGCTTGCCAATCTCGATCCCATCCTCCCCCATGTCGGTGGTATCGACGGTATAGCCCGCCGAGGTCAGCATCAAATTCAAGCTCTTGGCGGTTGCGGTATCATCTTCGACAATTAGAACTCGCATCGTAATTCTCCATCTTGGTTAATATTTATGCAGGGCTTGAAGAGATTGCACTTGATTAACTATAATCAATATTCAAGCCCGCGCAACCAGCCTGATTGGTTAATAGACCTATTCTAAGCCTCTTGAGTTTCCCCCGCAATCCGCTGGTCATTAATTCTTAACCAGGGAGTTTTAACAAAAGGTTAACGAAAATGATTTTTTGTTAAGGATTGGGAATTTTTTTGGAAAATTGGTTTTTGGTGTTGTTTTCCGGCGTTAGCATTATGAAAATCTGAAAGTTTAAACTGAACTGCCCCCCCTCCCTTTAGGGAGCGGGGGGAAGGCTCTTGCCGCAGATTGCGGCGAGAGACAGGGGGGGTAGGTCGAGCAAACATCGCGGTGCCATTTTGTTTTCTTTGGTTTTTAGTGCTGAGTTAAAAACCAAAGAATAAAGAATCGCTCAGGCCGTGCCAGCCTACCCCCCAAGAGGTTCTAAGTTTTCAGCTGCACTTCGTTTGCTAAAAACCAAGAACCTCTTTCCCCCGCTCCCTGAAGGGAGGGGGGACATTTCTAATTCGGCACACTGTTTTCATAAACGAACAAAAGGAGTCATTCATTATGCCCACATCAAATACTAGACGATAGCAAAAGTTTGGGCTATGAACCATTATCCTATTCAACCAGTATAAAGGGTTCATCATGTCAACCATCCAATCCTATCGTCCCAAAAAAATCGTTCTGGCCTTCAGTGGCGGTTTGGATACTTCGGTAATATTGCGCTGGTTGCAACAGACCTATGGCTGCGAAGTCATCACCTTTACTGCCGACCTTGGCCAGGGGGAGGAGCTGGAACCCGCCCGCCGCAAGGCCGAGCTGTTCGGCGTTAAGCAAATTTTTATCGAAGACCTGCGCGAGGAATTTGTCCGCGACTTTGTCTTCCCCATGTTTCGCGCCAATGCCCTTTATGAGGGAACCTATCTGCTCGGCACCTCCATCGCCCGTCCGCTCATCGCCAAACGCCAGATCGAGATTGCGCGGCAGGTCGGGGCCGATGCCGTCGCCCATGGCGCGACTGGGAAGGGCAATGATCAGGTGCGGTTTGAACTTGGTTACTATGCTCTCCAGCCCGATATTCAGGTCATTGCCCCGTGGCGGCTGTGGGATTTGAATTCGCGCACCAAGCTGCTCGACTATGCCGAGCAGCACCAGATTCCGATTGCCCGCGACAAGCGCGGCGAGCCACCCTATTCCACCGATGCCAATCTGCTGCATATATCTTACGAAGGCAAGGCCTTGGAGGACCCATGGGTCGAGCCAGACGAGGATATGTTCACCCGCTCGGTGAACCCGGCAATGGCCCCCGACCAACCCGAGGCCGTCGAAATTGAATTCTTAAAGGGCGATCCGATTGCGATCAATGGCGAGGCCCTGTCGCCCGCCGCCCTTCTGACCCGTTTAAACAGCCTGGGCGGAGCCCATGGAATTGGTCGGCTGGACCTGGTCGAAAATCGCTTTGTCGGGATGAAGAGCCGAGGAATCTATGAAACCCCCGGCGGCACGATTCTGTCGATTGCCCGTCGCGGCATCGAATCCCTGACTCTCGACCGAGGGGCGGCGCACCTTAAGGACGAGATCATGCCGCGCTATGCCGAGCTGATTTACAATGGATTTTGGTTCTCTCCCGAAAGGCAATTGTTGCAGGGTTTGATCGATGAGTCGCAAGAATTCGTCAGCGGCACGGTGCGGGTCAAGCTGTTTAAGGGGTCGGTGCGGATTGTCGGTCGCAAGTCACCCTATTCCCTCTATAACCAAGATTTTGTGACATTTGAAGCCGATCAGGTCTATAATCAAAAGGATGCCGAGGGCTTTATCAAACTCAATGCCCTGCGGCTGCGACTGGCGAGCCTGGCGCGAAAGAAAAAATGATTTGAATCGGAACTGAAACTGCCCTCTTCCCCTCAAACAGTGGGGCGATTTATAATGAATGTCCCCCCCTTTCATTTATGAAAGCGGGGGATAGCAAGTCTTAGCGAGTGCTTACGAGCGTTAGACTTGCTTGGGGGGTATGTCTTAACACGATCACAAAACTTCAAGTCCTACCCCCCAAGAGGTTCTAAGTTTTCAGCTTCGCTGTGCTTGCTAAAAACAAAGAACCTCTTTCCCCCGCTCCCTGAAGGGAGGGGGGACATTTCTAGAAAATTCAGCTTTTCAGCCTACACCATATTTAGTGGTATGCGAAAATTTTTTGGGCTTGACTTAACCTTGCCCTATTCCCATATTGTACTATTGACGGGCTGTTGCTTTGTTGGTCGATTCTAACGGTTTTGAAGACAGTTATCCGCTCCTGCCATTACCGATAGGTGAATATTTTGAACAGATTAAATGAACAGACCGAGATGCCTACCAATGAGTTCCAAACCCTGGGTCTTAACATCATTGCCTTTGTCAAACCGATTCAGGTCGAGGGTGAAACCGCCTTTGGCATCCATGCTGCCGATGGCACCCCCATGGCCATAGTATCTGACTATGAACTGGCCTTCGCGGCCATCAGACAGAATGATTTGGAACCTGTCAGCGTTCACTGACTAAAATTTACGGGGCAAGGATGAAAATCAGAGATTACGATGCGGCCGCAGTCGAGGCTGAAATTACCTCAGCCTGGGACAGGGCGGGTATTTTTAAAACCAACAGCCATTCGACTAAACCAAGATATACCATCATCATGCCGCCGCCCAATGTTACGGGCAGTCTGCATGTGGGTCACGCCCTGACCTTTTCCCTTCAGGATATTCTAATCCGTTACCATCGCGCCCGAGGGTTCGAGGTTCTGTGGCAGGCTGGCACCGACCATGCTGGGATTGCGACCCAGATGCTGGTCGAGCGCAAACTGGCCCTTGAGGGCAAGAGCCGTCACGACCTCGGCCGCGCGGCATTTCTCGACAAGGTATGGGAATGGAAAAACCAATCGGGTTCAACCATTACCAGCCAGCTGCGCCGACTGGGGGCCTCGCCCGACTGGCAGCGCGAGCGATTTACGCTTGACGAGGGAGTCTCGGCGGCGGTTCGCCGCGCCTTTGTGACCCTGTTCAACGACGGTTTGATCTACCGCGATAAAAGGCTGGTCAATTGGGATCCGCAGCTGCAAACTGCGGTCTCGGATTTGGAAGTCATATCGAAAGAGGTCAAGGGTTGGCTCTGGTATATTCGCTATCCGCTCGATTCCGTAGCTCCGTCTGACTATCGCGCGATTGCCGATGCGAACGGTTGGAATGACAGCAATTCGATCATGATTGCCACCACTCGCCCCGAAACCATGCTGGCCGATGGCGCGGTTGCGGTTCACCCTGACAATCCGCGTTGGCAGCATCTGATCGGCAAGACGGTGGTGGTGCCACTCTGTGATCGGCGGATTCCGGTCATTGCCGATGACTATGCCGATATTGATAAGGGCACGGGTGCGGTCAAGATTACCGCCGCCCATGATTTTAACGACTTCAAGGTGGCCGAGCGGCATAGTCTGGAAGTCATTGTCATCATGGATAAATTCGCCAGGATGATGGATAATGTTCCGCCCGCCTATCGCGGGCTCGACCGTTTTGACGCGCGGAAAAAAGTGGTGGCCGATCTCGAGGCCGCAGGCCTGTTGGTCAAGACAGAGGCCCATAATCACATGGTGCCGCACGGCGACCGTTCAGGCGTGGTCATCGAACCTTACCTTACCGACCAATGGTATGTCCGCGCCGAGGTGTTGGCCAAACAGGCGATCAAGGCCGTCGATGATGGCAATAGCCGCTTTGTCCCTAATCAGTGGAAAAATACTTGGGACGAATGGCTGCATAATATTCAGCCCTGGTGTATATCGCGCCAGCTTTGGTGGGGTCATCAGATCCCGGCCTGGTATGGCCCCGATGGACATATTTTTGTCGCCGAATCCCAGACCGAGGCGGAGGCTCAGGCAGCCCGCCATTACGGGCGGGCGGTTGACCTGTCGCAGGCGCAGGACCCCGATGTTTTGGATACCTGGTTCAGTTCGGCCCTCTGGCCCATCTCGACCCTCGGTTGGCCGCAGCAGACGGTTGATCTCGAGCGATTCTATCCCTCGACCGTGATGGTCACCGGGTTCGATATCATCTTCTTCTGGGTCGCGCGGATGATGATGTTCTGTATCTATTTTATGAACAAGGATCACCCGAACCGCCCCTTGGCAGATGTCATCCCCTTCCGCGATATTTACATTCATGCCCTGGTGCGCGACGCCAGCGGGCAGAAAATGTCCAAGAGCAAGGGCAATGTCCTCGATCCGCTCGAGACCATTGATAAATATGGCGCGGATGGACTGCGCTTTACTCTGGCGGCGATGGCCGCGCCGGGGCGGGATGTTAAGATTTCGGAACAGCGAATCGAGGGCTTCCGCAACTTCGGCACCAAACTGTGGAACGCCGCCAAATTCGCCGAGATGAATCAATGTATTTACCAGCCGGGTTTTGATCCAAGTGCAGTTACCGAGCCGCTCAACCAGTGGATTGTGTCCGAAACCAACCGCGCCATCAGCGACTCGATTCAGCATTACGAAGGTTACCGTTTTGATTTGGCGGCCCAGTCGCTCTATAGCTTTGTCTGGGATGGTTTTTGCGACTGGTATATTGAACTGGCCAAACCGATTTTAATGGGGGCCGATTCGCCCGCCAAGAGCGAATTGCAGGCGACATTTGCCTGGGTGCTGCGGACGGCTTGCCAGCTGCTCCACCCGATCATGCCCTTCCGTACCGAGCAGATTTTTCAACTCGCCGGTTTCGGCACGGGGTTTTTGGCGGTCGAACCCTATCCCGAGGTGCGCAGCCTCGATTTTGACTCGGGCAAGGTGAGGCAGATCGCTTGGCTGATCGCCACCATTACCGAGATTCGCCGCACCCGCGCCGGTTTGAATGTCCCGGCCAGTGCAGTGATTAAAGCGACATGTGCCGACAACGCGATTGCCCGCGAACTGGTGGCGCAATTTGCCGCGACCATCGCCCGCATGGCGCGAACCGAGGTTGCAGTGGGAGGACAAACGGCCAGCAAGGGCGTGACCATCCGCGTGACATTATCAGGCCGACCACAGGATGGATTTGTCGAATATGCCCTCGATCTGGTTGGGGTTATTGATTTCGCTGCCGAGAAACAAAGGTTGAGCAAAGAACTGGCCATCCATGGCGGAGAGGTCGAAAAGATCAAGGGGCGACTCGGCAACCCCGAATTCCGCGCCAAGGCCGATGCCGAGGTCATCACCGACAACGAGGCTCGACTGAAGGAACTGACCGCCATGATCGAAAAGATCAAGATTACGATTGAGCAGATTGGGTAGTTATTAGATGAACTCTTGGATCAATCACAGCCTCGCCCCGACAGTCTTATCGCAGCGGCAATTTAGTTCCGACCTTCCAACTTCCCACCAGCTTTTGTGCCTCGGCAAGTTCAGCGGCCGTAAGTTTTGCAGCAATAAGATCGCGATTATTCACCTTACCACTATCGCCACTTACAGCACCGAGTGAAAATAGAATATAGGCATTAAACTGATTCTGCGGCACGCCCTCCCCATTATAGTAAATAATCGCAAGATTATTCTGCGCCTCTGCATCTCCCTGTTCGGCGGCCTTGCGATACCAGACCAAGGCCTGGGCATAGTCCTGGGGCACGCCCTCCCCTTTTGCGAACATAAGACCAAGATTAAATTGCGCATCAACATATCCCTGTTCAGCAGCCTTGCGATACCAGAACACTGCCTTCGCATAGTCCTGAGTTACGCCACCGTATCCAAAAACATAAAACTCACCAATGAGTTCTTGACAGAATGGATCCCCCGCTTCTGCCTTGGGCAAGCATTTGTCGAATTTAGCCTTGTCTCCAACCTGATCGGCGTAAGCTGTATTTGCGAATATAACCGGATGGATAACAAGGCAAACAATGAACAAATAGGATTTAAGCTTCATTTGACAAGTCCTTTCGATGGCTGTTTAATCAATTTTTATCATCAAAAAATCAATGGTGCAATTTTAATCGATTCGCTTTTTGGTTTGTCATCACCCGTCTGCGGCTGTTTCACAGCCTTGCTGGGAATTAAAATAATCTCAATCGGCTTATGTGGGGAATAGTCTAACAGGTCTAATGAATTAAATGTTTGATTCCATTGCTAAAATCACGAAATGAATTGGAGTTCTTGCTGGCTGTAACCGGATTCATTCTTTGTAAAATTTCGTGTCCATCCTTGATCTTATCATAGTTTCGACCATGTTTATAATGATTGGCCTCGTGTAAAATATCAAACAGCTGGGTTTTTCTAAACTGGTCAGTGATTGTCCCCTCAGGGCATTTTGATTGAATGAGTTTTAAGGTCTCGGGGCAGTAATAGAGTTCCAAAGCCTGATGGTCGGCCAAAAGCCAAGCCTCCATAGTGATCTGCATCAAATAGACATTCGATTCATGTTCGGTCGAGAATTCAATTTTCCGCGCCGCATGGACAATCTCGAGATGTTTGGTTGGCCGATCGTCTTTTCTCGGTTCCTCAGCATCGACCAATAGAATGGTTTTGATCTGGGGTGAGTTTCTATTCTCGATATGTTTTTTAAAAAAATGGCTAATGGCTTCATGCTGCCCACCCGCCGGGTGAATTTCGATCTTGACCGAGCCGGGTCTTTTGGGCGCACAAATTTTATAAACCAGCCGATCAAAAGCAATTCTGAGATGGCGTTTATTGGCCTTATAATTGCCTCCCCCCTCCAAAATAATATGCAAAATTGTCATGGCGTGCCACCCAGCATCCCCATCGCCCACATTTCGTCGAGGGTATAGTTTTTTAACCATTCATTCATTTGTTCGGAATCCAAATGTTTCATGGTTGTCCCACGCCCATCATGGTCAAAAACAATCACCGATTCTGTGTCCTTGGCCAGTGCATGAAGCAGGACATCGGAATGGGTCGAAACCACTACCTGCATTCGAGTCGAGGCTTCTTTTAACAGATCGGCTACAACATAGAGGGCATCGGGGTGAAGCCCAATTTCGGGCTCTTCGATGCAAAGCAGACTTGGTTTATATTTCGCATGTATATGGGCAATGATTGATAGAATTCGCAAGGTGCCATCCGACATTCGCCAGATCGGCGTCGGATCGCTTTTATCAATCTCGTGAATTTGCAGCAAAGGAACCCCCGAACCAATGGCGACCGATAATCGATCAAATCTTTTCATAATTCTGCGCATCGGTTCATTAATCAATTCGGCATCGCGATTGTTGATTTCATTGAGAACCACAGCAAGATTGTTAAGACTAGGTAAAGGAAAATCGTCACCATAATCAAAGGATTGACCCTTTCGATAGTCTGCCTTTCTGCCAATATTAAAATCTCTATAGGTATTAAATTGAGAAAGAAAAATTTCAGTTCGGTAAATTGCATCCCAAAAATTTGATTGAACTGAATTTTTGGGTAAAAATTCCTTCCAATCATACAAAGTAAAAAAGTGGGAGGAACGAAAAAATAATGGAGAGGTTGATGATAGAACAGACAAAAAATGCTTTAAACGCGAAAATTTATTTGACTTTTGTTTCATTTTTGGTGCTGAACTTAAGTGAGTTTTCAAATCACTTGTTAATTGATTTTTATTGACAATGATTGATTCTGCATTTCGTAAAATTTCATTCTGCAATTGAATATTTATGCCCGATTGATTAAATATAAATTTTATAAATTCATCAGATCTATTAGTTTCTTTTAAATCATAATTCTCATCAAAAACTTCTAATTGATTAAAAGTTTTTGATGTTTGATGAAATACAGAAAATTCAATCGAAGCCAGCTCCTCTTGCCCGCGCCAATCCCCTTGCCAAAAAAAATGCTTCGGCCCGCCGAAGGTTCGCAATTGCCTCTCGGAGGCATTGGGCATAGACCCCAACAGTTCCAGGGCATCAATAAAATTCGACTTACCCGACCCATTGGCCCCGATCAAGACATTAAGGTTGTTCAGTCGCAGTGGCGGACTGTCGGGGGGAAATGATAATAAACCTTGCAGCTGGATTGATTTGAGCATGATAAAAATTCTATCGAAACTTAAACCACAATTCAAGTCATAAATGCTGCGCTGGACAGTTTCAGGCTAAATGAGACTCATTGCTCTCGACAATGATTATAAAATATGGTTGGATGATGCCCCCGTCGGGCTTTGTTCGACACCCACGCTGGATTGCTTCTCGCTTCGCTCGACGCTATGAGGAGTGATGGGAGGATTTAACCTTTCGATACCCCTCATCGCGTTGCCCTGCTAAGGGCAAGGCGATCCAGACGGGGGAGTCAAGCAAAGCTTGACGGGGGGCATCCGCCCCCCGCTATAGACGAAAAGTTTTGGATTTTCAAAGAATCAGACTATACTCCGTTCACTTAAGAATACAATGTTTTGTTCAGATTTCAATAACTATCCATATTCGTCATTGCGAGGGAGCCCCATCAGCGAATGCTGACATGCGTCAGCGGGGCGACCGTGGCAATCCATTTTTCCATCTGAAAACAATTACTTAGTGGAGAAATGGATTGCCACGCTTCGTCTCACAGCAGGCTGTGAGTCTCGCTCGCAATGACATATTTTTTATAGAATTCCAAGAATTTTTACAGAGACAGAGTACAAACAACAAATTCTAATCGAATCGATTAAAATTGCCACCTTGATTTTTTAATGATAAAACGAAATCATAAACTGCTCATCGAAAGGTCTCGTCAAATGAAGTTAAAATCCTGTCTATTTCTCCTTTGTCTATCATTGTCGCCGCTTCTATTCCTCCCCCGCGCACATGCCGATGAGGCTTCCGATAAGGCGGTATTTGACAGTTGCTTGCCAAAGGCTGAAGCGGGCGATGCATACTGTCAATTTGTCATTGGTGCGTCCTATGAATTAGGTCGCGGTGGCGTACCACAGGACTATGCCCAGGCCGTGGTCTGGTACCGCAAGGCCGCCGAACAGGGAAATACCAGGGCGCAACTTAACCTTGGGCATAAGTACTTGAATGGGCATGGTGTTAAGCAGGACTATGCACAGGCCGTGGTCTGGTATCGGAAGGCCGCCGAAGAGGGAGATGCAATGGCGCAATACTTCCTTGGTGATTTGTACTATTTCGGGCAAGGCATCCCGCAGGACTATGCCCAGGCTGAAATCTGGTTCCGTAAGTCTGCCGAACAGGGAGATTCCGATGCACAATATAATCTTGGGGATATGTACTTGAATGGGCAGGGTGTACCGCAGGACTATGCAAAGGCCGTGGGCTGGTACCTCAAGGCCGCTGAACAGGGAGATGCCAAGGCGCAGTTTAACCTTGGGGCTTTGTATGCTAATGGGCAAGGCGTGCCGCAGAATTGGTTTAATGCCTATATTCTATATTCACTCGCCGCCGTCAGTGGACATAGTAATAGTGTGAAATATAGGGATATTATTGCCGCAAAACTTTCACCCCCCGATCTTGCCGAGGCGCAAAAACGAGCGAATAGCTGGAAGGTCGGTACTAAACTACCGCTGCGGTAAAAATGACGGGGCGAGGCTGAATCCTGATCCAAGTTAAGTATTGACCGCTTCGCGGGCTTGTTGCACCCGTTGGTCTATGCCGACATGCGTCGGCGGGCGTCGTCGCTTATGCTGCTACGCAACGGCGACGAGGCTCGCAATAACGGTTAACAGGATATTGATTTTTTGTAAATTTGGGGGCGGATGCCCCCGTCGGGCTTTGCCCGACTCCCCCTCTGGATAGCCTCTCGCTGCGCTCGACGCTATGAGGGGTTTTGGGAACTTAAAAACTACCGTAACATTGATGATTTTTTTGAATCATTTGACCCACCCGTTGGCCTATGCCGACAGGGGCAAATTGCGATAAAATTTTCTTTGCCAAACGCGAGGTTTACAAATCTCTCAATCTGTTATACCAATAAACAAACTGATTTTCGGGTCGGAATTCATTGTTTGACTCGAATGGCGAAACCAACAAAAGGGTATCTTAGGATGAATGAAGTTGATGCTGCGGTAAATCATGATTTTTCCTTGGTCGGTTTGTTTTTACAGGCTGATTTGGTGGTCAAGACGGTGATGTTGCTTTTGATCTTTGCCTCCTTTTGGTGCTGGGTGGTTATATTTGACAAGTTTCTCAAGATGCGGCGGCTGCGGGAGCAGGCGACTCAGTTCGAGGAAACCTTTTGGTCGGGTGGCAGTCTTGAAGACCTGTTTGATCGGATTGGCAATCGGCCGGTCGATCCCATGTCGGCGGTCTTTAGCGCGGCGATGCGCGAATGGCGGCGGTCGCACAGTCGTGGAGCCTCGGCGGCGGCCTCGATGCGGGCCTCGCTGCAAGACCGTATTGATCGCGTGATGGAGGTCTCGGTCGGGCGAGAGATGGAACGGCTCGAGAAATACATGCCCTTCCTGGCCAGCGTCGGTTCGACCGCGCCCTTTATCGGCCTGTTCGGCACGGTCTGGGGCATTATGAACAGTTTCAGTGCCATTGCCGCAGAGAAGAATACCAGCCTGGCGGTGGTCGCCCCGGGCATTGCCGAGGCCCTGTTTGCGACGGCCCTCGGATTGATGGCGGCGATTCCGGCGGTGCTGGCCTATAATAAATTGACCAATGATCTGTCCCGCTATGCCAATCGGCTGGAGGCATTTTCGGGCGAGTTCTCGGCGATTCTGTCGCGGCAATTGGACGAAAAGGTGGGCCCTTCATGAGCGCCGGATCGGGTTCCCATTCATCGCGAAGGCGGCGCGGGCGGCGATCATCAAGCTACGAGCCGATGAGTCAGATCAATGTCACCCCTATGGTCGATGTGATGCTGGTGCTGCTGGTGGTCTTTATGGTCACGGCCCCCCTGTTGACGGTGGGGGTGCCAGTCAATCTGCCGCGCAGTCAGGCCGGGGCCATCAATGATCGGGTCGAGCCGCTCACCGTCTCCATCAAGGCCGATGGGCAGGTCTATTTGCAGGAATCGCAGCTGTCGCTGGATATGATGGGGAGCAAACTCCACTCGATTGCCCTCAGCCGTCCTGATACCACTGTCTTTGTCCGCGCCGATCGCGCCATTGCCTATGGCCGGGTCATGGAGGTGATGGGGGCCATTGCCAAGTCAGGATTTACCAAGGTCTCGCTCATCACCGAATCGAGCCAGAATCCCCCCCAATCCCCAGCTGCAACCAAGGGTGGGGAGGGCGGAGTCTCTGCTCAATTGCCTTCGCCAGCACCCTAAAAATGAATCCAAACCCCAGCGAGATTAAAGTTTCGCCATCTGAATCGCGGCTTCTGTCGGCGGAAGACTCGACCATCGCCCTGGGTTCCTTTTTATCGATTCTGCTCCATCTGGTGGTTTTGGTGGTGGTGTTTTTTGGCCTGCCCTATTTTGTCCGCGAAGAGGTGGTCAAGTCCCCCCCCTTGAGCGTCAATCTGGTGGCGAGCAACAGCCCGATTGAGGAGACAAGGGCCTCGACTCCCCTGCCCCCAGCCACCGTCGCCTCTCCCGCCGCACCCCCTGCCGCGCCAAAGGATAAGGAGTCTAAACCGCAAAGCCGCAAGGATTTTCTGCGCACCATGAAGGAGAGTCTCCCCGCCGATTCCCAAAAATCGGCCGCGGTCTTCAGTAAATTCGTCCAGTCGCTTGACAAAAAAAACGAGTCCAAAGCGCAAACCGATCCAGCGGCAGCAAAAAAGAACGATAAGCCAATTGCAGCGGTCAAGGGGGAGTCTCCGACGGCGGGTCGCACCCTGACTGCGACTCAGATGGAGGCGGTTCGCCGAGCGGTGGAACCCTGTTGGAATGTCGATTCGGGAGCCAGGCGCGACAATTCCATGCAGGTTGCAATAAGACTTACCATTAACCGCGAAGGTGTGGTACAAACGACGAGTATCATTGATCAGACTCGCTATCGCTCCGATGTGGCCTTCAGGGCAGCAGCCGATGCAGCACAGCGAGCGGTGGAGAACCCACGGTGTCGTAAACTCCCCCTACCCCTTGACAGCTACACCCAATGGCGAGAGGCTGTCTTTATCTTTGACCCGAGTGACAATTAATGCTGAAAAAAATTAAAAACTATGGTCTGATTTTAATCTTTGGTTTGGCGCTGGGGCTGGGGCTGATCACGACTCCGGCGCGGGCGGTCTTGCAGCTCGACATTACCAAGGGAGTCACCAAGCCGATGGCTATGGCGATCCTGCCCCTGGTCGGCAGCAACGGGCCAGAGGCAGATGCCGCTGCCATCATCAGCGAGGTCATAGTCTCTGACCTTACCAACTGTGGACTGTTTCGCGCGATCGATAAAAATGCCTTTATTCAATCGGCCAAAGAACTTGGCACCAATCCGCGCTTTGCCGACTGGCAGGCCATTGGGGCCGAGGCTCTGGTCGCGGGCAAGGTGCTGCTGGTGGGCAACCGTTTGACGGTTGAATTTAGGCTGTGGGATGTTCTCGGCAAACAGGTGATCGAGGGGCAGGTGATCAACGGCAGCCAAGAATCAGCCCGCCGAATTGGTCATAAGATCAGCGATTTTATATATAGTCGGATTACCGGGGATCGGGGCTATTTTGACTCGCAGATTGTTTTTGTCCGCGAATCGGGCCCCTTTAACAAAAGAATCAAACAGATCGCCATCATGGATCAGGATGGTGCCAACCCCAAGGTCTTGTCCGACCCGCGGGTTCTGACCCTGACGCCAAGATTCTCGATCAATAACCGCGTTATTACCTATATGTCATACTATAACAACCGCCCGCGGGTCTATATATTTGACCTTCAAACCGGTGAGCAGACGGCGGTGGGGGATTTTCCGGGCATGACCTTTGCCCCGCGATTCTCTCCGACCGGAAACCAGGTGATTATGTCGCTGGCGACCGATGGCCATTCCGATATCTACAGCCTCGACCTTAAAAGCCGCGAAGTTCGACGGATTCCGCGCAACAGTTCGGGGGCCATTGACACTTCACCCTCCTATGCTCCCGATGGGGCGCGGATTGTTTTTAACTCGGATCGCGGCGGGACTCAGCAGCTCTATACCATGAATAGCGACGGCAGCAATGTCCGCCGGATAAGTTTTGGTCAAGGGATCTATGCGACTCCGGTCTGGTCGCCGCGCGGGGATCTCATCGCCTTTACCAAAATCCATGCCGGTCGGTTTCATATTGGCGTGATGAGACCGGATGGCAGCGGCGAGCGACTCTTGACCGATGCCTTTCTCGACGAGGGGCCAAGTTGGTCGCCCAATGGTCGGGTTCTGGTCTTTTTCCGACAAACCCCTTCGGATAATTCAGACAGGGCCGCGACCAGCAAGCTTATGTCGGTTGACATTACCGGAACGGTGGTGCGGGAATATAAACTGCCCTTCGATGCTTCCGATCCAGCCTGGAGTCCGCTTTTGCCATAAAGCGATAAAAAATGAGCGATAAAAATGGGCGATAAAAATAAAAAACCCTGTTGCTCATAATTTGATTTAGCTGTATATAATTAAATAGCTAGATTAAGCTGAGGTAATTAGATATATGAATCATAAGTGTGAAGACTTAGGAGCAAGTTCCTGTCATAATCTTGGCAACAAACCCATAACAGTGTCTCAAAGCTATCGAGTCTAGATGAAACCCATATCCAGACCCAATACCGTAGCACTAACGATTGGTTTAACCGAGTTGCGGCAAGAGTGAGTACAAAAAAGGATAAATTGAGCGAATCAATCATATCCAAATAAAAAGCGGTAAACTAGACCTGAAACGGTATGATCAACAATAGGAGTCATTATGCGCACCAAACTTATGTTATTAGCCCTCATTCTGCCCTTGATTGTGGTGGGTTGTAAGAAGCCCGGCGATACCTCTACCATGACGAACTCATCTGGGATGGTGGCTGCGGCACCAGCGGTTGATTCGGCAAAGATGGCCGAACCAGAAATGGCCAATCCACCCAAGGCTATGGCCGATACTGAATCCATTGCTGCCGCTCCGGTCGCATCCGCAGTGGTCAATGGCACGGCAACCGCTGCCTGTGAATCGACCAGCATTCAAAGCCTTCAAGAATTCCGCGAAACCATTGGTGATCGTGTATTCTATCACTATGACAAGGCCAATATCAGTGCCGATGGCCATGCAACCTTGCAATGCCAGGCCAAGTGGCTCGCCAAAAATCCCGCCGCCAAGGTGACGATTGAAGGCCATGCCGACGAACGCGGAACCCGCGAATATAACCTTGCTCTCGGCGAAAAACGCGCCAATGAAGCCAAGAACTATTTGACTTCGCTGGGTGTCGATGCTGGTCAAGTCACCACCATCAGCTATGGCAAGGAAAGACCCGAGGTCAATGGTTCAAACGAAGCCGCATGGCAGCAGAATCGCCGCGCCGTTTCGGTACCCGAAGGTCTCAACTAACTAAGGCCTATAGTGCTCTATTCTCGTCCCTTCGCGGCATGTCAATGATGGTGGATTTGCCGTGAAGGGGCGTGTAAGCAACAAGACTGACCCGAGACTATAAATTGAATTTTCGTCTGTCGAAGACTGTTATTTTGACCCTTGGGCTGTTTGGGTTTTTGGCTATGACTGGCTGCACCCAGTTCATGCCCTATCCAAAGCCGGTGCCACAGCAAACGCCACCTGCTCCCCTCACCCCGACCCAGCAAAAACTGAATGAATTATCGGCGCGCCTGGATCGAATCGATTCCGGCATGAAGGAACTGAAGCAACAGATCAATGGTTTAGAATCGGTGCAGAACTCCTCGACCAGTCAGTTGACGCAAAAATTCTCCAAGCTCGAGACCAGTCTGCGCGAATTGACCGGCATTACCGAGGAGGCCAATCACGCCTCGGTTCAGGTCAATCAAAGAATCGATCGCTTGAATACCGACTATAGTTTTAGACTCGATCGCTTGGATCGTTTGATCACTGCGGCGGCCGAAGCGGCGGCCAATGGGTCTGCGCCGGCGGCTGGAACTGCGGCTGGAACTGGGGCTGGGGCTGCGGCTGCGGCTGGGGCTGCTCCGGCGGTTGTGGTTGCCCCGCTTCCGCTGGCAAGGTCAACGACTCCGCCCAAGGCCGAATTACCGCCAAGCCGCACCGAGACAAACAACGCCAATAAGAACCTTGCCCTGGCCAAGGAAGCCTATGCCAAGGCCAGGCTCGACCGTGCCCAGACTCTGCTCGAGGCCTTTATCGAGGACAATCCCGGCAACCCCAATCTCGCCGAGGCCTCGTTTATTTTGGGTAAGGTCTATTACGACAATCGCCAGTTCGAAAATGCCGCGAGCAAATTCTTTGCAACATACGAGAAATTCCCGCGCTCGACCTCGGCACCAGAGAGTCTCTATCGGCTTGGCCTGACCCTGCGCAAACTCGAACGGAAGGTCGAATCCTGTAGTGCCCTGGCCCAGGTTGCGGTCGATTACCCCAAGGCCGACAAGGCTCTTTTGACCAAGGCGGCTGCGGCAAGAGAACGCTATAAATGCCGCTAGAGTCAGAGGCCCGACCGCCCGCGGCAGTCACGGTCGATGAATTTGCGCAGTTAATGGCCCAAACCGCCGAGTTTGAATCAGCACCATCACTGCTGGTGGCGGTTTCGGGCGGCAGCGATTCGATGGCCCTGCTCCATCTTGCCCGAACTTGGGCGAGGCAAAGGGGGGGGATGGTGATGGCTGTCACCGTCGATCACGGTATTCGCCCGGAGTCTCGGGCTGAGGCGGAATGGGTCGGGGGCTGGTCGCAGCAGATGGGGGTTACCCATCAGATTACAACTCTTGATCCGCGTTCTGTGCGGTCGCAAACCGTCAATCAAGATTGGCTGCGACAGCTGCGCTATCGCGCCCTGGCCGATGTCGCCCGCCAGTTTGGTTTTTTACACCTACTCACCGCCCACCACCAGGGTGATCAGGCCGAAACCCTGTTGATGCGACTTGGCCGCGGCAGTGGTCTGATGGGGCTGGCGGCGATGCAGCCGCGAGTCTTTTCCGCTGATTATCAGCATTTACGGCCGCTGCTGACCGTACCAAAGGATCGGCTGACAGCGACCTGTCTGGCAGCCAATTTGCAATGGGCGACCGATCCCAGTAATGACAATCCCAACTATGCCCGGATCAGGGTTCGACAGGCAGCAGCGCAGTTGGCAGAACTGGGCTTGACCTCCGAACGACTGGCCGAGACCGCCGCGCGACTGGGCGGTGATCGGGCCATGGAGCTGCGACTGCGCGATCAATTCTTGGCGCGGCATGGTTATTTTCATCCGGCGGGATTTGTTCGCTTGCACGGAAAACCTTGGAACGATGCGGAATTCTTGATTCTGCGACTGGCCCTGGCAAGAATTATGGCGGTGGTTGGCAAGGAAGATTATGCCCCGCGTGGTGTGCGATTGGAGCGGTTGCGGCAGACTCTGGCCAGCAACGCCAAGATCGATTGCTGTTTAGCGGGGTGCCGTCTGGTCAGCCATGATGATGGTCTGCTGATCTTCCGCGAGGCTGCGGCTATGGCCGCTGAGATGGTTTTAACCGGCAGCGATGGCACTGTGGTGTGGGACAATCGGTTTATGCTGCGCTGGACGGGCGATATAGGCGATGGCTGGAGCTTCGGTGCCATGGGGCCGCACGAGGTTAAGGACTGGCGTCAAGGGTTGTTGACGACGGGAATTCCGCGGCGGATTATGGTGACTCTGCCCGTCATTCGCAGTGATGGAGCGATTATTCATGTGCCGCATTTGACCGAAATCATGGCGCATTCGCCCTTTAGCCTTGAACCCGTGGGCTAGAATTTTTTAAAGATGATTTTTGCCATTGTTGAATTTTTGATTCAAGCCCACTGTTGCTGTGACACCAATTGGCACAGACGGGAGAAATCCAAAAGATAAGATTAAAGACATCTTTGTAATAACACTCTAGATCAAATTGGATGATCGGTTCGTGGTGGGCTATGCGGTTACGAAGTTTTTTAAGTCCTTCTAGTTTTTCTTCAAGAATCTTACGACTGATAGTGGACCGCTGCTCAGGGACAATTGTTTTGTACAGTGTTACGCGCCATTGCGGATCATATTTGTTGGCAAAAAACGAAGTCCAAAAACTAAAGTTAATTTGGGCTATCAAGATTGCATCTGTTACTTCAAGTTTAATTTTTCTTAAGCTATTGATTTCCTTGTCTAGTTTACTTTCGTGAGTCCGAACAAAGGGAAATTTCTTATCTGTAAGCCATCCATCACCATAGGCTTCATTCATAACTTGATTAATCCGATTGCGCAGGGTAACTTCCAGAGTTTGTAATGGGAAATAAAATTCAGAAGAGAGCTGTATATTGAACAGATAGAGTTCTACTGCCTGTTCGTAATTTCCATCTGCCCACTGAAGATACCTTTCAAATCTTTGCTTTGATATATCAGCGATTGGGAATTCTGATGATGGCATGGTTTAGTCCTTTAATTATAAAATATCGCACTCAGTCTAGAATAATCAAATCAATTTATCCATAGATTAAGTTATAATTATAACTATAGTTCAATTTTATGTTGACAAACAGGCAATAGCTGCTATTATCCACCTAACACCCCAGTATGGCCTCTGTAGTTCGCATTTATCTGCCGCTACATGCTACCTGGGGTTCCGCATTTTTTGCCCATAAGATCCCAGAAAAAACCCTTGCAACCCGTTCTGAGTCGCAAGGATTTAAGAAACCAAATAACCCATCGCTCTATCGGTCGAAACTGTTGGTTCTTTTGATCTTTTTTTGCAGCTGCAAGATTCCATAGAGCAGCGCCTCGGCGGTTGGCGGGCAACCCGGGACATAGATATCAACCGGCACAATCCGATCGCAGCCGCGGACAACGCTGTAAGAATAGTGGTAATAGCCGCCGCCATTGGCACAAGAACCCATAGAGATAACCCACCGCGGCTCGGCCATCTGATCATAGACCTTGCGCAGGGCTGGGGCCATCTTATTGGTCAGGGTGCCAGCGACAATCATCACATCCGACTGGCGCGGACTTGGCCTAAAGACCAGGCCAAAACGGTCGAGATCGTACCGGCTCGCCGCCGTATGCATCATCTCCACCGCGCAGCAGGCCAGACCAAAGGTCATGGGCCAGAGCGAGCCGCTCTGCGCCCACGACACCAGCTTATCGAGTTTGGCAACGACGAAGCCATTGGTATCGAGTTCCTCTCCCACCGCCTTCAGCAGCTGATCCTGAGTCGCCCCGGCTGGCACCGGTTTTAAACCAGCCTCGCCAAGATTGGAGATCATGCGATTTGTACCATCCATAGTCTACTCCCAGTCCAGCGCACCCTTGCGCCATTCATAGATAAAGCCGATTGTCAAAATTCCCAAAAACCCCATCATCGACCAAAAACCAACCAAACCAATCTTGCCGAGGGTAATGGCCCAGGGAAACAAAAATGCCACCTCGAGATCAAAAATAATAAAGAGAATCGCCACCAGATAATAACGCACATCAAAAGGACTATGGGCATTCTGGAAGGCGGCAAATCCACATTCATAGGCCGAGAGTTTCTCGGCATCGGGTTTTTGCCGCGCGACAACCACCGAGGCCAGAACAATCACCAAGGATAGTCCCGTCGCTAAGGCCAAAAATACAACAATCGGCAGATATTCAATGAGCAAACTATTCATTATTTTGCGCCCGCAAGCATGGGTTAATCAAATCAACTGGTGCAGTATATAAGCCCATGGCGCGGGATGCAACAACAAGCCAAGCCAGTCGATGGAATTTTAACATAACGGAGTTTTTTAACTTAAAACAATTATTTAGCTTGCTATCTTAAGGTAAGACTTGATAGTCTATTGCTTCATTGAAGCCGTTGGTTGCGAATCACAGGGAGCCATTGCCTATGGTGGGTAGAGCTATTCACTATCAAATTTCCGAGGATTCAGCCATCCGAATGGTTGAGCCAGCCGAGCATTTTGGCAATCGGTTTTTGCACCCTCTTGGTTCGGGTGGGGCTCTGGCCGGAGTCGATTGCATAATACTTTCCTCCACGCTCGGTGCCCTGTCTGATCCGGTGCGCGGCGGGACGGATCAACACCAGTCGCTGCGCGCCTCCATCCGCAACCACGGCTATCTGCAATTTATCATCGACCGACTGGCCCAGGCCGGAGCGCGGCGCGTCATGGTCTGTGTAGGCTCCCCCAGCCAAGGTCGGTCTACGACTGAACCCGTGCGGTCAATCAATCCGGGCGAACCGGCCAATATTCTGTCTATGAAGAAACCAAGCCCCTCGTTAAAGGTTATAAAACAGGCCTCGGGCGTGACCCCGGGAATGGTGGTCGAGTGGCTGGTCGATCCTCAGGCGGTCGGAGTCGCGGCCATGCTTAAACTGGCCATGCCCTATTGCCGCAGTCAACCGATCTTTGTCCTTAAAGGCGATCGGTTGGTCTCGGTCGATTTTGGCGCGGCCCTGATCAGCCACCGTCGCGGCGGCGGCGGTTTGACCATGGTGGTATCCCCAATGAGGCAAAACCGCGAAGTGGCGGCGGGACTGGAGAAAATATCCCTCTCGGCAGCGCGGCGGGTTTTGTCCATTGATGAGATGGGAGAGTCCAGTCCAGCCCGTCTCGACCGCGATCAAATTCTGACCGGCGAGTCGCGGCAGTTCCTGTCTTCGGGGGTGTTTTTGTTTGACTATCGCGCCCTGACAGTGGCCGCGGCGAGCGGCTGTCACTCGCTGGAGTTTGACTATCTCGGCAAAATGCCCGAGGGAACAATTCAAGCCCTGATCCAAGATCAACCGATTTTCCGCAGCCAAAAACCCGCAGCATCGGTCTTATCGACCGAACGACGGATGGAAGGCTAGAGTCACCCCTCCCCTACCTCGTCAGCCAGGCGGGGATGCTCGATAGGCCATAGAGCAGAATCGACAGCCAGGCGATGGCCGGAATCACCAGGATCATCACCCACATAAAGCCCGTAAAGCCAGCCACTGCCGTCAGCAGGCTGCGCCCTAGTCCATCCTCCGCCACGGTCGATTGCAGCCGCAGATAATAGCTGAGACTCGCCACCGCCAGCAGCAGAACCACGGCGCAAAATATCGCGCTGCGCCACCAGCTGAGCCCCACCACTAAACTGGCAAACCAAAGATAAAAAAATATCCCCCCAATCCAATAGCCAATTTTGCGACGGTCGCTGGTCAGCTGCTCCAGCCGCCCGAGCAGAGTCCCGCTGTTACCAAGATTGGGTATTTGTGGCGGCAAAAGTTTAAATTCGGCCATGAGTCCTTGTCCTTTATCGGCAGTTAGATTAACGACGGAGTTTGCGGATCAATTCTGAACCGCGACTACCCTGCTGCGGTCGCACGCTGTAGCGGGAGGCTGGCCGATCGTAAGCAAATTCAGCCGTTTCGCCCGTGACCACCTCTGCCTCCACCACCTCCGGCCAGTGGTCGGCTAGGGCCTCGACATCCTGCCAATCGAACCCGCCATCGACTCCCAAAAAACGCGCATCGGTGATGGCCGCCGCAGAGCCCGGCGGCTTCAACAGAATCAGCGACAGATATTGGGCATAGAGGGCAATCCGCTCGGTCTGTTTGGCAAGGTCATAGAGGCGTTCCGTATCCATCACCGGGTCACTGCGGAATTTCCGCACCCGCCGATGGGTCGCCCGCAGCAAACGATCAAGCCGATCCAATCTTTCGCGCAGTGCCCGCAGAATCTCGAGCGATTCGGCGCGGTGGTGGCTGGCAATCGACTGAATTAATTTCTCCTCGACATCATAGCTAAAATGCAGCAGCTCCATCGATTCTTGGCTGAAGATCCGATCCCACGGGCGCAGAACCATCAGCAATCGCCTGCGGGCAAAACCCTCGACGCGACCGAAGGCAGGGTAATATCGACCGTGAACCTCGCGCTTGAGGTGGCTGGCTTCGCGCCCCAAGGCCTCGCCGAGGTTGCGAACCGCCGCAACCAAGGACCGACTGTCGGCATCGCTGGGGCTGAAATTCCTGACCATCAACAAGACTCGCGGTGATTACGATTGGATTAACAATACCATATCGAAATTATCCCGCATAGGTTTGAATTTAAGTTTTGACTGGTGCAATCTGGCGCAGCCGATCCCGAAATGCAATAAAACTGGGGGATTGGTTGTTTTCTATAGTTTGCAGTAAAAATTATTGGAATATAGATTGATTCATAGAACATCCAAAAACTCTTTCTTTTTAGCGGGGGGCGGATGCCCCCCGTCAAGCTTCGCTTGACTCCCCCGTCTGGATCGCCTTCTGCCCCGCCGACGAATGTCGGCATTCGCCGACAGGGCAGAACGCGATGAGGGGTATCGAAAGGTTGAAATCTCCCAGATCGCCCCTCATAGCGTCGTACATAAGCACGAGGCTATCCAGCGGGGGTTGTCGCACGAAGTGAGATGGGGGGGGGGGCATCCGCCTCCCCCAACAAATTTTAGTTTAAATAGGAGACTGCGTTTTAAAATTTTCAAGTGAACGGTGTATAACTATAATAAAAAATTACATGACTAGGCCATATTTTTTTATTACCCACCCCTGCGAAGCAGCGAGACGGGTAATCTCTCTTTTCAAAAGAAGAGCGATTCCCCGTCTGCGGTTGATTCGCAACCTTGCGGGGAAGAACAAAAATTCTGTATCAAAAATCTGTTTCCTTAAGAATACTTGAGGTTTCAACCTAAAAATCGTCACTGCGAGCCTCGGCGGCGCGAGCAAAGCTCGCACATCCGCCGACGGCTTGGCAGCAAGCCCGCGAAGCGGTCAGATTTATTTTAACAATAACTATTTGATTTT
>JASGCE010000012.1 GCA_030054295.1 Minisyncoccota bacterium
AAGCGCGACGACGCTCAGAGTGACAAAAAAGTGAGTTTTTCAGGGTTTCCTTTAGAAAGCGGGGGATAGCAAGTCTTCGCGAGTGCTTACGAGCGTTAGACTTGCTTGGGGGGTATGTCTATAAACAATCACAAAACCTGTAGGCCTACCCCCCCTGTCTCTCGCCGCATTCTGCGGCCAGAGCCTTCCCCCCGCTCCCTAAAGGGAGGGGGGGGCAGTTCATTTTTTTGTCCCCCCCCATCTCACCCATGAATAAAGACTCCGCGCAGTTTGGCCAGACAGGCTTCGGTGGCCAGTTTTAACGGCGCGACTACGGCTGGGGTTAAACCATGGTGAAGCTGGTAATATTCATCGACCGCTCGGGCTGATTGGCTGAGGCCATGTAATCCCAATGAACCGGCCGTCCCGACCAACAGATGGGCCTTGGTCACGAGCGGCTGACTCTCGCCGCGCCCTTGATTATGGGCGGCCGCGAGGGTGATAATCTCCTCGGCATTTTGCGAGAAGAGGGTCATGATCTCCTCCATCACCCGCGGCTCCATAATTTCGCGCAGTTCGTTCAAGGTCGATAGGTCAATGTCAAATTCAGCCTCCTGAGGCAAGGAAGCCACAGCCGCCGTCGGGTTGATCACAATCTGTTTATTGCCCCGCGACAGGCGAGTCAAACTATCGAGCAGCAGCTTAAAATTGACTGGCTTGGTAATATGCTCATCCATATCGGCATCGAGGCACTTTTGGCGGTCGCTGGCAAAGGCACTGGCAGTGACGGCAATCAGGGGCGTTCGCCGATCCGGAGTCTCCAGACTGCGAATGGCCTGGGCCAGGGCCGGGCCGTCGAGGTCGGGCAGATTCATATCGAGCAGAATGGCATCAAACTGTCGCTCGACGACCCGTTCTATGGCCTCGAGGGCGGTTGCTGCTGGCACAATGCGGTGGCCAGCGCGGCGCAGCAGTTCGCTGGTGACCATCAAACCAGCATGGTCGTCATCGACACAAAGAATATCCAGGCTGCGATTTGCGCCGTTTAAAGACGGTTCCGATTGAGCAGAGGCGGGGAGGGACTGGCTATCCTTTTGCTGCCCGGCCTTACCAACCACCGGCAGGGTCAGATTAAAGCTAAAGCAACTGCCCTGACCGACGGTGCTGGTGACCGACAAGGAACCGCCGAGGCGGGTCAGAATCTTGCGGCTGATCGAGAGGCCGAGTCCGGTGCCACCCACGCGGCGGCTCTGTCCGGCATCGACTTGAAAATAATCCTGTCCCAGCTGTTCGAGCATCTCGGGGGGAATGCCGCAGCCGCTATCCTCGATCTTGAACTCCACCTCCGCAGTCTCACCCGAGTCGCTGGTTTGGTTTTGCGTCACGGCGACCGACAGGCGGACAAAACCCTGTTCGGTAAATTTAATCGCATTATTGATGAGGTTGATCAGAATCTGCCGCAGCCGCTGGGCATCGCCATAAAAAAGCAACAGACGATAGGATTCGGCCTCTGCCCCCACCAGTTCCAGTTTAAGATTCTTGGCCTTGGCCGTGTTTTGGAACAGTTCAAAAACCAGGGCGACGACGCTGTTCAAACCAAACTGGGCATTGACCAGTTCCATATGTCCGGCCTCGAGCTTGGACAGATCGAGAATATCATCCAGCAGCCTTTGCATCTGGCCGGTGCAGCCGAGCAGGGTCTCGATATAGCGGCGTTTGACGGGCTCGGTCGTATTGTCGAGCAGCAGTTGCGCCGTACCGATGATGCCACTCATGGGGGTGCGGATCTCGTGGCTCAGGGCTGCAACAAAGGTCGTTTTGTCGCGGAGGCCCTTCTCGGCCTCCAGCCTCGCGCTACGGAGTTCGATCTGATCCATGATTTGGCTCGACAGAATCTGCAATATCTTCAGTTCCTTGTCGGTCAAGTCGGGGCGGGGTTTGCGATCGGCCAGGCAGAGGGTGCCGATACGATAGCCATCGCGGGTAATGAGCGGCGTTCCGACATAGAATTTGATTCCCGCTGGCCCCAAAACCATCGGATTCTTGGCAAATCGCAGATCGTTCTGGGTGTTTGGCACGACCAGAATGCTATTCTGGCGAATGGCATGGGCGCAGAAGGAAACCTCGAGCGGAATCTCGGTACATTCCATGCCGATTTTGGATTTAAGCCACTGTCTCTTGTGATCGACCATCGAGATGGAGGCTATTGGCACATCAAAAATGCTGGCGGCCAATTCGGTCATGCGGTCGAATTCCTCTTCCGGTTCGGAATCCAGCAGACAGTATTTGGACAGGGCCTGGAGTCTTTTGGTCTCTTCTAGTTCTTTGGCGGTGAAGGAGACGATTGCGACAGATCTGTTGGTCATGATCACTTCCCAGGCTAGAGGTCATGGCCCAAGAATAGGGTAAAATCATGAAGAAAGGGTTGCGGAGGGAAGGAATGAGTCGTGTTTAAATTTAGTTTGATTCTTTGAAAATCCAAAAACTGTTTTTTATCGGGGGGGCGGATGCCCCCCGTCAAGCTTCGTTTGACTCCCCCGTCTGGATTGCCTTCTGCCCCGCCGACGCATGTCGGCATTCGCCGACAGGGCAGAACGCAATGAGGGGTTGTGGGAGGTTTAAACATTCCCAGACTCCTCATAGCGTCGTGCGTAGCACGAGGCTATCCAGAGGGGGGAATCGAACGAAGTGAGATGGGGGGCATCCGCCCCCCACTTTAATAATCGATACTCCGTTCACTTGAGAATTAAATATTGTCATTATGTTTCAATAACTTTTCAGATTCGTCATTGCCGCCGCTCGCTTTGAGCGGCTGGCAATCCAGCGGGGAGTTTGAGGGGCATAAGCCCCTCAATTATAAGGATTCTATTGTGCTTGGGCTTATGCCCGATCTGGATTGCCACTCTGCGCTGCTATCGCAGCTTGAGGGCAATGACGATTTTGGATAGGCCTATATTTGTGGGAATTACTCTAGAATTCTTAAGTCAACAGAGTATATTAAACAATTACTTTGCGGAAAAATGGATTGCCACGCTTCGTCTCACAGCAGGCTGTGAATCTCGCTCGCAATGACATTTTTTGATAAAATTCCAAGATTTTTAAAGCAACAGACTATGCCAAAGTTTAACCCTACCCCCCCTGTCTCTTGCCGCATTCTGCGACAAGATCCTTCCCCCCGCTTCCCAAAGGGAAGGGGGGGCAATCTTTCCAACCCCCCTACGCGCTGCGGATTTCTTGCAGGAAGTGGTTCACATCCTCCTCGATATTCTTGGCCTGTTGCGATAGTTTCTCAGCGGCCTCCAACAGGCTGCTCGCGGTCTGGGTAGTGCTGGCCGACGAATTGCTCACCGTCAACATTTTTTTGGAAATATCCGAAGCCTGACTAGAGATCGAATCAACATTCTCGGCAATGATCGAGGTCGCATGTCGCTGCTGCGTCACCGCCGTAGCCACACTGGAACTCAAGGAATTGACCTCGTTAATCATGTCGCGCAACGACTGGACGGCGGTAATCGCATCCATGGTCGCCCGCTCGACCCCTTGAATATGGTTAGAGATGATGCTGGTGGCTTCAGTGGTTTGCGACGATAGCTGTTTGACCTCTCGCGCCACCACTGCAAAACCAACCCCCGCCGCGCCAGCCCGCGCCGATTCGATGGTGGCATTCAAAGCCAGCAGATTGGTCTGTTCGGCAATCTCGCGGATAAAATTCACCACCTCCCCAATTCTCTGCACCGCATCCTGAAGCGCAGCCATGGTATCATCAGCACGACGAGTCGCCGTGCGGGCATCATCACTGATGGTCGAGGCGCGGGTGATCTGCATCACAATATCACCAATCGAGGAATCAAGCTCCGTCGTGCTATTGGCCACCGAGGCCAATTGCGTCCGCGCCTGCTCGGCCGAGGTGGTGGCGGAGAAGACCTGAGTGCGATTATCATCGGCAACCGACAGGGTCGCCTCCGCCGCACTACGCAGATTGACCGCACTGTCCTTAAGGGCAGCCAGTAGCTTGCTGATCGAGGCGTAAAATACCTCGATATTCTGTTCAATCCTGACCGAACGGCTGAGTTTCATCTCGTCGGCGGCAATCTGCTCCTCCCGCAGTTCCATGGCCAGTTTGCTGGTCTTGATGAGGTCGCGCAGAGCAACCTGAACCTGCTGAATCTCGGTAAAGAAAGACGAGATCGTCTTGGGCGGATTGAGGTTGCCACCCGCCACGCGATTAATATTCTCCGTCGTGATGATGATCGGGTTGATCACCCACCTGAAGACCAGATAGGAAATCGCAAAAAGCAGCACCAAAAAGAACAGATTAAAACCAGCCGTAATGATCAAATTAAAGTTGCTGGAATCACCCGCCGCCTTAACCTTGGCAGAAAGCTCTTCATTGGCACTGTCGAGAATGGTCTTCGACAGACCAGCCAAAGAAGAGGCAAATCCATTGACCAGATCAGATTGATTAAAATATTCGTCAACATCAGCCTTGGACATGGCTGCCCCTTGACGACCCGAGATATTCTCAACACTCGAGTTTTGAATATTCAAGGCCAGGGTAGTGACCTGTTCCTTGAATTGAATCATCGACTTGTTCAAACGCGAGGAGATAAGGCCAATGCGATCACTGCCAATCCTTTCGGCAAAGAGATTGAGTTCCTTCAGCGATAAATCGATAATCTCGAGATTATCGGCAAGGTAGCTGCTGGTGTCCTGGCGGGTTTTCAAACTGATATTGATGCGGCGATCAATATCCTGAATCCGCAGCTGAATGGTAATGGCCGATTCGTAAATCTGTAGAGTGTTATTATATTGATTCTTGAGGCTATCCTCGACCAATAATAAAGATTCCTTTAACTGCGAACTGACATAGTAAACCCCGGCAGAGGCCAGGACGACAAATACCAACCAGCCCGACAGAGCCAGAATCACAGCCTTCCTTAGACCAATCCGCTGGATTTTACTCGCTTTGGAAATGATTTCCCTGAACTGATGGGTCGAATTGGATAGAATCTGCTCCATACCAGTTTTCATAATCTAGTGCCTCGGTTCAATTAATCTGATGCTCATCATAATTCATCCGTAAACCACCCAAGAAAAGAATTACCATAGCCCTCTAGCAGCAGCTTTTAAAACATTAGCTAATCTATTGTAAAGACAAATAACGGGATTGTACAAGCAAAAGTTAAATTAGCAATTAACGATAAGGAATTGATTTGAATATCTATTAACAGGTTTGGTTTAAGAGCATTACCTGATTTGAAGGACAAATTAAATTGTCATCATCCGGCGCTTGCGCTTGCGCACACCCCTTGTCATTACCCGCCGCCACTTTAGTGGACGGTGCGGGTAATCTCGCTTTGCTTAACGCGATTCAAAGGAAGCGAGATTCCCCGTCTGCGGTTGCCCCTTACGGAAGATCTGAATACTCACTTTTTTGTCACTCTGAGCGTCGTCGCGCTTGACTTTGCGAATGCAAAGTCTTTAGCAAGACAAGCGAAGAGTCCAGAAAACTTAGCAATTACAATGATTTAAGTTTTTCTGGATTCTTCGCAAAGAACAGTTAGCCTCGCAAGGCTCGGACTGTTCTAAGCTCAGAATGACAAGTTTGGTTTTTTCAGACCTTCCTAAAGGGAGGGGGGACACTCCAAAACAAAACTTAATTAGATGTGGAAAAGTTTTTATAGAAATGCTTTAGAATGAATGTTAAATCTGCCCTTCCCCAATCCCATATCGATGCCCTGGCCAGTCTGGGTCTCGAACTTGCGGCGGCTGGGCGAGTGCAGATTCTGAAGCACTACCGCAGAGAATTTACCATTGAAGACAAGCCCGACCTGACCCCGGTCACCATCGCCGACCGCAATGCCGAGGCAGCCATCCGTAAAATCATCAGCCAAAAACAACCCAACCATGGAGTGATGGGAGAGGAATATGGCAATGACCGCACCGATGCCGAGTTTGTCTGGGTTCTCGATCCGATTGACGGCACCAAATCCTTCATGACCGGCAAGCCCCTGTTCGGCTGTTTGATCGCCCTGTGCCAGTGGGGGCGACCGATTCTCGGGGTCATGGACATGCCCGCTTTGGACGAGGTTTGGCTGGGCGGGCAGGGTCTGCCCGCGACCCTGAATGGGCGGCCCGTGCGGGTGCGGAACTGTAGTGCCCTCGATCAGGCGGTTGTCTATGCGACCACGCCTGATATGTTTCTTGGGCCTGACCAGCTTGCCTTTGCGCGGGTCAAGAATCGGGTTAAATATATTCTCTATGGTGCTGATTGTTACGGCTATGCTACGGTAGCGGCGGGCTGGGCCGATGCGGTGGTGGAGGCCAGCCTGAAACCATACGACTATCTGGCCTGCGCGGCGGTGGTCACGGCGGCGGGGGGCTATGCTGCCGATTGGAATGGCAAGCCCCTGACCCTTGCTTCGGCCGACAAGGTCGTGATGAGCGGCAGTGTCGAGATGGGTCAAATAATCGTAAAAACCCTTCAATCCTGAGAGTCTGGGCGATGATTTATAAACTGTTTCGAGCGGCATTAATGGCGGGATTTACGACGATGGCGGCAGGGGCATTTGCAGCCGAGCCCGCGGCAAGGCACGGCATGTCGCTCTATGGCGAATTAAAATATCCAACGGGATTTAAGAATTTTGACTATGCCAATCCGAACGCGCCAAAGGGTGGCACGGTCAGGCTGGCGGCGGTTGGAACATTTGATTCGCTCAATCCCTTTATTCTTAAGGGGGTTGCGGCAGACAAGATTGGTCTGGTTTTTGACAGTTTAGCCGTTTCGGCCGATGACGAGCCCTTCAGCAAATATGGACTGATCGCCGAGACCATGCAGATGCCAGCCGACCGATCCTGGGTGCAGTTCAACCTGCGCAAATCAGCCAGGTTTTTTGACGGCAGCCCGATAACGGCGGAGGATGTCGCCTTTAGCTTTGAACTGCTCAAGACTAAGGGCAATCCGCTCTATCGGTTTTACTATGCCGATGTTGCCAAGGTCGAGGTCTTGTCTGTCAATTCGGTTAGATTTATTTTCAGTACCAAGAATAACCGCGAATTGCCCTTGATTGTTGCCGGTTTGCCGGTCCTGTCAAAGAAATGGTATAGTAAACATAATTTTGAGGAGGTAAATCTGGTTCCGCCACTCGGTTCAGGGCCCTATAGTGTCGAATCGGTCAATCAAGGCAAGTCGATTGTCTATAAAAGAAACCCTGACTATTGGGCAAGGGACTTGGCGGTTGTTCGCGGCCAGTATAACTTCGATCGGATACAAATCGATTACTACCGCGATGATGGCGTAGCTTTGGAATCGCTCAAGGCCAATAATTTTGATCTTAAAATCGAACCATCAGCCAAGAATTGGGCTACGGCCTATGAATTTCCAGCCGTAAAGGAGGGTAAATTTGTAAAAAAAGAGTTGGTAAGAAAACTACCAGAGCCGATGCAGGCCTATATCTTTAACATGAGGAGGCCAATATTTGCTGATCTGCGCGTTCGTCAAGCCCTGGCCTATGGTTTTGACTTTGAATGGAGTAATCGCGCCCTGTTTTATAATGCCTATAAGCGCACAACCAGTTATTTTATGAATTCTTCACTGCAATCACAGCCATTGCCAAGTAAAGATGAAGTCAAGATATTGAATCGATATAGGGATAGACTGCCCCCCGAACTATTTACGACCGAATTTAAACTCCCCGTCTATGATGGCAGCGGCAATATCCGCGAAGGATTAATCAAGGCAGTAGCCCTGTTAAAAGAAGCGGGCTGGGAAATCAAGGATGGTAAATTGACCAATAGTAAAGGTCAGGTATTCCAGTTCGAGATTTTAAATGAAAATCCGCTGTTTGAACGAATCACGCTCCCCTTTATTGAGAATCTTAAAAGGCTCGGCATAACCGCTAAGATTAAAACCATCGATGAGACTCAGCATAAGAATAGGCTCAATAGTTTTGACTATGATATGATTATCGGAATCTATCCCCAAAGCAACAGTCCCGGAAATGAACAGCGCGAATATTGGGGATCAAAGGCGGCGGATACTAATGGCAGTCGAAACTATTCTGGACTCAAGAATCAGGTCGTCGATCAGCTGGTCGAAGACTTGATTCAGGCACAAAGCCGTAAGGAATTGGAAACCGTCACCCAGGCACTGGATCGGGTTCTGCTGTCGCAGCATATGGTTATCCCGCATTTTAATAAGAATTCATATCGGGTCGGACATTGGGATATATTTGGTTATCCGCAAATATTACCCAATCAGGGCTTTGATCTAAACCTGTGGTGGATCGATCCGATTAAATATAGCAAGAATAGATCATGATTACCTATATTCTGCGACGGCTGTTCTTGATTATTCCAACATTGGTGGGGATTATAACCCTCAATTTCTTTATTGTGCAAGCCGCGCCGGGCGGCCCGGTTGACCGTACCATCGCCATGATCAGGGGCTCGAGCCAATCGGCCGAGATGCGTTTTAACGGCAGTGGTGGCGATATGATTGCGGCAAGTAATGGCACGGATATGGCCAGTCGAGGTCTGCGCGGTTTAAGACCAGAACTGGTCGAGGAGATTAAAAAATCTTACGGATTTGATAAACCGCTCTATATTCGTTATTTTACTATGCTTAAGTCCTATGCCTCCTTTGATCTTGGCAAGAGTTTCTATTCTGACCGTCGGGTGATTGACTTGATCATCAGCAAGTTACCGGTTTCGATTTCTTTGGGTCTTTGGACGGTATTGATCATCTATGGGGTTTCGATTCCCCTTGGTATTTACAAGGCCAGAAATGACGGCAGCCGCACCGATATTGTCTCGAGTTTTTTGATTATTATAGGCTATGCCATTCCGGGGTTTTTGATTGCGATTCTATTGATTGTTTTATTTGCCGGGGGTAGTTTTTTATCGATCTTTCCTTTGCGCGGCATAGTATCCGAAGGTTGGCAGAGTTTAACCTGGTATCATCAAATAGTCGATTATCTTTGGCATTTGGTTTTACCCATATTATCGATGATTCTGGGTGGTTTTGCCAGTCTAACCCTGCTGACCAAGAATTCCTTTATTGACGAATTGAGTAAACTCTATGTCACAACGGCGCGGGCTAAAGGATTGTCGGCAAAACAAATACTATATAATCATGTTTTTCGTAATGCATCTTTGTTACTGGTATCGGGTTTTCCCGCTGCTTTACTGGCAATATTCTTTACCTCATCCTTGCTGACCGAGGTTATATTTTCGCTCGATGGTTTGGGGCTGCTGAGTTTTGAATCGGCGATTAACCGCGACTATCCGGTACTTTTTGGTTCCCTCTATATATTTACGCTTTTGGGACTTTTACTGTCATTATTGGGCGATATAGTCTATATGGTGATTGACCCAAGAATAGACTTTAACTCGCGGCGGGTGGGTTAAATGAAGTTTGCAATCTCTCCTCTATCTCAGCGACGACTGACAATATTCAAATCTAATCGTCGCGGTTTTTATTCCTTTTTCATCTTTATTTTTATTTTTGTTGCTTCGCTTTTTGCCGAGGTCATTACCAATGATCGGCCGATTATTATCAATTACAATGGGCAATATTATTTTCCGATTGTTAAATCCTACAGTGAAACGACATTTGGCGGCGAATTGAATAGTTTTGCCGATTACCGTGACCCCTATCTGGTCGATAGAATCAATAGCCACGGCTGGGCCATCTGGCCCCCTTTGCATTTTGGCCTCTCGACCGTGGCCACTAGTCGCGCGGAGGCCAATCCGGCGCCACCCAATCGCCAGAATATTCTGGGCACCGATGATCAGGGGCGCGATGTTTTTGCCCAACTGATCTATGGTTTTCGATATTCGATACTGTTCGGCCTCTGTTTGACGATTCTATCCTCGATCATCGGCATCTCGGCCGGGGCGATTCAGGGCTATTTTGGTGGGATTATTGACATTTCGCTGCAAAGATTTATCGAGGTTTGGTCGGGAATGCCGCAACTTTTCTTGTTGATCATATTGGCCTCGATCGTCGATCCGAATTTTTGGTGGCTGCTGGGATTACTGCTGCTCTTTAGTTGGATTGATCTGGTCGCGGTGGTGCGGGCCGAGTTTTTGCGGGCGCGGAATTTGGAATTTGTTCGCGCCGCGACGGCACTCGGGGTTCCCAATCGCTTGATAGTCTTTAGGCATATTTTGCCCAATGCGATTATTTCTTCTTTGACATTTTTGCCCTTTATTTTGAACAGTTCTTTGGTTCTTTTAGTTTCGCTTGATTTTTTGGGTTTTGGACTTCCGCCCGGCTCCCCTTCATTGGGGGCAATCTTGGCACAGGCTAAACGAAATCTTCAGGCTCCGTGGTTATCCTTGACCATATTTGTGTTTTTGTCGATTCTTCTCTGTCTGCTGATTTTTATTGGCGAGGCGGTGCGTGATGCCTTTAATCCGCGCAAGGTCTATACCGGGTCATGAATATGGGCGAACAGCTTCTCAGGGTTAAAAACCTCAACCTCGATTTTACGCTCCCGAACGGGGAGTCGTTGGCGGCATTGCGCGATATAAACTTCACCCTGCGGGCGGGCGAATGTCTGGCGGTGGTGGGGGAGAGTGGTTCGGGCAAGTCGGTGACCGGTCAGTCATTGCTGCGTTTACTGCCCGAACCTCCTGCGTACTATTCGCCAGACTCTTCGATTAACTGGCGCGGCACCGAGGTCATGACCGCCAGTGAATCGCAGCTGCAAGCGATTCGCGGCGGCGAAATCTCGATGATATTTCAGGAACCCATGTCGGCCCTCAATCCGCTGCATCGAATCGGTGAGCAGATTGGCGAGTCCCTGTCGCTGCACCAATCGCTGCGGGGATCTGCACGGCGGGCGCGAATTATTGAACTGTTGCAGCAGGTTGGCCTTGATGATGCTGAATCCCGTATCACCGCCTGGCCGCACCAACTGTCGGGCGGGCAGAGGCAGAGGGTGATGATCGCCATGGCCCTGGCCAATCGCCCCAAACTTCTGATTGCCGACGAGCCGACGACGGCCCTCGATGTGACAATTCAGGTTCAGATTTTAAAACTGCTGCGGCGGCTGCAAAGGGAATCCAATCTGGCGATAATATTTATCAGCCATGATTTGGGTCTGGTGGCGCGGATGGCCGATCGGATTCTGGTCATGCATCAGGGGCGGATTGTCGAAGCGGGAGATGTCTCTGCGGTCATGAATCGCCCGCAGCACGACTATACCAAAGAACTGTTGCAGGTGCGGCGGCAAATGACTCCCCCCCCCTGTCGCTCGCAGCAATTGGTGGTGGAGGCGCGGGATGTCAAGGTCGCCTATCCGATTCGCAGTGGCTTGCTGCGGCGAACCACCGGCTGGATTAGGGCGGTGGATGGAGTTGATCTGACTCTTCGGGCGGGCGAAACCCTGGGGATTGTGGGGGAGAGTGGTTCGGGCAAGACGACTCTGGCCCTGGCCTTGCTGCGGCTGATTGCCTCGACCGGTATGATAAAACTGAATGGGCAGGTGCTGCGCGGGGCGGGTAAAGCCTCCCTCACTGAACGGCAACTTCGCCCATTGCGGCGGGGATTCCAGATTGTGTTCCAAGACCCTTACGGGGCCTTTAACCCGCGGATGACGGTGGGCCAGTCGGTGGCCGAGGGGCTGCGGATTCACGAAAGCGAACTTAGCGCGGAGGCGATTGAGGCGCGGGTGGCCAAGGTCATGACCGAGGTGGGTTTACTGCCCGTGATGGCCGAGCGCTATCCTCATGAATTCTCGGGCGGGCAGAGGCAGAGACTCGCCATTGCTCGGGCGATCATTTTACAGCCGAAGATTCTGGTACTCGACGAGCCAACCTCGGCCCTCGACCGCACGGTGCAGCTACAGATCATCGAGCTGCTGCGGGCATTGCAGAGCCAATATGGCCTGGCCTATATCTTTATCAGCCACGATCTGGCGATGGTGCGGCAAGTCGCCCACCGCGTCATGATTATGCAGAACGGCAAGATCCTCGAGCAGGGCAAAACCGCCGAGGTTTTCGACCAGCCGAAAATGGACTATAGTCGGCAGTTACTGACGGCGGCGATGGATGAATCACGATTGTAAACAAGGATCTAACCATGTCTACCCCTCAATTACCAATCATGACCGATGCTGGAACTGGAACCGCTCTGCCGATTATGGCTGTCACAACCGAGTCTCTGGCGGGGGTGCTTCAGACCCTGACACCCGTCGCCCGTGACTATGCGGTGGCAGTCGATTACAGGCCGGAATTTGCCAACCATCTGGTTCTGCCCGATGGCCAAGGGGCCTTGCTCGGCCTGGCCAGTCCAACAAAGACGATTGTTAATCTCACCGAGACCAGTGCCTGGCTGCTGGGGAATCTTGCGCGGAACCTGCCGGCGGGAGATTGGGTTCTGCCGCAAACAGATAATGCCGAGGAGGCAGAGCAACTGGTCATGGGTTGGATTTTGGGTTTTTATAGATTTGCAAAATATAAGAAACCCATAGCGCAAAAGGCGCGGTTGGTCTGGCCGCAATCACTGAGCGCGGCGCGGCGCGACTCGATTCAAAAACGCGCTTTGGAGATCTACAATGCCCGCGATCGGATCAACAGTCCGGCCAATGATCTTGGCCCGGCCGAACTGGCGGCAGCTATGCAAAAACTTGCGGCTGAAAACAATGCCAGTTTTACCGAAATTGTGGGCGATGATCTGTTAAGGGCCAATTTTCCGCTGGTTCATGCGGTGGGTCGGGCCAGTGCCAAGCCGCCGCGCCTGCTGGAACTGAATTGGGGCGATGATGCCCATCCAAGGGTGACATTGGTGGGAAAGGGGGTCACCTTCGACAGTGGCGGCTTGGATATAAAATCCTCATCTGGCATGATCATGATGCGGAAGGACATGGGCGGAGCGGCGGCGATGATCGCCCTTGCGGCGATGGTCATGGTGGATCGCTTGCCGCTGCGGCTGCGGCTGATTGTGCCAGCGGTGGAGAATATGATTGATGGCTCGGCGATGCGCCCGTCGGATATTGTAACCTCGCGCAGCGGCAAGACGGTCGAGATCGGCAATACCGATGCCGAGGGTCGGTTGATTCTCGCCGATGCCTTGTCTTACGCGACCGAGGATGGCGGGCGGCTGCCGCAGCTGCTCATTGATGCTGCGACCCTGACCGGCGCGGCGCGGGTAGCACTGGGCCCCGAATTGCCGGGGCTATTTGCGCGGGATCGGCAGCTGGCGGCGCGGGTGCAGGCGGCCTGTGAAGCGGCCAGCGATCCGGTCTGGCCCATGCCCCTGTGGGCGGGCTATCGGCGGCAGCTCAATTCCAAAAATGCCGAATTATCTTCGGTCGGGGATAGTTCGTACAATGGCGCGATTACGGCAGCCCTGTTCTTGGCCGAGTTTGTCCCGCCGACTGTACCGTGGTTGCACCTCGACATGATGGCCTGGAACCAGACCAACCGCCCCGGCCGCCCCGAAGGGGGAGAGGCTCAGGCGGTACTGGGCCTACATCGGTTTCTGCAAGGATTTGGGGGGTAGTCTGGTGGTTGAGGTTGCGGCTTGTTTCAGCGAGGAAATTCTTTAGCCAGTGCCTTTGCAACTCTCTCATAGGTCGAAAATTGCCGAACCTCGTAATAGAGTTTTCCCGGCATCGGGCGATTTTTGAGTCTTTCGACCGATATTTTTTGCAGGTATTGACAACCATAAAAAATATGGTGAATAAATATAAAAGGGAAAAGTCCGATAAATGTAACAGTCTGGGTTGGATAGTGCAAACAGTAAAATAGGAATCGAATTCGATTACTCCATGAAATTCTGATCTTCTCGACTGGGCCATTGGCCGCCAGCGGTGCTTGAACGCGAAAAAAAGAACCTGGACATTTGTAATTATGATAGAGAGAAAATTGACGAATCTGATCTAAGCGATTCTGCTGCGCCATCAGCTGGACAATAATCCCATGGACTATATCATGGTCGGGATGCCCACCTTCCCATGCGGGAACAAATATTTGTGTAATCTGAGGATTAAGTTTTAAAAAATGTTTTAACCATTGTGTGATCTCTGCGACCCTATATTCCAATTCAAGATCAAACAGCTCCAGTTCATAGGCGGGGAAAATCACATTTTCCTTCTTCACCCCAAGTTTTTGTAAAACCGAAAGGGATTCCAGATTGCGTTTTTGATCATAGTCGGTTTGTCTATTCTGCGTAAAATAGATGCATACAACATCGTTACCCGATTTAACATTGAAATCGATTTGCGAATAGATGCCAAACTCATCATCGCGATGAGGCAGCAAAAATAAAGCCGAATTCGGTTTTAAAGAAAGTTTAGAAGGCATCGAAGTCCATAAAGGTAAAGAAAACTGACTCAGGGTTAATCGTCGGTCTATGGTTGGTGAGCGAAAGATAGATCAAATTAAGCGGAGAAGGGCGCATAAATTGTGGTATCTCAATAGATGCTTGTTTTTTTTGCATGGTTTTTGGGGTTAGACCCAAAGAAAGCCGAAATGGAGAAATTCTGGAAGGAACAGAGTTATTCAACTGTAAATCATCTGGCAATAACTGGTTTGGATATTGGGCTATGACCGGCACCGCCATCAATGCCGATGCCATAAAATAGTTTTGACCGTTGCGGCGATAGACACGGATAGGGTTGATTGGATTTTGACACCGCCATTTTAAAGATTCGCTAGACCGACGGCAATAAAAATCAGTCCGTTCAAGACCGGAAAAGTCAATCGGTCTTATGCCAATACCAATCTTTACCGACAGTTGAGAGACTAGCGTAAAATTAAGTTTCCGACAAAATCCCGGCGTGCTATTGGCATTGGCGACGCCGTATATGGCTTCAAAGCCTTGATTGGCAGCGGCTTCATAGGTCATCTGCGCCAGTTTTGTAAATAGGCCTTGACCTTGAAAATCAGGATGGGTTGCCGTTCCGAACGACAATAGCAATCTTGTCTCACGGCCTTCAACAAACCCCTGAGCGGGAACGGATGCATAGTGGGCGGCGAGTTTGCCTTTCTCCCATGCATCAAAACCCACCACCTTACCTTCAGGATTTTGACGATAGAGCCAGTCCAAATAATGCGGAACAAATTTCGGACTGGCAGGAAAACAGGCCTTAAATAGACGAATATAGTGATCGTATGAATCATTATTACAAGTGATTGGTACGAATTCCATCTTTAAATATCCAGTATTTGCTTAAAACAAAGCCATTGATGGCAACAATGGGGAGTGACAGAATTTTACCTATCAAAATCTGACTGACCCAAAAAAGCGTAAACTTAATCAAGATCAAGGTTAACACATAATTGATTAATACCACAAGGGTAAATTTAAGAATAGTGTTTATGCCCCATTGTGCTGAGAAGGTAACATTCTGGTGTAAGATAAAATTGACGATAAAACCGACAAAAAAGCCGACTGTTGTAGACCAGTAAGGTGAGTAGCCAAAATGGATTAATAGTTGCAATAGTCCAATATCAACCAAAGCTGACAGGAGACCAATGAGAATAAAAACGGCAAACTGGCGTATATTTGCTTTTATGAATCCAATTGTTTTCATCAAATGAGTTTAACTTGTCAAATATTTGTTTTTCATAAAAACGGGAGGGAACCATTTGATTCCCTCCCCTTCGCGATTAACTCTTCTTCAACCCAATGCCCTGGAAGCGGCGGTTGAAGCGCGCCAGCTGGCCGCCGGTATCGATCAGTCGGTGGTTGCCTCCCGTCCAGGCCGGATGCGACTTGGGGTCGACATCAAGGCGCAGACTGTCCCCCGCCTTGCCATAGGTCGAGCGCGACTTGAAGCTCTCGCCGTCGGTCATGACGATGGTGATTTCGTGGTAGTCGGGATGGATATCGGCTTTCATAATGGCTCCTGCTTGCTCGGTATGGGTGGTTAACACTGTTGGTTCTTGAGTTAGCCTAGAGCCTTCTATAGATTATCTTGCAGGTCTTTGCAACACGAAGTTTTTGTCATGTTTGATTCATCTCCCAATATCCATAATCCACAAGCCACCGAGCCGCCCGTAAAGGTGGCCATCGCCGATATTAAACTCGAATCGCCGGTCATTCTCGCGCCCATGTCCGGGGTGTCAGACCTGCCGTTTCGTAACCTGGTCAAGTCCTGTCGCGCCGATGGTTTTGCCGCGGGTTTGGTGGTGTCGGAGATGATCGCCTCGGTCGCCATGGTGCGGGAGAATGCCAAGACATTGCAAATGGCCAAGCACGAGCCCGAAGAGCACCCCATGTCGGTGCAGCTGGCTGGCTGTGACCCCGAAGTGATGGGGGAAGCGGCGCGGCTCAACGAAGACCGAGGGGCCGCCATCATCGACATCAACATGGGCTGTCCGGTAAAAAAGGTCGTCAATGGCGACGCCGGTTCAGCCCTGATGCGCGACGAGGATCGGGCCATTGCGATTATCGCCGCGACGGTCAAGGCCGTATCGATTCCCGTGACCCTGAAGATGCGCACTGGTTGGGATGATCGCAGCCGCAATGCGCCATCTCTGGCAGCCCGCGCCGAGGCCGAGGGCATCAAGATGATCACGGTACACGGCCGCACCCGCTGCCAGTTTTACAAGGGCTCGGCCGATTGGGAATTTATCCGTCAGGTAAAACAGGCCGTGTCGATTCCGGTCATCGTCAATGGCGACATAACCAGTTACGACCAGGCCGCGACGGCACTGGAACAGTCGGGAGCCGACGGAGTCATGGTGGGTCGTGGCAGCTATGGTCGGCCCTGGTTTCCGGCGCAGCTGGCGCGGTTCTTGGCGACCGGGGAGCGGGGGGCGGAGCCGCAAAGGCACGAGATCTATGATCTGGTCGCCCGCCATTATGAATCGATGCTCAACCATTATGGGGTCGATACGGGGGTGAGGATGGCGCGCAAACATCTGGCCTGGTATTCCAAGGGGCTGCATGGCTCGGCCGAGTTCCGCGCTGCGGTCAATCAACTGAGCGACCCCGATCAGGTGCGGGAATCGCTGAAGCGATTCTTCTCGGTCGATTTTGTCCCTTCGCACAATGATCTGGATGATGATTATGATGGGGTGGAACAGTGAAGGCGGCGGGTGGCAAGAGCCCGCGGTCGGTCTCGGCGGTCAAGCTGCCGCAACCGGGCGGCAAGGGCGAGGGCTTGACGCGAATCCTGGCGCAGCATCTGCGCAGTTATTTTGCCGCGGTCGATGACCCGATGAAGGTGCAGCGACTCTATCCGCAAATCATCGAGGAGGTCGAACGAGTCTTGATCGTCCAGTGTTTGGATATTGCTCAGGGCAACCAGCTACGCGCCGCGCGGATATTGGGCCTCAACCGCAATACCCTGAGGCGCAAAATCGACGAACTCGGGATCGATATTGCCAAATATCGAGAGTGAGGAGGGTTTGTGTTAACCAGCGATGCTATTTCTTCTTCACCGGCCGAGTCATCAAATAGGTCCATGCCCCGATTATGACCATCATTACAATGATTGCAATGTTAAATCCCATGGTTACTCCTTCTTCAGCGGTCTTGTGCTAATATAGGCCCAGGTCGGAATAATTAGAATCATTACTATCAGTGTAATCGTCAGTCCCATGATTATTTCTTCTTCAGCGGCCGGGTGCCGAAGTAGGTAATGGCTGCCATAATGGCTAAAAAAACGAGGGGTGCAATGATTAATCCCATAGCTATTTCCTTCTCTGTAGTAACGATAAAAAATAACATAACATGCCTGTTAAAGCAACAATCACAACCTGAGCCTTGGTCAGATTGAGATGGTCGCCATAATAGCTATAGAGCGCGATTCCCGAGGCAATGGTAAAGCCATCCAAAACGCGAGCGGTGCCTTCTCGCTGCGGTTGATTTAATCGCCAGTCACGGATCTTTTGCCAGTTCATTTTTATCCCTTCTTTAGGAAAGCCTAAAAAACACCAAACTTGTCGTTCTGAGCTTAGAACAGTCCGAGCTTTAGCTCGGGTAACTGTTCTTAGCGAAGAATCCAGAAAGGCTTAACTTATTGTAATTACTAAGTTTTCTGGACTCTTCGCTTGTCTTGCAAGAGCCTTTGCATAAGCAAAGGCAAGCTCGACGACGCTCAGAGTGACTAGCAAAAGGACAGATTCAACTATTCAATGATGTATTTAACAAATAATCACTTCGATTTCCATGAGCATATAATGGGTGTGTGTGAACACGGCAAAATTCTAAATCTAGCTCGATATAGTTTAAATCATCATCTAAACGACCATAATAATTCTCATGTATATTTAATAGTCGTATTTCAGATTCACATTTATGAATTAAGCTCTTAAAAAGATAATCAAGACCCCAGGCAAGAAACTTCAAATTTAGCTCCAACTCTTTCTCATCTTTAAAGTGTTTATTTTTAAAGTTATCGAAAAACTCTTGCTGAAAATTTTGTGTGAAATCTAAATCTTTAGGTGCATATGGCATGTACCTAATAGTATGTAAAGATAAAATCGAGTCCCCCTCCAGCACAGGGTAGAAATGATTCAATTCAGGTATTGACTTAAATTCAAGTTCAACACATGCACCCTTTCCAAATTTAACCCTTTCGTTTGGGTTACTACTAATCCCATATTTCCTCCACAGTGGGTTATTCAGTTTATCTGGACTATGTTCGATTGTTAAGGAACCAAAAAATATACTTTTGGGTTGTTGAATTCGGTACTTTTGAAATTTTGTATAGTGTTGACCAAAAATCGGTTCAAGATGATTATAAAGATCTTCAATCCGAACCTGGTAACCTTCAGAATGGTCATTTGTATGATTAATGTTTTTTAGCCTAAATTTCCTCTCTGATGCTATCCTTTGAGCATTTTCAATTGTTGTGTAATGATAATATTTTGTAGGCATGGAATTATATCAGAATAAATTTTTCAAGTTATAGAAAATCAGACCCATATTAAATATTAAAGGTGTTAGTGTTGACAATAATTGCCACCAAAAAAGAATGTATAACTCTTACCATCCGAACCACGATAATATCCAACATAGCCATGTTGATAGCCATAACTTTCCCATACACATTTCTCTAAAGTGGCATACATCCCACCGATTTGATAGGCATTGCCTGTGCTAGTGAGAAGTAATAACGCCATAAGACAACCACATAAAACAATCTTTTTCATTTCATATCCTCCTAGTTTTTTATCATATCAATACACTGATATAGTAATTAACAATTTCATTTTAATTAATCAACAAAAAAATAACTCTATGTTTGGTGTAAGATGAAATAGTTTTGATTAAGGCACGGCAATACAAATTGTCCGCTACGCTGGCTTAATGCCACGCCGTAATGATAAGTGTCTTGCGGTCGCGGCGATAAGTTACGCGATGACAGGGAATGCATAAAATGTTTTAAGCTTCATTTCATTTTTTCAAATATTCCTGAATCTGTTGTCGTAGTTTATTTTCATCGGATTTCGACATCCGTGCAAGACCAAATTTGTTACGAAGTTCATTGGTTGCTTTACGGTCAATATTAATGTTTCCAAAATAATCAGACTTAAAATATCCGATTATTGCCTGATCAATATTTTTGGAATTTTCCAAAAGAACGCTTTCAAAACTTTTTAAATTTAAGAAAACTGCCCCAGATAATTCAGTGTAGGCTAAATTAACCTCAGATAAAGATGCATCCGAAAAATCTACCGAAGTTAAGTTTGCATAACTTATATCCGTTCTCCCTAAAATTGCTGAGCTTAAATCGGCATTATTTAAATTGGAAGTATAAAAATTTGTGTCAATTAAGAATGCCTTCATTAACTTTGAATTATTCATTTCAGTTCGTATCATACATGTGCCAGTTAAATTCGCATTAAGTAATTTTGCGTTCAGTAATTTTGCATCAGTTAAGTCAGCATTCATTAATTTTGCATCTGTTAAATCCGCATTAGTTAAGTCTGCGTTGTTTAAATCAGCCCCCCTTAAATCAGCTGAAATTAATTTTGTATAACTGAAATCAACGAATTCTAATTTCGCACATGAAAATACAATTTTTGATAGCTCCAAACCCGAAAGTTTTAACCTTACATTATAATTTAAACCAAAATAATTTAAACCAAACCATAAGCGACCTGCAATTAAGCTATGTGAATTTGGTGATTTTTCTAAACGGCTTAATTCTAAATTTTGCAGGGTAATACCACGGTCGCCAAACACCACTGCAATGACTGCATAAGATATTCGATTGTGCGTTTTACTTTGCAATAAACTTCGGTGTTTTACTACTTCTAGGCATTTACCATTCAATTCATCTTGAATTTTTGATAATTCTCGTTTAATAGGCGAAAACTGGTCAACCCAAAGCGAGAAGAGTAGTTCATAGGCGGGTACTTGAAATTGTTCGCCAAATTCACCACGAAAAAATGCGCCAAGTTGGTGAATGGCAGAGACTTGCAATGCATTACTGACTTTTGACGAAGGATCGCCTCCAGTTGCCCATTCTTGTAGTTTTTGGAAATCCTTAAGATTAATATCTTTGCGAGTATTTTCCTGATCCTTGAGCTTGTTTTGATTACGAAATCGCCAGAGGACAAAGGTTGGTAAAATTCCAATGAATAATGCAAAAACATATTTTAGTGAATTGTCAATTTCCAGCACATTTATTTTATGATTTTTTACATCAAACGAGATAATGAATTTAATGAAATCAGAAAATGAACCTTCCCCTTCAAAAATAAAAATTGTGAGTAACAGTGATAAAGTAAAAGCTATACCCAATAGTGCAGATAGCACCAGAACAAGTCCACGCCTGTTTTCACCAAGAGACCATCGGTTGAGTTTCTTAAACCACATTAAAATTGCAGTCGATATTTTTAGCAATAATTTTTGCCAATTCTTATAACTGATTATCCCATATACAGAATTATGGCGTTTAGAAGTTGTAATTTTATCATTGTTTGGCATGTCGGGTGGTCCCAGCAAGTATAAGTCAATTGGAATATAAATTTAACATATATATCCTTAAATCAATTAACCAAAGTTTCTTAAGCATTGCAACAGATTCTAATATCTTTTCTTGGGAGTTAGAAGATTCGACCGCTTCGCCGGCTTGCTGCCATGTAGAAACTGCTTATGCGTTTTCGGCAGGGAGCGATGACTCCCCATCCTTGTCATTCCCCGCAAGGTTGCCGCGTCAGCGGGGCAACCGCAGACGGGGAATCTCGCTTTCCTTTTATTGTCATTTTAGCAAAGCGAGATCACTTGTCTCGCTTGCAAGTGCAAGCGGCGGGTGATGACAAAAAAATGTTATACTATGTTTCCTTAAGAATTCTAGAAGTATCAACCTATAATCGTCACTGCGAGCCTCGGCGGCGTGAGCGGAGCTCGCACATCCGCCGAAGGCGTGGCAGCAAGCCCGCGAAGCGGTCAAATTTCTTTTAACATTAACCATTTGGTTTTAATAAATTATTTTTACCGCTACGCGGGTTCATTGCCACGGCCTCCTCGCTTATGCGCCTTGCGGCGCGGCGAGGAGCCTCGCAATGACGAATATGGATCGTTATTGAAACCTAACCAAAATTTTGAATTCTTAAGTGAACGGAGTACAATCAAAACCGTCTTTTTTGCATCCGCAAACCAAATGATGGCACAGTTAAATCACTCCGCTGCATCGTTCGCACAGCAGGTTGCCGCTGTGGTCGTGAACCGTCGGCAAATGTTTCCAGCATCTTTCGCACTTTGCCGCGGTTGACTTGACTCCGCGATGACTCGGCTGTTCGGCGCGGTGCAGAGTCAGTTCCGAGACAATACAGACCTCGGCGAAATCGACCGAATCCAGCACGGCATAGTCCTCCGCTGGCACCGTCAGTTCAAATCGCACCTCCAGCGACGAACCGATGGTCTTGGAGGCGCGGAGTTCTTCATTCGACTTGAGCACCGTTTCGCGCCATTTTTTTATCACCAGCCACTTGTCGTTCAGCTGCGGCTGATACCAACCGGCATCGATCTCGATAAACTCCAACCGATGGACGGAATCAGTCTCCTCTCCCGTAGCCCCCGGGCGATAGCCATAGGCCTCCTCCGCCGTAAAGCAAAGAACCGGAGCCAGCCACCGCAGCAACCAATCCAGCAGGTGTTTCATGACCGTGCGATTGGCCCGCCGCTTCACCGAATCCGCCGCATCGCAATAGAGGGCATCCTTGCGAATATCAAAATAAAAGGCCGATAGTTCCACCGCGCAGAATTCGTGAATCAAGGCATAGAGTTTATGGAACTGATACGAAGCCCGATAGTCGTGCGCCGCGCGGTCAACCTCGGCCAGGCGGCTGAGAATATATTGTTCCAGTTCCGGCATCTGGTCATGGTTGATCGATTCGGCATCATCCCACCCCGCCAATCCGCCCAACAAATATCGCAGACTGTTGCGCAGCCGCCGATAGAGTTCGGCCTGTTGGTTCAGAATATCCGGGCCAATCCGCAGATCCTCGGTATAGTCGGAACTGACGACCCACAGCCGCAAAATATCGATCCCGTGACTGCGGGCAACATCCAGCGGAGCCACCACATTGCCCAGCGACTTGGACATTTTCCGCCCCTGGGGATCCAATGCAAAACCATGAGTCAGCACCGATTTAAAGGGTGCCACCCCACGCGTGCCGCAGGATTCCAACAAGGATGTATGGAACCAACCGCGGTGTTGATCGGTGCCTTCCAGATACATGTCGGCCGGGCTGCGCAGTTCCGGCCGCGCCTCCAGCACATAGGAATGGCTGGCCCCGGAATCAAACCAGACCTCGATCACATCCTTGATCTGGTCATAGTTATCGGCATTAAAATCCGCGCCCAAAAACCGCGAAGGCGGGGAGTTGAACCAGGCATCGCCGCCCTCGGTTTCAAAGGCATCGGCGATTCTTTGATTGACCGCATCATCGCGCAGCGGCACCCCCGTCGCCTTGTCGATAAAGACCGCCAGCGGCACGCCCCACGATCTCTGACGCGAAATACACCAGTCCGGCCGCTGTTCAATCATGGCATAGAGTCGGTTGCGCGCACCCTTGGGGTACCAGGTGGTGGCATCGATGGCAGCCAAGGCCTTCTGCCGCAAGCCATTGGTTTCCATGGAGATAAACCACTGCGGGGTATTGCGGAAAATCAGTTTCTTCTTCGACCGCCAACTATGGGGATAGCTGTGGCGGTATGGTTTATTGCCCAGCAATGTCCCCGCCGAGTTCAGGGCGGCAATCACCTTCTCATCGACCTTAAACACATGTTCGCCGGCAAACAATGGCACCAATGGAGCATAGATACCATCACCCTGCACCGTGATCGGAATCTCGAGGTTAAATTTCTTACCCAGTTCAAAATCCTCGACACCATGGCCGGGGGCGGTGTGAACCAATCCGGTGCCAGCATCAGCCGTCACATGGTCGCCGGGGAGCATCGGGATTTTTAATCTGTGATAACCTTCATGAAGTTCGGCCAGCGGATGTTTGACCATGGTCTCGGCCAGTTTCTCGCCACCGAATTCTGCAAGAAAGTGAGGGTCAATTTCAATCGCGGTTTCCGCCGCAAATTTCTCGACCAATGCCTTGGCCAGAATCAACCGCCGTTCCAGTCCATTATGCCGCGCCTTGACCAGCACATAGTCAAGTTCGGGATTAAAGGCCACTGCGCGATTGCCGGGAATGGTCCAGGGAGTCGTCGTCCAGATGACCGCCTCGGCACCAACCAGTTCGGGTCGCGGCGAATCCACGACTTTAAATGCAACAAAAATCGCTGGGCTGGTGATGTCTTCATACTCGACCTCGGCATCGGCGAGGGCGGTTTGTTCGACCACCGACCACAGAACCGGCCGCGATCCGGCATAGAGCCCGCCATTGTTCAGGAACTTAGTAAATTCGCGGAAAATCTGCGCCTCGGCGGCGAAGTCCATGGTCTTGTAGGGGCGATCCCAGTCGCCAACAACCCCGAGCCTTTTAAATCCCTCCATCTGGATTCCGATCCAGTGGTTGGCAAAGTCACGGCAGGTTTTGCGGAACTCATCGACCGGAACATCGTTCTTCATGCGGCCCTTGGCGCGATAGTCCTCCTCGACCTTCCATTCGATGGGCAGGCCGTGGCAGTCCCAGCCCGGCACATAGTTCGAGTCAAACCCCTTCATCTGCCACAGGCGGGTGATGACATCCTTGAGAATTTTATTGACCGCATGGCCAATATGCAAATGGCCATTGGCATAGGGCGGGCCGTCATGGAGAATGAATTTCTCGGCCCCTTTGCGGTCTTGCCGCAGCAATTTGTACAGGTCGATTTTTTGCCAGCGGGCGACGATGGATTCCTCCAGAGTCGCCAGCCCGGCGCGCATCGGAAATCCGGTTTGCGGCAGGAATACGGTTTTTTTAAGCTCGTTGTTTTTCTGATTTTCGGTCATGATTTGGCTCGGGACTATGCTGATAAAGGGGAGGCTTGGTGGTATTTTTGGGCGGTGACGGAATCGCGGGCAATCTGTTCTTTTAACTCATCAAAACTGGTGAATTTCTGTTCGGGTCGGATAAAGTCGCAGAGTTCAACCGTCAGTCTTTTACCATAGATGTCGCGGTTGAAGTTAAAGAGATGAACCTCGAGCCGCGGGGCCGTGCCGCCGACGGTCGGTCGCACGCCGATATTGGCGACGCCGGGGATGGATTCCGACTCGGCCGCCAGTTTCGCCCGCACGGCATAGACTCCGAATCGTGGAATCATGACACGGCGAATTGGCAGGTTGGCGGTAGCAAAACCGATGGTGCGGCCGCGTTGATCGCCGTGCTGGACTCGGTCGGTGATGGCCCAGTCGCGCCCGAGAATCTTGCGCACGGTTTGGCAGTCGCCGATGGTTAAGGCTTCGCGCACGGCGGTGGATGAAAACAATATCTGGTCGGGTGATTTTTGCGGGATGATTTCGACGGTGGCGAACTCCGGTCGGGCGAGAAGAGTTGCGACTGTGCCCTGTCTTTTTGCGCCAAAACAAAAGTCGTGACCGACGACGACGGTTGCTGCGGCCAGGCCCTCGACCAGAATGGTTTGGATGAATTGTTCGGGGGAGAGGGCGGCGAAGGCGCGGTCAAATCGCAGGGCGATCAGGGCATCGACTCCGATTTGGCCGAGGTTGGTGGATTTTTGCCGCAGAGTCATCAGGCGGAATTCGGGCGGTGTGGTGGGGGATAGAACCCGTCGCGGATGGGGTTCAAAACTGACTACCAGCAGTTTGCGATTCTGCGCATCGGCTAGGTCGCGCGCGCGGGCGATCACGGCCTGGTGACCCTGGTGCAGCCCGTCAAAATTCCCGAGCACTACGACCGATTGGCGATAGTTTTGCAGGCTGTGGTGCGCGGTGGTTGGGGCAATATCCCTGAATAGTTTCATGGAGCGCACCATAGACTAAATCGAAGGGGATTTCAAACCCATGGAAACTCGAAATATCAGCAAAATTGTCATTCCGCGCGCCCCGCTGACGAATGTCAGCATCCCTTGACGGGCGACGGCTAATCTCGTTAACCAATCAATTGTCATCAGCAAAATTGTCATTGCCCGCGCCCCGCTGACGAATGTCAGCATCCCTTGACGGGCGACGGCTAATCTCGTTAACCAATCAATTGTCATTCCCCGCAAGGTTGCTTCGTTAGCGAAGCAACCGCAGACGGGGAATCTCGCTTTGGTTTCGAAGCGTAGAGTAATGACAATAAGAGGATGCAAGGCGAAGCCTTGCTGGATTTTTAAGGCGAAGCCTTAAATGGGTCTGGGCAAAGCCCAGCGCGAAGCGAACCCGTCGCGGCAAGGGTCAGCGAGCAAAACCTGTGAAGCTGCCGCGGTACATTGCCGCCGTCAACAATAGTCCCTCGTGCGGCTGTTCGCGTTTTGCGAGCTGAACCCGCGCCGCGGGGTTTTGATTTACCCGTGACTCCACATAGCCTCGAGCATAGCGAGACGCTTTCCAGCGGGTGAGTCGAACGAAGTATAACGGGGGCATCCACCCCTAATTTACCAATCATCAATCAATTAAATTCTCAATTGGATTTCTTCTGGTATATTCAATCCTTTTATCAACATCATAAATAATTCGAATTTTGTCGCTAACTGTGTTAAACAAGGATTCTTTACGAGCAAATGTTTCATCTGTTTCATCTTTTTTCGGTTCTACATAAAGTCGGAAAATTCCCAATATATAATCGGGTAGCGCCAACAATCTCTCTTTCTTATCAACTACTTCAAATCTAACTTTCGTAGGAAAAGGATCATTAGAATTATATAATGAAGAGTAAGGTCTATGAATTTCTTTTTGGAGATCCTGTTTACTTATTTTATTATTCTGTTCAAAAAATAATATTGCATTTCGACCCTTAATTGAAATTAACCTTCGTTTAATCATGGCACGAATTACTCTTAAATATACATCAGAGTATAGTTTGGGTGAATTTAATTCTGAAAAACCAATATAAACATCAATTGGTAACAAACAAATTAATTCTAAAAATTCCTTCCTTGTATCTTGAGAGGAATCAGAAAAATGAATCCCTTTTTTTATTAAATTGTCTTTGTTACTCGTAAAATTTGGATTTGCGAGCTTCTCATCAATGAATGCATTTATTTTATCACAAATTCTACTTTGATCCTCTAAAACAACAAAGCAAATTGCAAGGTGTTTATTTCCATTAACAGTTATCTCTGACTCATCAATATATGTAAAACGAGTTGGGTAATTGTTAGCATGTGACTTAAAGCGTGGTTTAATGGACGATTTATCTAAAATTTTCTTCCAATCACTTCTAAGTTCTGCTTTTATGGCTTGCTCATGGTAAGAAACATACTTAACCATTCCATCTAAATGATTCACATATTTTTGTGGTGTTTTACTTGTTCCACAGTGTTCAATATGTGATTCCAATCCAAATTTTTTGGCAAAGTAAATTTCCTGCCTTAATTTATGCTTTAATTTTTTTGGCACATGAGGGGAGTTAAAATCATTGATACTAAGACCTGTTACAAAATGTGCTTGTCCAACCTTTGAATACCTTGTCTTTTTTTCAGAAATTAGAAAATTATTATTATTAAGCAATTGTTTTACTTGATCAAGTATATCAATCTCAGATGTGCCTGAAAAATTAATATCATCTGCATATCTTGAATAGACTAAATTATTTGTGTCTGCAATAAATTTTAGGTCACAATCAATATGATAAAAAATTGCATTTGAAATAACTGGGCTTGTTGCAAAACCTTGTGTTAAATAATCTGTAAGACATACAAATTCTGCAATTAACTGACTCGTAATTTCAGAAACACCTAAGCTGCCTAAAAATTCTTCGATCATATTCCTTTTAATTGATGTATAGAAGTCTTTTATATCAATTTTTAATAAATACTTTTTTCCGCAATGCATTTTTGCATTATCATTGGTATTCCTACCTTGAACAAAACCAAATACATTAGGGTGGGGGAATTCTTTGAGAGAGTTAACAAAAAAACTATCTAGCCTAATTGCTGCAATTTTATACAATGATTCATATTTTTTGTTAACTTCCCAGACGATTCTAATTGTGCCGTCACGCTTAATAATTTGATGCTGCTGCACAAAGTTATTAGTCCTCCGATCAACATTCAACTTCATGTAGGAATCAGAATCTAAATTAAGAAAATACTTAATAAAGTTTGCTTCAGTATTTATCTTGGTTAAATCATGTTTTGCAGTCATATTGAACCCTATAGTTGGAGCAGAAATGTAGGAAAGAAAGTGGTGCTTTTCAGCAAATGCGACTCGCATTTTAAACCATACCAGTTTCTGCTCCATTTGAATATTAACAGATCTATAAACAAACGCAATATTCTAAAACAATCCGTCTAAAAGTAAATGTTTAATTTAAAGCAACTGTTAGCGTCAGTTAATTTGATGCCGTGCAAACATAAGCTGTGATCAGAACGGGGGCGGATGCGCTCGACGGGCAATACTATGATGGGCGATAGAATAAAAGCGAGATTCCCCGACTGCGGTTGCCCCTCACGGGGCAACCTTGCGGGGAATGACAATAGAATAGATTCCGCGCACTCCCACCCATTGTCATTACCCGCCGCTGCGTTAGCAGCGAGTCGGGTAATCCAGAGTAACAAAACCAAATCTCCATACTGCGACTCTGGATTCCCCGTCTGCGTTTGCCCCTCACGGGGCAACCTTGCGGGGAATGACAAATCTGGGCGGCTGGGTTTATGCCTTACGGCGCGGCTGCACGGTTCTCAATGAAGGTAACGGGATATGGATTCTTGTGTCAAAGTGGGGGCGGATGCCCCCGTCTCACTTCGTTCGACTCCCCCGCTGGATAGACTCTCGCTGCGCTCGACGCTATGAGGGGCGATAAAATAAAACTGCGAATCCCCCCTATGGTTTTGCTCCCTTATCGAACCACTGGGCGATTTTTTGCCGTTCTTCATCGGTCATGTCGGTCGCGTTGTTTTGGGGCATGGCCTTCAGGACAAATACCTGCTGATAGATTATCTGAGCATTGCTGAGAATAGTCGCACTATCGGTAAGGTCAATCTGCTTTGGCGAGGCGGGGCCGGAATGACAGGCGACGCATCTTTCTTCAAGAATCGGGCGGATGTCGCGGGCCAGCGACAGCTCGGCAGAATTACTCCGCCCGCCAAAGTTCTTTGGCGCGGCGATCACAGCGGTCACCAGCACCAAGGCCACCGAGATCGCAATCCACAGGGGGTTGGGTTTGCCCCTGTGCCGTTCGACAAAATATCGCCGCACCAGGGCTCCGGCAAAAATCATCATCACCAGCAACAGCCAGTTGAGCGAATTGCCCGTCAGCACAACAAAATGGTTGCTGGTCATGGCAAACAATACCGGTAGAGTAAAATAGGTATTGTGGACGCTTCGTTGCTTGGCGATGGCACTGTGGAGCGGATCAGGCGTTCCGCCGCTGCGCATCGTCGCGAGAATCTTGCGCTGGCCGGGGATAATCCAAAAGAAGACATTGGCCGCCATGATGGTTCCCAACATGGCTCCGATAATCAAAAATGCCGCGCGACCGGCAAATAGCTTACAGGCCACCACCGATGCCACTACGACAAAAACCGCCTGGCAAATGGCCACCAAGAGATCGCCGTTTTTACGACTCCCCAGCAACCGACAGATACCATCATAGACCAGCCAGCCAACCACCAAAAACCCCAGGGCGAGAATCACCGCAACCGTCGGAGTCAGGTTCGCCACCTTGGCATCGATCAAAAAACCACTCGGGTTCATCAGATAGGTCAGGGCAAAAAGGGCAAAGCCAGTCAGGAAGGTGCTATAGGCCTCCCAATAGAACCAATGGAGATTGGCCGGCAGGTTCTTTGGAGCCTGCATGTATTTTTGCGGATTGTAAAAACCACCGCCATGAACCGCCCACAGCTCGCCACTCACGCCTTTTTTAGCCAGATCACTGCTGGGCGGCTGCAAATGATCGTCCAGCCAAACAAAGTAAAAGGAGGCACCAATCCAAGCAATACCAACAATAAGGTGAGTCCATCTTAGTAATAGTGCCAACCAATCAAGACCATAGTATAGTAAATCCGCCATGATTTCCTCCCACTTGTGATTGTTATATTAAGAACCGCGATAGGTCGAGTAACTCCAGGGCGTGACGACCAATGGCACATGGTAATGGCCGCTGGCATCACCAACGCCAAAGCGCAGAGTCACCCGATCTAAAAATGGAATTTGCTGTTCACCCGCCTTCAGGGATTTAAAATAATCCCCGACCTCGAAATCGATCTCGTAATAGCCGGTGGTTAAGGCCTCACCCTCCAGCAGCGGCTGGTCGCAGCGACCGTCGTGGTTGGTGACGGTGGCGGTGATGATTTCGCGTTGCTGATCAGGTTTCAGGCGGTATAGACTGACCGCAATGCCGCGCCCGGGAATGCCGCGACAGGTGTCTAAAACATGTGTGGTGATTCTTGCCATTATTTACCTCCCTAAAAAAACATTAACAGATCTTTTGTCCCCCCTCCCTTAAGGGAGGTCTGAAAAACTCCAAACTTGTCATTCTGAGCTTAGAACAGTCCGAGCTTTAG
>JASGCE010000354.1 GCA_030054295.1 Minisyncoccota bacterium
ATTCAAATCGGATGTCCTTGAGCATGACCATATCGTCATAGCCCTCCACCTCCTCAAAGGTGCGGCTGAGAACTGATTCCGGCGATTGATCATAGCCCTTGAACCAGTCGCCATAGGCACGGGCGACCCGCGCGGGGGTGTCGTGCAGGCCTTCACGGTCGGGATCATCTCCCGCCCAGCGCAGGAGCGTGCGAACAGCCTCCTCAGCCTCCTGCTGACTCGGGCGACCCGAGGCGGGCGGCGGAGTGGCCACTGGCACCAAATGTGCAAACCGAAGATTCTGCTTCATTCCCTCGCCCCTTGAGTAGGATTGTCTTTATTCAGTCTAGCCAGAAGTTGCACGATTTTACAAGGTTAATTAGTGGTGGAAAATAGCAGAATTTTTTTGTCATTACCCGCCGATTGCTTTAGCAATCGAGACGGGTAATCTCGCTTTGCTTCCAAAATTCTAAGAAGCGAGATTCCCCGTCTGCGGTTGCCCCGAAGACGGGTCAACCTGGCGGGGAATGACAATGGAGAGGCGAGGCGCAAGCGGCGGGACTAATTCGGCTGCGACCGTTCAAAGGGCGAATCGAGGCTGAAGGCTGGAATGGCGACCAGGAAATTCTCGCCCTGGGAAGTCGTCATCTGATAGGTTCCGACCATCATTCCCGACGGAGTCGATAGGGGCGCGGCCGAGGTATATTCATAGCTGCTGCCCGGTTCGATTACCGGCTGTTCGCCGACGACCCCCTCGCCATCGACTTCATGGACATAGCCTTTGGCGTCGGTGATGCTCCAATGTCGTCGTAGCAGTTTTACCGATTCGGAACCGCTGTTGGCGATCTCGACATGATAGGCCCAAAAGAACTGGTCATCTTCGGGCTGGGACTGTTTGCGTAAAAAATAGGGCTTTACGGTGATGGATATATCGCCGGTGGTTTTTTGGTACATCATAAAAATCCTTAAAAATAGGTCTCAGCACAGGGGGTGATTCTACTAGACTGAGATTATTTTTGGTACTTTTCTTTCCATTCGGCCATGGTCATGCCATAGA
>JASGCE010000140.1 GCA_030054295.1 Minisyncoccota bacterium
CTTGGTGCCAACATAGTCAGTATCAATGGCGACCACACCATCATCATTGGTGATGAAGGGATAGCGGCGAATAAAGGCCGGAATATATTGCTGCGCATCCCAGGTCTTGCCGGTGACGAACAGATTTTCATCCGTGCGCAGGCCGAGCAGAGCGATCGGGTAAATGGTCTTCTGACCATCCTCGGCGAACAGAATCGGATAGCAGCGCGCGGTCTCGGCAAATTCTACGCTGAGCAATGGCACTGAATGAATCTTGGCGGCAAATGCAAAGGATGCAGTTTCACCAGGCAAACGCGACTTGGCGTGTTTTTCACGATCAAGGGCTTCAACGGTTTTGTACATATTAAAATCCTCAGGGTTGTATTGATATTTAACGATTAATTCCTAATCGTAAGCGGATAAATTCCTAGCACTACGGCTGAACGATATTAGAACAGAAGTACCAGAATCATAAAATAGGGATTGCAAAGCCGTTCATCAAGGGTAGAAATGAAAAAATTACCGAAAATTTTAAAATTCTATGGTAAATTATTTTGAACTAATAGATTTCTTATCCAAAACTGGCAAATCCTGGGTCAAGCCATCGCCCAAAGGTGTAAAAACCGCCCAAAATAGCGGGTGCGAAAAGAGGGTCGGCAGGTCCTTACCCGACCGATTAAACAGGTCGAGCTGCGCATCCTGCAGGGCCGCTGAACTATCAGCCGACTTGTCGGCGATTTTCTTATAGAAATTAGACATAATAATCATGGTCGATTGATCCGCCGCCAGCCAGTGGGAAACCACCAATCCGCGCACCCCGGCGACAAAAAACGACTGCGCCAGGCCCGACAGGGACTCGCCGGAACTGACCTGACCCTGGCTCGAGGTATTACAGGCCGACAGTACCACCAGATCGGCATTGAGCTTGAGATTCAAAATATCATCCGTATCAAAATAGAGATCGCTCAGTTTAACATTGCTCGACGGGGGGGAGACCAACATGGTCGGTGTCGAACGGCATTTTAAATCGGTCGGCAAAAGCGCATGGGTCGCAAAATGCAATATCCGATAGCTGCCAAGATCGAGTTTGAGCAGATTCTCCTTGGTGAAATTATTACCAGTAAGAATATCGCCGGGTCGAGCCTTCATCGACTTAGAAATATTCAGCACCTCGTCCTTGGTTCCGGGCAAGGGGCCAAGGGCGACCATCGAATCCAGATCGCTGGCGCATTTGGGGTCGTTAAAACTCTGTTGCAAGAAACCGCGGCTGGCCTGAACAAAGTCGCCAAAACCGGCAAAGCTGCGTTCAGCACGATGGAGATTGGTGGCACTCCGCAAAATCACAAAGGACTGGGTCGAGGTCACATATTGTAATGTCACATCCTGAAACAAAAAACGGACATTGCGATAATCAAAATTATCAATACGGTTGGTTGGCTTGGTCACCAACATGCCAAAGGGCAGGCTGAGCAGGGCCCCGGTTTGCGCGACAATCAATTTCTTGAGGGTGGGAAATCGGTCTTCGATGGGGGCAAGGAGCTTTTGATAGGTTTCGTAACTAAGTTCGACATCATAGCCATTGATCACGGCCTCGCCAGCGGAATTACGGTTGACGGTTACAGCCTCTCGTAAGTTCTCCACCGCTGACTGAGCCTTGACGAAGTTAAGATCGATGGGATAGGCAAAAACCTCGCCATTGGCCAGGTAAAAACCATAGGAGGTGACATTGCCAAGCCGAACCAGCAGAAAGCCTTCGCCGGGTTTCAGAATCTTCAAGACATCATCGGCCCGCACGGTTTTAAATCGCAGCAGATTATAGTTTGGCGCGAGACTCTGCACCGCGACCTCGGCTTCGGAACGGGCGGACTCAGCGGTCTTGAGATCATTCGTCAGTTTGGTGATCAGCACCGGGTCTTGATTCTCAATCGATTGAGCCAGTTCGCGATCTAAACGGGTCTGAATCCGCTCGACCTCCGAGTTTTTTTCGCGCAGGGCGCGAATCGCCGCCGAGCCTTCGCTGCTACCCTGTGCCAACTGCGCGGCAGCGTCAGCGATAAACTGGGCTGAAGCCCCTGAACTGGCCAGTTGCGAGGCTTCAAACATTTCGACCGAGAGTTTTTGCCGATCCTGTGGCCTCTGTTGAATCTGTTCATAGAGACCACTGAGATAGGGCGACAGGCTTTCAATCGAAAGGCTATAGCCCTTCTCCTGCGAAATCCGCGCCGCGGTGCGGAAATATTCCATCGCTTTTAACCGCCTACCGGTCGAGCGCAGAATCCGCCCGAGAGTCATGTAGGATCGAACCTGAAGCAAAGAATTCTCCATATGAAGCGACAGTTCCTGTACTGCCTGTCGCATCATGGTTTCGCTTTCTCGGGTGCGACCCAGATCATCGAGGTTCAAACTGCTGGTCTCGGCAAAATTGGCATAGCCGGTGGGTGAACGGGCGCGGCTGGCCTCGGCCTTATCTTTGATCTTATCGAGAATCTTTTGCGCCCCCTCGATATCGCCAGAGTTCCTGAGCATCCAGGCCAGAATCACATTACTGGTGACCATACCCGAATTGAGCTCGAGCTTTTTATTCTGCGAGCCGCCGCCGCCGGCCCCAGCCTCCTCCAGCTGAAACAATGCCGTATTGGCGGCCTTTTTCTCGCCATTAACCTCGGCCAGTTTGACGAACATATTATTGGCCTCCTTGGCAAAGTCCGAGGCCGCCTTATATTGATGCTGATTGGCGGCATTGATCGCTTGATAGATTTTAAACATGGCCTGCAAATTGGGATCTGTCACCTTGCGGACGAGCAGGGCGGCACGATCCATGATTTGATTGGCCTCGGCAAATCTTTGACCATTGCTGAGGGTGATGGCCAGGTTCATCATCGGATAGGCCGAGTCAATATTATTCGGCCCGACCAAGGATTCTTGTAGCTTCAAAGCATCACGGTAATAGATGGTCGCTTGGCGGTAATCCCCCTGCTCGCTCGCTTCGCGACCAAGCTTCATCAGGCGATCAAATTGATTGCGGTCAGAATTGCCGACCATCTTGCCACTAAACTGCCGCTGCAACAGGGCCGAGGCCGAACTCTGGTTTTGCATAGCGGCGCTATTTTGCGGGTCGATTTTGCCGCTTTGAATACCGATCAATCGCTCCAGCACGGTCTGGCTGGTGGGCAGGCCATCGGCGTAATAGGTCTTGTCTTGCACCTCCGAGACAAAGGCAATATGAGGCAGTCCGCCCGCCCGCCGCGAGCATTTCATCCAGATCACCGGCACCTTATCGAGGATCGCCGTAGCCAGCGGGGCCGTGCATTGAACCTTGAGATTCAAATTCCTTCGCCAATCGCCAATCGCAATCGCCCCCGCCAATCCCCCGCGGTCGGTGATGGCATGGTCGATCACCACCAAACGACCCGAGGGCTGGGTCCACTTGCCACAAAAAATGTCATAGATATGGTCGGCACCAATTGAATCGGGGCTCTCGTCGGAACTCTCGGCGCGGCAAACCTCTCCAACCGCGTCGGTGCCAATCGCAATTGATTTCTTTTTGGTGCGGACATCTGTGTCCTTGGTGACGAGATCAAGCCGCTTGTTCGATGAACAGGCCGACAATAGACTGCCCAGCACCAAAAACATAACCAGGGCGAGACTCATTCGCCTGGCCCGCCGCCATAGACATGCAAGCCTCGTCTCTCCCCCCCCTTCGGTTAAAAAACATGCTGGAGCAAAAATCATCTTTTTCCTAACGATCATCGATAGAACTAATCGCCCTATTCATCATTCTAACCTCAGGCCAAACCACGGGTAAAAACCAGGGTTTGGAATTATAAAAAGCTTTAAACAACCTTAAAGGTCACACAATATTAACCTATTGTCTGTCCAGCATCAATATGACCAAGCAAGCCTGAAGAATGTCGACCATCTTTTATTCTCGAACTCATTTGCGGAAGCGGGTGGATGATACCGAGGCCCATAGGGTTGCCAGGTCAAGGGCAGGTCGAAATCAAGGTCGAACTGGATATTACTCCCGGGAAAAACGGTTCTGACGCCAAAACCCAGTGAAGACAGAACCGCTGGCCTGGCAATTTGAATCTTCTGCGGATTGCCATCCTTTGAATTAAAACGCCTCTCCCAGCCCTTGGCCGAATCGATAAAGACAAAATAGACCGGCTTGAGAGGCCCGGAATCCAGCCCAAGATCAGTTGACAGGGCCAGCTGCAATTCCTGCATGGTACAGAGTCCGTGATCGGCAGGGACAATCTGACTGAGCCTGCCGCCGTAATAGCCACGACCGCATTTAGTCCCGCCACCACTAAACTGTTCCGAACCATAGAGACGGTCATAGGCATATTGCCCGCCGAGATAACCATAGTGGTTAAACTCCCCCCCGGCAAATTGATAGAGAATATGGGTGGTGCTGGCCTCGAATGAAACCTTGGTATAGTCGCTATGGGCTCCAGGGCGGTCCACCAGATCGCTTGGTTGCGGATAGGAAGGGGTTGCGCCAAAAACCTTCATGCCCTTCTCGACACTGATATTCAGATTTGACGAACCATTCCAAGGATCGACCACATCCCCTTGCAGCGAAAAATTCAAACTGCGGAGATAGGAACGGGAGACGGCAACATAGGTATCGGTTTTAAAATCCACGACATTGGTTGCTGAATTATTGGCCGTAAAAACCAAACTACTGCTGATATTATAGTCACGACTGCGGACAAAGGGATAGGCAAGGGTGGCCGAGAGACCCACCGATTTACTATAGACTCCCACCAACTCCCGCCCTGGCTTTGACGGGCCATAGTTACCCGACAGTGTCAGTTTAAGACCATCCCCGTTCAAATAGCCCGACAGGCTTATCAGAGCAAAATGTTGGAGATCGGTTTTATTTTGATTTCCGGTAATGTTAAAATTCTTCGCATCCCAACTGTTCTGCACCAAAAAGTCAGTCTGTTCGCCAAAGGGCGTGAAGGAGGAACTATAGACTCGGCCCAAAACCTGCCCTGGCCCCGAATATTCCGAAGCCCGATTATCAATCGAAACCGAGGCGCCAAAGGGCTTGCGATCCAGCTGCACCACCATCTGACGCGCCCCCGAGGCCCCAGTGGCCGAACGGAAGATCGAGGTAATCGACATGCCCGGAATATCGCGCGATAAGAGCAGGTATCGCTCGACCGTCGAGATCTTGACCGGTATCGCCCCCGGTATATTGGCCAGATAGTTCCGCACCAAGGATTCGACCGGCCCAACATCACCCTGAATCAAAACATCCGAAACATAGCCCTCGATCACGCGAATACGATAATAGCCATCGGCAATGGTCTGGTCGGGAACAATGGCCTGCGACAGGAAATATCCATCTCGGTGGTATTTATCGGTGATCTGCCGGGCTGCCTCGTAGATTTTTTTGATCTCGATCTTCTGACCAATATAGGGGCGGACAAATTCCTGAAGCTCTTCGTCGCTATAGGCGGTATTGCCTTCAATCGTCACCCCTTGCAGGCGGGTGAGGGTATCGCCACTGACAGTCGCGGTCGAGAGAGCCTCCGCCACCGGGGCAAAGTCAATATCTGGAAGAGATTCTGGGGTTACGCTCTTGATATTTCTATTGACCTGCAACTCACGCGGAGCCTCTGGCCCCTCGGACAATAGGGGGATTACCGTCGGGGCGATCAGGGGAAAGCCCTGTAGACCTGTATCGACCGTACTGGCAGGCGGAAGGGCCTCAATCGGATATGGAAAAGGAAAGGCTGTCGTCGGCATGGCCTTGTCGGCCGCAACGGCAAGATTAACCGCCATGGCACTCGTCCAGAGAAGGACTAAACCATAGGTTTTTAGAATTCGAACAACAGGCTTCATCGATCAGATTTTCCTTGAACCATAGTTATCATAAAATAACGAAAAGAGTGAGTTAAAAATACCATAGCCCTCTAGTACTGACTTTAACACCTTAATTCTAGCGAAGTTTACACTTAGGACAAGGCAACTTACTATGATTTAATGCAAAATGCATCGGTTTTTCGATTGCCAGTGAAGGGAATCGGAAAAAACTTCGGAAACCTTACGGATACTGCACCGTAGCCTTGTGTAAGGCGATTCGGTTATATGAATGTCCCCCCTCCCTTCAGGGAGGTCAGATAGACTCACTTTTTTGTCACTCTGAGCGTCGTCGCGCTTGACTTTGCGAATGCAAAGT
>JASGCE010000355.1 GCA_030054295.1 Minisyncoccota bacterium
CGAACTTAGCAATTTATTGCTTAGTGAGACTAAGGGGGGTTGCCTGACTGTATCTGAAAAATGACTTTTTCAGACTTTCCTAAAGGGAGGGGGGACATTTATCAACAATTCTAAGCTTTAATCACCCCCTACGCATGGCCCGCTTCGGTCGAGAGCATGGCAAAATCCACCCCCAGCTTGGCGATGGCCCGCTCCCACTTGGTGTCAAAGTCCAGATCAAAAACCAGAGCCTCGTCGGGATTGACCGCCAGCCATGAATTCTGCCGCAATTCGGAATCGAGCTGCCCCGGCCCCCAGCCAGCATAGCCGAGGGCAAGAATATTGCGGTTCGGCCCCTCGCCCTTGTGGATGGCGCGCAGAATATCGGTGGTGGAGGTCAGGCCATAGCCCTCGATCAGCACCGTATTCTCCTCCACCCGATCTGGCGAATGGAGAACAAATCCGCGCGAAGGCTCGACCGGGCCACCAAAATGCACCGGCCGATCGTTGCTATTGGCATCCAATTCGATCCCCAGTTGCCGCATCAATTCGCCATAGGTAATGCCCCCAACCAGACGGTTGATCACAATCCCCATGGCTCCGTCTTCGCGGTGCATACAGATAAAAATCACCGCGCGGTGGAATCTTTTATCATTGAGCTGCGGCATGGCGATCAAAAGCCGACCATTCATAAAGCGGTCGCTGCCCAGAACGGCAGGAATATCTTTACCCTGAGAAGCTGCTGCGGATTCCGTTGCCGATTGTGATCCCGACTCGACCATCACCGACTCTGATTTAGTTTTTAACAGGCGATCAGCAGGGGAGGCATATAGATCATCAAGACTCGCCTTGACCTTGGCCCCAATCTGCGCCTTTAGTTGATCCATTAAATCGAAAACCTTATCCTGTTCATCATCCATTATAATGATCCATTCTACCCATAAAATCACAGACAAGGGCTTTAATTCTTGCTATGGTTCCCATCTATCTTGGTATTTTACACGGGAGGCAATCAAATTCCAATTGCGTTTTTTGATTTAACCTT
>JASGCE010000141.1 GCA_030054295.1 Minisyncoccota bacterium
ACTTCGTCTTCGCTAAGGTTTGCTATCCTCCCCTTCTAAAGAAGGGGAGGTGTAAGCTATTGTAATCATTGATACTTTATCCCCCCTTCTTCAGAAGGGGGGAATAGTCGAACTTGGCAGCTTGCTGCCTAGTGAGACTAAGGGGGGTTGCCTGACTGTCTTTAAAAATGACTTTTTCAGACTTTCCTAAAAAAGGAGCGCGACTCTTGTGCTACCCACCCTCACCCCACCTTGGCTGCAGCGGTGATGGTCGCGGCGAGGGAGGTCACCAAACGCAAAACCTGATCCGAATCCTCGCCCTCGGCCATGACGCGGATCAAGGGTTCGGTGCCGCTCGGGCGAATCAGAATCCGACCCTGGCCATGGAGTTCATGCTCGGCCTGGGCAATGGCCTCGGTGATCTGCGACTTGCCGAGAATCTCTCGGGCGGACAGACTCCCGCTCGGCAGTTTGACATTATGCAACAGCTGCGGAATCTTGGCAAAAACCTGCCCCAGAGTCTTGGCATCCTTCCCGGTCTCGACCATGCTGGCGAGGAATTGCAGGGCCGCCACCATTCCATCCCCGGTGGTGGCATAGTCGGCCAAGACAATATGGCCCGACTGTTCGCCGCCCAAATTATAGCCGCCCCTGCGCATCGCCTCCACCACCAGTCGGTCGCCAACGCCAGTGCGCAGCAAACCAATCCCGAGGCTCGCCAGATAGCGTTCCAGCCCCAGATTCGACATGACCGTCGCCACTACCGTGTCGCCCACCAACCGCCCTTGATTTTGCCACGACCAGGCAATCAGGGCCATGACCTGATCGCCGTCAATGACCGTGCCAAATTGATCGACCAGAATCACCCGGTCGGCATCGCCATCGAGGGCTATGCCAATATGGGCATTATTGGCTACCACCGCCCGCGCCATGGCCGCGATCGAGGTCGAGCCGCAGTCGAGGTTGATATTTATCCCATTGGGTTCAATGCCAATCGGGAAAATCTCCGCCCCCAATTCCCACAGAATCTGCGGTGCGACTCGGTGGGCCGCGCCGTTGGCACAGTCGATCACCACCCTCATCCCATCCAGCCTGAGTCCGCGCGGAAAACTGCTTTTGACAAATTCAATATAGCGGCCCTTGGCATCGTCTAACCTGCGCATCTTGCCGATCTGTTCCGGGCTGGCGAGGCGTGGCGGAGTCGCATTATGAACCATCGCCTCGATCTCCTGCTCGACCGCATCCGACAGTTTATAGCCATCGGGGCCAAAGAGTTTAATCCCATTGTCGATATGGGCATTGTGGCTGGCCGAGATCATGATCCCAATATCAGCACGAAGCGAGCGGGTCAGGACTGCAATCGCTGGCGTAGGCAAGGGCCCGAGCAGAACCACATCGACTCCGGTCGCGGTCAGGCCAGCAGAGAGGGCCGATTCCAGCATATAGCCCGACAGGCGCGTATCCTTGCCAATCACTGCGGTTGGGCGATGCTCGCGCGGCTGCTGGGCAATCTGGCCCCCCACGGCCATGGCAACGGCCATGGCGGTCGGGGCCGACATGGGTTCGGAATTGACCCGGCCGCGAATACCGTCAGTGCCAAAAAGCTTTCGTTTCATGGTTTGGAATCATCCTTAATCGTGATGGGAGACAATAGGGGCTGGGCAGCAAAATATAAAATCACAAACTATTAACAATCGTAACAGTCTTGGGCAGATGGCTCTGGATGGTCTTGGCCAGTTCCCACCGAAGTTTAGGCCGACCGAAACTATGCCGAGTGATCAGGCGAATCTGGCGGCTGCCGCCGTCGCGCCCCAGCGGTCTAAAAACCAGCCCCTGTGAGTCGTAAGGCGGGTTTGTCGGCAGGGCGAGGGCTGGCACCAATGTCACCCCCAAACCATGCTCGACCAGCGCCAGCAGAGTCTCGAGGCTGGCGGCACGGAAGTCATTTGCTGTCGGTTGACGCAGGGCAGGCCCCGAACAGAGATCCACAATCTGATCGCGCAGGCAATGTCCCTCGGCGAGCAACAGCAGTTCACTGGGCATAAGATCGCTCATGGCGAGACTGGTGGCGGCGGCAAGGCGATGAGTCCTGGGCAGGGCGAGATAGAATGGCTCGGTAAAAAGCGGTTGGATTAAAAACTCGTCACTATCGAGGCTCTCGGGAAGGGTCGCCAGCAGCATAAAATCAAGATCAAAGTTAAGGAATTTAGTCACGAGACTGTGGGTCATATCCTCGTGCCATTCAAGACTCAATCTCGGGCAGGCTCTGGCCAGTGGCGGCAGCAACAGCGGAGCCAGATAGGGGCTGAGGGTCGGAATAATCCCGAGTCTCAGGCTGCCACCCATCGGGTCGCGCTCGGCGGCGGCAAGGTTGTGGATCTCCCGCACCTCGGACTGAATGGCGCGGGCGCGGGCGATGATGGTCGCGCCAATCGCGGTGATCTGAAGACTGCGCGAATTGCGTTCAAAAATCTTGACCCCCAGTTCCGCCTCGATCTTGGAGATTTGGGTGCTGAGGGTCGGCTGGCTGATATGGCAAGAGTCGGCCGCCTTGCCGAAATGTTCAAACTCGGCGACGGCGATGATATAGTCAAGATCACGAAGATTCATGGGGGGTTCTATATAGGGCGATTGGATAAAAACTGTCCCCCCTCCCTTTAGGGAGCGGGGGATAGAGGTTCTTGGTTTTTGCAAGCGCAGCGCAGCTAAAACTTAGAACCTCTTGGGGGGTAGGTCGTTGTTTTAAAAAGACCCCCCAAGCTATTCTATGCGCGTTTCACTTGCTAAGAATAGCTATCCCCCGCTTGCTAAAGCAAGGGGGGACATTCATTTCCCTTCAATAGCCCGATTCAGACCCAATCAAATCTAAAGCATTTTCCACAATTGTAGAATTAAAGGTGAATCGTCATTGCCCTCAAGCTGCGACAGCAGCGCAGAGTGGCAATCCAGATCGGCATAAGCCAAACACAAAACAATCCTTATAATTGAGGGGCTTATGCCCCTCAAACTCCCCGCTGGATTGCCAGCCATCGAGCCTCGCAGGCGAGACTCGTGGCGGCAATGACGGCCGAGTGGGTGCAACGAAACTCTAGACGGATCTAACAATAAATATATCACCCTCTTGACACAATTCCAAAAATTTTATATATAATATCGAGTCTCCGCAAGTAATAATAAATATTATTTGGCCTCTCAACAGTAAAGGATTGGATTGATGGTAAAACTTCAAAATAAGCAAGAGAATTTAAAAACGGTTACTGTAATCGACCCGATCTATATTACGATGAGGGATGGAGTTAAACTGGCAGCACGAGTTTGGTTGCCTGATGATACTATGGAACTATGTCCCGGCGGCACCGAAACCTATCCAATGTTACTGGAGGCATTGCCCTATCGTCGCCGCGATTCAACCCCCGATAACGACGAGCCCAACCATCGTCGTTTTGCCGAGGCGGGCTATATTTGCGTAAGGCTTGACTTCCGCGGCATGGGCGATTCCCATGGTTTTATGGAGGACGAGCTGACCGCCAAGGAACAGTCCGATGTGATCGAGACTCTGGAATGGTTTGCCGGGCAGAAATTCTGCACCGGTCGCACTGGGATGTTTGGCTATTCCTGGGGTGGCATTAACAGCCTCACCGCGGCCGCCAATCGCCCCCCGTCGCTGGCGGCGATCATCTCGATTGATTCGCTGGTCGATCGCTATTTTGAAGATATTCACTTTAAGAATGGCGTGCCGCTCAAGGGTTCGGTCTATTGGGCCGCCTTGATGCTGGCGGTTGGCGCAAGGCCGCCCGACCCGGACATTGTCGGCAGCGAGTGGAAAACCATGTGGCGGACTCGGCTGGAGAAGCATTTTTTCCAGACTCCGATTTGGAAGAGTCATCCCCAGCCCGATTATTTTTGGAAGATGGGTTCAACCGCCGAGAAGTGGCGCGAATGTCAAGTGCCAGTCTTGGCGATTGGCGGCTGGGAAGACTGTTACCGCGATGCTCCGGCCAAGATCGTCAAGAACTGGCCCACCACGGCTAAGGCTATTGTCGGGCCCTGGGGTCATTACTATCCGCAGTGGGCTGATCCGGCCCCCACCTATAATCTCTATCCTGAGGCCATTGCCTGGTGGGATCACTGGTTGAAGGGGGTTAAGACCGTCGGTTATGACCTGAAGAAGATCCCGGCCTATCGCGCCTTTTTGGCCCGCGCCGCCAAGCCTGAACAGAAGGGGCAGCCCTTCCGCTTTGATGGCCAGTGGGTGGGGGTCGATTCCCTCCCTTCACGGAAAATTATTTGGGAGAACTATTACCTCCATAGCCAATCCATGGAAACGGTTCCGGCCTTGGATGGGGTGCGGATGGTGGCGACGCCGCTCAATTGCGGTCAGGCCCTGGGTTCTGAGTTTCCGATGGGGCGCGGCGAGTTCCCCAAGGATCAGCAGGTCGATGATGATCTGGCCAGCTGTTTTGATACGGCGCCCCTGGCCAAGGATCTATCGATACTAGGCAAGCCGATGGTTCACCTGCGGGTCAATATTGATGAGGCCTATGGTCAGTTGGTGGCGCGGCTGGTGGATGTTCATCCCGATGGTACGGCCTATCTGGTTTCGATTGGGGCCTTGAACCTGGCCTATCGGCAGGGTTTTGCCGAGCCTTTGCTGACTAACGGTACGGCCTCGGTCGAGTTTGATCTTTTTGAATCGGGCTATGTTTTTGCCGCTGGTCATCGGATCAGGCTGGCCATCAGCACCAGTTACTTTCCGCTGATGATGCCGCCACCCTTTGCCGTGACGGCGCGGTTGGAACTGCCCGAATGCTATCTGGAGCTGCCGGTGATTGACGGTCAACTGCCTATCGTCGAGATGCCCGAGGTCAAGCCCGGTGACATTCCTAAAATCATCTTCGAGAAGACCAAGGGCTATGGCGGCGATGCCTTTAGCCAGGATCAGGCCGAGTTCGACGCTGCGGGAATCTGGCACTGGAAAAAAGAAACGGTGTGGGCCGCGACTCTTCATCCCGAACATCATATTCAGAGTCAGGAGCAACAGATTGAGCATTGGCAGGTTGACCCGACGGATCCCCTGTCGGTGGTGGGGGAGACCATCATGCGGCGGTGGACCAGTCGCAAGGCCGAGGATTCGACCAACGGAATTGGCTTTGTCACCATGGTCGAGGGGCGCAGTCGCTATAGCTGTGATCGGGATAATATCTATCTCGAGGGCGAGTTAACCGTTACCCTCGAGGACCAGCCCTTCTTCCATCGTAAGTGGAACGAGACCCTGCCGCGCCATTTCAATTAAGGGGGCGCGGGGCGGGCGGCCGAGGGCGCGGACTATGGCCTGGTCGAGGTTCAGGGGGTGGAAGGGTTTAGCCAGATAGTCGCTGATCGCCACCCCTCCCAGGCTGCAAAGTTCCGGGTGGTTGAGATAGCCGGAGACGATAATGATCTGGCTGGAATGGTAGTGGCTGATCCAGCGGGCTAGGGCGATGCCTTCGAGACTCTCTGTGCCCAGATGGAGGTCGAGCAGCACCAGATCTATGGCGGCGGTTTCCATGATCTGCATGGCCTCGGCCCTGGTGGCGCAGGTGGCGAGCAGGTGGTAGCCGAGCTTGGCTATGACCTGCACGAGATCATGGGCGGTGATGGGTTCATCCTCGACCAGCAGCAGGGTAGCGATGGGCATGATTCATTCCTTTGCTATGCCGAGCCAGTGTAAGAAATAATGGTTAAAGGGTGATAAAATATTCACCTTGACGAATAGGTGTAATTGGCTTAGAGGTTGCTGGACTTGTGGAGGCGCGATTCAAGTGTGGCGGGTGTAGCTCAGTCGGTTAGAGCGCCAGATTGTGATTCTGGATGTCGCCGGTTCGATTCCGGTCACTCGCCCCAGAATTTGAGTTTGAGATGCCTTGAAGAACTTATTGTATAGTTCATTTACTTAAGAGTTTGTAATTTTTTTTACATTTCAACAACTCTACATATTCATTAAAAATCCAAACACTCTTATATTTTAGCGGGGGGCGGATGCCCCCCGAGTTGCTACGCAACTCCCCCCCCCTCTGGATCGCCTTGCTTCGCAACGCGATGAGGGGTTTTGGGAGGTTTTAGCATTCCCATATTCCTCATAGCGTCGTGCGTAAGCACGAGGCTATCCAGCGGGGGGAGTCGCACGAA
>JASGCE010000142.1 GCA_030054295.1 Minisyncoccota bacterium
GAGCTAAAGCTCGGACTGTTCTAAGCTCAGAATGACAAGTTTGGAGTTTTTCAGGCTTTCCTAATGCAATCGGCGGGGAATGACAAATATTGTGAATCTGTTGAAGTTGGAAAACCCTACACCTTGATTCGCGTCATGTCGGGATCGAGCGGAGCCTTTAATGTCACGACCGCCGCAACCTGCTTGCCATCCTTACCCTTGAGGGTCACCGCCGCACCATCCACCGCCGCATCAGTGGCGACATAGCCCATGGCAATCGACTTGCCGAGATAATGGCCATAGTCCGATGAGGTCACAGAGCCAACCGACCTGTTGCCAACTTCAATCCCATCGCCAATGGTCGGCAGGTGCGACAGGTCAGGCAAAACCATGGCGACAAGCTGCCGCGTCACCCCCTGGTCGCGCTGTTTGATCAGGGCTTCGCGGCCGACAAAGCCGCCTGTTTTGTCAAACCGCACCGTCCAACCCAGTCCAGCCTCCAACGGCGAGGTGGTTTCGTTCAGATCCAAACCATAGAGCGGATATTTCTTCTCAATCCGCACCGAACGAAGGGCACCCAGGCCAGCGGGCTCCATGCCAAAGGGGCGACCGGCATTGGCGACAATGGCAAAGACCGAATGGGCATATTCACCGGCGTAAAAGACTTCAAACCCCAATTCGCCCGAGTAACCAGTGCGGGAGATCATGGCATCAGCAACCCCGGCGACTCGGCCATGGGTAAAGCCGTAATAGGGCAGGGCGCTATTGGAAATATCGACATCACAGAGGGGCTGGAGAATCTCCCGCGCCTTTGGCCCCTGCACCGAGATAAAGGCCCGACCAATGCCAAGATTGGTGACATAGGCATTGAGCCCATCGGTCCTGGCCTTCTCCGACAGATAGGCGACGATAATATCAACCCGCGACGGAGTCGGGCAGAGGCGGTAGAAATCATCCGCCACCTTGTAACAGATAAGATCATCAACCATCCCACCCTGGGCATTACAGACCGAGGAATAGAGGGCGCGACCAGGCTTCATCTTTGACACATCATTGACCAGGGCATGGTTGAGCAGCTTCTCCGCATCGTGCCCCTTCACCTCGACAATCACCTGATGATAGACATCATATTGCCCAGCGGTCTTGCGAGTCGCCAGATGCTCGTTCGCGGTCGAGGTAAATTTTACCGCAGCATCATAGCCAATCCGGTCGGCCATCTCGGCCCCTAAACTGATCTGTTGATGATAATAGGGGGTGTGGCGACGGGGAGAAAAAACCTGAGTCATGATCAATCCTTAAGTACGGTTTAGTTGGTTGTTACGGTTGTAGAAACTTATCCTATGGCGACGGCAATCCATCTCATCGATAGCCCTTTTCTCGCAGCCATTTGGTCGAGTTGGGTTCGCCCTGCGCCGAGGCCTTGCGGAACCAGGATACGGCCTGATTTAAATCCTGAGTCACGCCATCGCCGTTGAGGTAACGAATGCCTAAACTCAACTGAGCCTCCGACAGACCCTGTTCGGCAGACTTGGCCAGCCATTCGACGCCCTTCGGAATGTTCAGCTTGAGTCTTTTACCCTCCAGCAAGAGATTGGACAGTTCAAGCTGGGCTTCACGATTGCCAGCCTCGGCTGATTTGGTAATCAAGGAAACCCCAAGCTCGACATCGGCCGTTCGCCCCAGACCCAGGATCAGCATGGCCCCGAGATTGCGCATCGCTGCCAAATCACCATTATCGGCCGCCCTTTGATACCAGTCAGCAGCAATGGAATCGTTCTGCGGCACACCCCGACCAAAGTGATATTTATCGGCAATATAGGCCATGACCGCGACTTCGCCGAGATTGGCAGCCCGCTCGCAATAGTCCAGGGCCTTGGCGGCATTGTAATAGACGGTTTTTTGATCGTCATAGATGGGACAGAGTTTTGTCAAGGAAGGCTGATCATTCTTGGCTCCGGCCGCTTCGAACCATTCAATGGCACTGCCAATCAGGGCTTCGGACTTGGTCACTTTTTTGGTGTTGGGGGTGGCAGTCCTTGTATTGTTCTTTTGCGCAGTGCGATCGATGACAACCTCGACCATTTCGGGTGGCTCTACCGCACCATCGGAATTGAGAAGATTCTGCGCCTCAATCGCGGCATTATCCGACTGGATGAGATAAAAATCAGCCAGCCTCCGCATGGCCAAAACATGACCGCCCCGGGCTGCGCCGAGCAAATATTTCTCGATGCCGGCATTGTCGAACTTTCCCTTGACCGTCGTGCGGCTAAGATAGACTCCCATTTCGTACTGCGCCGTGACCATACCGTGATCTGCTGCATCCTTAAGATATTTAATCGCCCGTTGCTTATCAACCGCAACCCCTTGACCCGTCTCGTAAATTTTAGACAGGGCATATTCAGCCGCGGGATAGTTTTGCTCTGCGGCGAGTTTGCAATTCTTCAAGGCCAGATCAGGGTCTTTAAAAACCGCAGAACTGCTATAGATGGCACAAAGATTATACTGGCCGCGAGCATCCCCCTGGGCAGCCGCCATTCTAAACAGGCTCAAGGCCCTCGATTCGTTTTTGGGAACCCCAGCCCCATTGACGAAGGCCAAACCCGCCGTGACCGCAGCACTGGCATCGCCCGCCAGTGCCTTCTGTTCAATATCTTTAAGCGAAGGGGCAGCCGCGTGAACTGAGGATAGGCATAGCAACAGTCCAAGGGCGGATAGAAAATATCGGTTAAAAATTAGCATAAACAATCACTGGGTTAGGGGATGACTGGCTATTATAAAGGGCAATGTCGCGGCACATTTGGACAAAACCGCTTGGATGTTCAATCAGGGACTCGAGATCCAGGCTGGCCAGTTTAGCAATCTCGACACTATCCAACTCCAGCCCTGGTTCGTCACAATCATCATGCAGGGGAGATTCAACCAATTCTCCTAGATCAAGAAACTCAACTATATCGGAAAGGGAATAGAACTGTCCAGAATAAACATGAATAAGCCGCAGCTTACCCTCCGCATCGGGCTGATAGAGTCCGAGTACCGAGCTTTGATAGAGGTCACCGTGGGCGGCGGTCACGGCCCTCACAACGGCTGGATTCTTCATAATAACCTCGCCTGAGCAACAGTATCATTCACGGGTAATTCTGAGTCTGGACTCGTCATTTTGGCTGATTTTACAGTTTTTATCGCGCCAGTTGAAGCAGAATTATCGACCGCTCCAAGCATCAATAACCAACCAGCCTCGTCAACCGTAGCAATGCCAAGTTCGCGCGCCCTTGTCGCCTTGGATCCGGCGGCAGCACCAACCACCACCAGGTCGGTGGTTTTGCTGACCGAATCGACCACCTTTGCCCCCAGCTGTTCGGCCCGGGCCTTGGCTTCGCGGCGGGTTGTCAGCTCCAATTCCCCCGTAAAAACAATGGTCTTGCCGCTGATGGCTGATGCGGTTTGCGCTGATTCGGCGGCGGTAAAGGGCTCGACGGTAATTTCCGACAGCAGGTCTTTAAGGATAGCGACATTGGTCGGGCTGGCGAAGAATCCGATCAGGTCTTCGGCCATTGCCGCGCCAATCTGATTGATCGCTCGCAGATTTTGCCGTGCGGAATTATCCTCGCTTAACCCCGCCGCAACCATCGAGTCTTGCAGAGACTCGAAAGAGAGATAATGACGGGCCAGCAGCCGCGCCGTCACCTCGCCAATCTGGGGAATCCCCAGGGCATAGATGAACCGTGCCAGTTCGACCCGGCGGCGCGATTCGATGGCCGCCAAAAGATTGTCGGTAGACTGCTGCTGCCAGCCCTTGCGTGCCAGCAGTTCCGACCGCCGCAGATGCAATCTGAACAGATCGGCGGGAGACTCGACCAGTTTGGCATCAAACAGTTCCTCGGTAATCTTTTCGCCCAGGCCAGCAATATCGAGGGCATCACGCGAAGCAAAATGGCGCAAGCGCAACCGCGCCTGAGCCGAACAATAGAGTCCCCCCGTACAGCGCCAAACCGCCATATCGGCTTCGCGCACCGCCGGTGAATTACAGACCGGACATTGGTGGGGAAATGTGAATGATTCTCCGCGCCGAGACAAATCGCCCTCCACCCGCCGCACAATCTGCGGAATCACATCCCCCGCCCGCTGGATAATGACGCGGTCGCCGAGGCGAATATCCAGCCTTTTGATCTCGTCCTCATTATGGAGGGTCGCGCGGGAGACCACAACCCCGCCAACCGTCACCGGCTCGAGCTCGGCAACCGGAGTCAAGGCCCCCGTGCGGCCAACTTGAATCGTAATGTCGCGGATGATGGTCTCGACCTGCTCGGCTGAGAATTTATGGGCGAGGGCCCAGCGCGGATATTTGCTCGAACTGCCGAGTCGCTCCTGCCAGTCAAAGCGATTGACCTTATAGACCACTCCATCAATGTCATAGGGCAGGTCGGCACGACGGCCTTCAATATCACGGTAAAACTGCAACAGTTCAGCGATCGAATGGCAGAGCCGAGCTTCAGGATTAACGACAAAACCGGCGGCGGATAAGACAGCCGCCAAGTCGCTTTGGCTGGTCGCCAGCGGGGCCGAACTATAACCAAGGGCATAGGCAAAAAACCGCAAGGGTCTTTGCGCGGTTTTGCGAGGGTCCTTTTGCCGTACCGAACCGGCGGCGGCATTGCGGGGGTTGGCGAAGGGTTCCTCTCCGGCGGCGGCTAAATCGCTGTTTAGTCTGGCAAATTCAGTTCGCGCCATATAGATCTCGCCGCGAATCTCGAGCTCGCTAATTGTGCCGGCGGCTCCGGTCAGCTGCTGCGGGATTTGGCCGATGGTGCGGCAATTGGCGGTAATATCCTCCCCCACCCTTCCATCGCCGCGAGTCGCTGCCTGCACCAGCTGGCCGTTTTTATAAGAGAGATTGCAGGACAGGCCATCGATCTTAAGCTCGGCAAAACAGGGGATGGTTTGATCGGGATTGGCATCGAATTCGCGGGCCAGAAACAGTTTAATCCCGTTAAAAAACCCCGCCACCTCGCCCTCGTTAAAGGCGTTCTCGAGCGAGATCATTGGCAATTGATGCGCGACCTTGCTAAAGGCCTTGGTCGCAGTGCCGCCCGGTTTTTGCGTCGGTGAATCCTCGCGGCGGAGATGGGGGTAGAGAAGTTCAAACTGCTCCAGCCGCCGCAGCAGACGATCATAGTCAGAGTCGCTGATGATCGGGCGATCCTGTTCAAAATAGGCAGCATTGTGAGCGGTAATCTCGGCCCTTAATGCCGCAACCTGCTGTTCGATTGAATCGGAGTCTTTTGCTGAATTATTTTGGGTCATCTATGCCATTATGAATCGCTATCATCGGTGCCGATAGACTATCATAGCCCGAGGCTGCAAACAATCACTGGCTGATGAGTCACAATTGACCAATGTCCCACCACCACCTGAGCCCAAAAACTGCACCGCTGTGCTATTGGCGGGCGGGCAGGGGAGTCGCATCGGCGGCAATAAACCCGCGGTGATCTATCGCGGAAGGTCTTTGCTGGATTGGAGCTGTCAATTACTGGAGGCGATTCCGATTGCGAGGGAGAATAAATTCATCTCGGTGGCCAGTGGCAGTTTGTTGGCTTTGCCGCTACCCTTTAATCGGGTCGAGGATTTGGCACCAAACCAGGGGCCATTGGGCGGAATTTATTCGGCATTGGAGTGGCCGTCATGTCGCGGTGCTGAGTGGCTATTGACTCTGCCGGTCGATATGCCCCATTTGCCGACGGATATTTTTGCCCGGCTCTGCGCGGCCTATCGCCCGGGCTGCCAGATTATCCGCGCGGCATCGCGGGAGCGGAGTTTCCCGACGGTGGCCCTGGTGGCGACATCGGTCAAATCGGAATTAAGGGCCTTTATGACCAATGGCGGGCGAAAATTATTTGACTTCCAAAATCAATTCATGACCATCGAGGCCAGGATTCTCTCGCCCACCGAGTCGCTTAACATTAATCGCCGCGAAGATTTGGTGGGGTGAGGATTTTGGGAATGTTAAAACTTCCCATAACCCCTCATCGCCCCGTCGGCGTAGGCCGACATAAATCGGAGAAGCAAGGCGATCCAGCGGGGGAGTCGAACGAAGTGAGACGGGGGGACAGACTGTCTCAAAATGTTTGTAAGGGGTTAACACAGACCAAAAATTGT
>JASGCE010000143.1 GCA_030054295.1 Minisyncoccota bacterium
AAGGATACAGCGGGGCCGGCGATCAATCCGATGATCAAGATCATCAATATTGTCGCGATTCTGTTGTTGGCCGTCCTGGCCCTTCATGGCGCAAAATAGAGTAAAGTTAATCAGGGGGAATTATGGCGCATATCACTGTAAGCGATGCCGATTTCGATGCCAAGGTTTTGAAGTCAACGACACCGGTACTGGTGGACTTCTGGGCTGAATGGTGCGGGCCTTGCAAGATGATTGCGCCAGCCCTTGAAGAACTGGGCGACAAGATGGCGGGTAAGATCACGGTCGCCAAGGTCAATGTTGACGAGAATCCGCAATCGCCGCAAAAATACGGCGTGCGCGGCATTCCCGCCATGATGCTGTTCAAGGACGGCAAGCTGGCGGCGACCAAGGTTGGTGCTATTCCCAAATCGGCATTGTTTGCCTGGGTCGAACAGAATATTTAGTTTGGAGCGGGAGAGTCATCGATGAAACTTTTTTACTCCCCGACCTCGCCCTATGTCCGTAAGGTCAGTGTGATTGCCGAACTGACCGGACTGGCGGGCCGGATTGAACGGGTCACCCCTGACTTCAGCCCCATAAAGGTCAATCCCGAACTGATGGCCCAGAATCCTCTCAGCAAGGTTCCGGTGCTGGTGCGGGATGATGGCACCGCCCTTTATGACAGTACGGTCATCTGTCAATATCTCGATGATTTGGCCGGGACGGGTTTATATCCAAAATCGGGCAATTTGCGCTGGCTGGTTCTGCGGGCGGAGGCATTGGCCGATGGGCTGCTGGATGCGGCGGTCTTGATGCGTTATGAATCGAATCTCCGCCCGGCCGATAAACAATGGAGCGATTGGTGCGACGGGCAACTGCGCAAGGTTGCTAGTGCTTTGGCCGAGATGGAACACGAACTGGGGTCTCGCCCGGGTCTTGACGCTGGCCATTCGGCGACGGTGGTGGCTCTCGGCTATTTGCGGCTGCGGATGGCGGATATGGGGTGGGAGAAGACTCACCCTAAACTGGCCGAGTGGTTCGCTGCGATGGATGAGCGACCAGAATTCAAATCGACCAGGCCGGCCTAGTGTTTTAAAGGTTTCATGGATATGGTTTGTATAATTTGATTTGTTTAAAGTAAATCTGCCCCCCCTCCCTTCAGGGAGCGGGGGGAAGGCTCTTGCCGCAGAATGCGGCGAGAGACAGGGGGGGTAGGCAAAACTATGGTAATGATGCAAAGCCCTACCCCCCAACTGGTTCTAAGATTTTCGCTGCGCTTTGCTTGCTCAAATCTAAGAACCAGTATCCCCCGCTCCCTAAAGGGAGGGGGGACAGTTTAATTTACTCGTTTTAATTCTATCAAATGCTACTATTCTAAAAACCAAATTGGAGGAATCAGGGATGGAAAAGATCGTATTTCTCGACCGCGAATCGCTGGGTGTCGAGTTTCAAAAACCGCAGTTCAAACACGACTATGTCGAATATGCCGAGACCTGGGGGGAGGCTGAGACAATCACTCGCCTTAAAGACGCGACCATTGCCGTGATCAACAAGGTGCCGATGACCGCCAATGTCCTCAGCCAACTGCCGCATCTAAAATTGATTGCGGTGGCGGCGACTGGCACTGATGTCGTCGATAAGGCGGCGGCCAAGAGCAAGGGCGTTCTGGTCACCAATGTCAAGGGTTACGCCCATACGACGGTTCCCGAACATTGCCTGGCCTTGATTTTTGCCCTCAGTCGGAATTTGCTGCCCTATGCCCAGACGCGGCACAATAACCATTGGAGTAAAGTTCGGCAGTTCTGTTATTTCGACTATCCGATCCGCGATTTAAAAAACACGACTCTCGGGATTGTCGGCTATGGCGTCATTGGTCGCGGATTGGCCGAGCGGGCGCGCGGGCTGGGGATGAAGATTCTGGCGACCGACTATCAAAAATTCGACGGTTGGGTCTCGCAGGATGATGTCTTAACCCAAAGCGATATTATCTCTCTGCACTGCCCATTGACCCCCGAGACCAAACACCTGATCAATGCCCAGTCGATTGCCAAGATGAAGAAGGGGGCGATGATCATCAACACCGCCCGCGGCCCCTTGATCGACGAGGCGGCATTGCTGGCGGCATTGCGATCTGGTCATCTGGGCGGGGCGGGCATCGATGTCATCTCGGTCGAGCCGCCGCCCGCTGACCATCCGATGCTGACCGCCGACCTGCCCAACCTCATCGTCACGCCCCATGTCGCCTGGGCGAGTTTCGAGGCCATGACCGAATTGTCGGGCATTGTCACCGCCAATATCGAGGCCTTCGTCGCCGGTAAACCTCAGAATTTGGTTGAGTAGGTAATGTAGTTTGAGAATTGGGTGGATTTCGAATGTCCCCCCTCCCTTTAGGGAGCGGGGGAAAGCAAGTCTTAGCGAGTGCTTACGAGCTTTAGACTTGCTTGGGGGGTAGGTTTCAGCCTAGATTTAAAATACCTAGACCTACCCCCCAAGTCTCACTAAGCCGTAAACGGCTAAGTTCGACTATCCCCCGCTCCCTAAAGGGAGGGGGGACACGCCTTATTTGAACCCAATATACAAATGCTAAAAATATGAGCAGTGAGATTGACAGTAAGATGACACAGAACCCTCAGCAACTGCTAAAAACCCTCTTTACCGCCGCGGTCGATTCGGCGCAGCCGAAACTCTGCGTTCCCATGAATTTGCCGGATGCACCACGCGGTCGCACGGTGGTGGTTGGCTGTGGCAAGGCGGCGGCAGCGATGGCGGTGGCGGTGGAGGATCACTGGATTGCCAACCATGGGTTGGATCGGCTGTCGGGGGTGGTGGTGACTCGCTATGGTCAGTCACTACCGACCCGGGTCATCAAAGTGATGGAATCCTTTCACCCCGTACCGGATCACGCCAGTGTTGCGGCGGCGGAGGCGATTCTGGCGGCGGTCAAGGGTTTGACCGCTGATGATCTGGTGATCATGTTGGCGAGTGGCGGCGGTTCGGCCCTGATGGCCTTGCCGGCCGATGGTCTCAGCCTCGATGATAAGCAGCGGATTAACCGCGAGCTGCTCAAGTCGGGCGCGACCATTCACGATATGAATATTGTCCGTAAACATTTGTCGCGGATCAAGGGCGGCTGGCTGGCGGCGGCGGCGGCTCCGGCGCGGCTGGTAAGTTTGCTGATGTCGGATGTGCCGGGGGATGATCCCTCGATCATTGCTTCGGGGCCAACGGTGGCTGACCCTTCAACCTGTGCCATGGCCTTGGCGATTCTCGACCGACATGGCATTGCGATTCCGCCCGCGGTGCGGCAGAGGCTCGAGTCGGGCGCGGCCGAGACCCCCAAGAGAGTCGCGGGGGAACTCAGGATGATCGTGACTCCGCAAAAGGCCTTGACCGCGGCGGCCGAACGGTTGGCTGGGACTGGTTTTAAGCCCCTGATTCTCGGCAGTTCAATCGAGGGCGAGGCCCGCGAAGTGGCCATCATGCACGCGGGCATTGCGCGGCAGGTGATCCAGTTTGGGCAACCGATTGCGGGCCCCGCTGTGTTGCTCTCGGGCGGCGAGACCACCGTCACGGTGCGCGGCAAGGGGCGCGGCGGCCGTAATTGTGAGTTTTTATTGGCCCTGGCCATTGCCCTTGATGGGCAGGCCGGGGTCTATGCTATGGCGGGCGATACCGATGGTATCGACGGTACCGAAGACAATGCCGGGGCGATTATTACCCCGGACACATTGGCGCGGGCTGCGGCCATGGGTTTGAATCCAAAGGACTATTTGGCGAATAATGATGGCTATAGTTTCTTTGCCGCCCTCGGCGATCTGGTGGTGACCGGCCCGACCCAGACCAATGTCAATGACTTTAGGGCGATATTGATTACCAACTAGTTTGGGGAGCGAATGGATGCAGATCATCACCAGCCCTTCGCCCAATTTTGATGAGCGCAGAAATGGTGCAAGGCCTGAACTGATTGTGATGCACTATACCGGGATGGAGTCGGGTGCGGCGGCACTGGCGCGGCTCTGCGATGCGGCGGCCAAGGTCAGCAGTCATTATCTGGTGGAGGAGGATGGGCGAGTCTTTGCATTGGTCGAGGAATCGCAGCGGGCCTGGCACGCCGGCCATGGGGAATGGCGAAGGCGCGACGATATCAACAGCCACTCGATTGGGATCGAGCTCGTCAATCCCGGCCATGAATTTGGCTATCGGCCCTTTCCGCAAGCCCAGATTGCAGCGGTGCGCGACCTCAGTCTGGCGATTATGGCGCGGCATGGGATAGTACCGCAGGATGTCATTGCCCATTCCGACCTCGCCCCCAGCCGCAAAACCGACCCGGGCGAACTCTTCCCGTGGGAGGAGCTGGCAGCGGCGGGAGTCGGGGTCTATCCGCCACCCTTGACCCAGCATGACGAGAATTTTGTCCCACTTAAGTGCGGCGATCATGGTCATCTGGTTACGGTCATGCAGGAGGAGCTGATCGCCTACGGTTGGCACTGCCCAACCAGCGGAAGGTTTGACCAGACAACGGTCGAGGCGGTCTTGGCATTCCAGCGGCATTTCCGTGGCTCGCGAGTCGATGGAGTCTGGGATGGCGACTGCGCCCGGATTATGAACTGGTTGTTAGGGGAGCGGAATCCTTTCACTTGTCATTCCCCGCAAGGTTGACCCGTAAACGGGGCAACCGCAGACGGGGAATCTCGCTTCCTTACTTTGTCATCTCTGAAAGCAAAGCGAGATTACCCGACTCGCTACTACGCTGACGAATGTCGGCATTCGCCGACGGGGCGGCGGGTAATGACAAAGTAGGGGAGAGTAAGTCTAGGCGAGTGCTTAAGAGAGTTTAGATTTGCTTGGGAAAGTTTATAAACAATCAAAAAAATATTAAGACCTACCCCCCCTGTCTCACTCTGCTTCGCATCGTGAGCCTTCCCCCCGCTCCCTAAAGGGAGGGGGGGCAGTTTCATAATCTATTGTCCCCCCTCCCTTTAGGGAGCAAGCCTGTCCTGCGGCCGCGAAGCGGATCGCAGGAATACTGGTTCTTAGATTTGAGCAAGCAAAGCGCAGCGAAAATCATAGAACCAGTTGGGGGGTAGGTATTTGTAGCATTACCATTGCTTAACCCAGAAAAATACTTGATGGGCGGGTTGTCAAACCCCTTCCACCCTATCGCAGCGGCAGTGGGGTTCCTTTTTTCCAACCATGGGCCAGTGTCTGGGATTGTTTCAGATCGGCGGGCGAGAGTACCGATGCGGCACCGACCAGGTTTTTCTGCGCCGTCTCCACCCCGCCCTGTGCCGCGAGCAGGATCAAGATGAAGGAATTGAAATAGCTCTGCGGCACGCCCTTGCCTTGGTTATACATGACGGCCAGGTAATATTGTGCGCCCGACTCCCCCTGTTCTGCGGCCTTGCGGCACCATTGCGCGGCTTGACTATAGTCTTGCGGCACCCCCACACCCATATAGTAGAAATAGCCGAGATGATTCTGGGCCTTGGCATGGCCCTGTTCTGCGGCCTTGCGGTACCAGTTTGCTGCCTCTTGTGAGTCCTTATCAATGCCATCGCCGAATTCATAGAAGGTGCCAAGGTTAAACTGAGCTTCAGCATAGCCCTGTTCGGCTGCTTTGCGGAACCATAGCACCGCCTGGGCTAGGTCTTTGGCTACACCTCGTCCATTGTCGTAACAGATGCCAAGGTTATACTGTGCCACAGGATTGCCCTGTTCAGCCGATTTTCGGTACCATTCAACGGCTTGAGACTGGTCTTGCGCTACCCCCCTGCCCAAATCAAAGGCCTGGCCAATCACAAGCTGGCATTTGGCTTCACCGGCTATGGCCTTGGGCAAACAGTCGTAATAGACTGCCTTGTCCGTTGCCTCGTCAGCCCCGGCTGGCCGGGGGAGGAGGAGCAACAATAGTCCAAGACATGATAATGTGGATTTTAGTTTCATAAGGCAAGACCTGTCTATAATGATGACCATGATGGATCCTATACTATGTTCACTTGAGAATTCTAGAGCATTTTCCACAAATATAGGCTCGTCTAAAAATCGTCATTGCCCTCAAGCTGCGATAGCAGCGTAGAGTGGCAATCCAGATCGGCATAAGCCAAACACAAAATAATCTTT
>JASGCE010000144.1 GCA_030054295.1 Minisyncoccota bacterium
CTTTTTGCTCACTTTGTTCGCAAGCTCGCAAGGATAAATAATTCATTTGGAGTAAAAGAACGCGCTGTTAAGCATTCTATAAATTTTTTGATCGTGTCGGGCGGGGAAATGCCTGCGGCGCTTCAAATGGTTGAAAACTATTTTAACAAAACCCAAAAATTGGTTGGGAATTTTAGTGTCAACAATTTGATATGGAATCGCTCAGGCCGCGCCTGCGCTTCGCGCATTGGCTTGCAGCCAAACCGCTTTTCTTTTTTTATTTTTATTTTTATTTTTATTTTTATTCTACCCCCGCCGCCGCAGTATCCGCACAATCCCATCCCGAGCAAAGGCCCCAGTTCCAATCACAAATGCAAAATAAACCCCCGCCCCCAAACCAATCATCCCCGCCAAATAAACAATCCGCAACATCAAACCCGAAGCCTCAAACCGAACCTCAGCATAGTGCCACAATAGCCACAGGACCAAAGCCTCCAACAGACCCCCAACAACCAACAAGGGTATCCGCCGCCGCGACAAGGAATCAAAATGGAAAAACCGCCGCCGATACAGAATCACAACCAAAACCACCACATTAATCCAAGCCGCCAAAGCCGTCGCCAAAGCAATCCCCACCTGCGCCAAATAATGCATCAAAATCAAATTTAAAGCGATATTCGTAACCATCGAAACAATCGCAACCCGCACTGGCGTCCTTGTATCCCCCCGCGCAAAAAATGCCGGAGTAAACACCTTGATCAAACCATAGGCCGGCAAACCAACCACAAACCCCATCAAGGTTGCCGCCGTCGCCCCTGTCTCTACCGCACCAAATTCTCCCCGTTCATACAATACCTGCACAATCGGAGTCGCCAAAAACAACAACCCCACCGCCGCCGCCAAGGTCAGAGCCAAGGCCATTTCACAGGCGCGATTCTGACTGGTTATCGCCGCCTCTGGCTCGCCATTGCTGATCTGACGACTCATGAGCGGCAATAGAGCCGTCCCAATCGCCGTCGCAATCACCGCCATCGGCAACTGATTCAACCGATCCGCATAATAGATATAGGATACCGCACCAATCGGCAGCAAAGTCGCCAACTGAGTCCCAATCAACAGATTGATCTGAACAATCCCCGAACCCAAAACCCCCGGAACCATCCGCCGCAACAGCTGCCGCATCGCCGGGGTGAACCTCGGCCATCTAAGTCGCAGCCTCATATCGACCTGCTTGGCCGAATGGATGAGCCAGGCCAGCTGAATGATCCCCGCCAGCAATATGCCCCACGACAAAGCATAGCCCGCACTGCCCAAAAACGGCGTCAAGCCAAAGGCCGCCGCAATGGTCGTCAAGTTGAGCAAAACCGGAGTCGCCGCCGCCGCCGCAAAACGACCCATGGCATTCAAGACCCCCGAATAGAGAGCCGCTAAACAGATAAAAAACACATAGGGAAAGGTAATCCGACTAAAATTAACCGCCAGATCAAACCGAATATCATCCTTGAATCCAATCGCCATGGCAGTAACTACCAAGACGATAAAAATCTCCCCCAATATCGCCACAAACAGAAGAATAGAGCCCAACAAGGACATGGCCTGTTCAGCAAATTCCCGCGCCTCGGCCTTGCCCTTCTCGGTCAGTTCCTTGGTAAAGAGCGGAACAAAGGCGGAGTTAAATGCCCCCTCGCCAAATAGCTGGCGGAAAAAATTAGGCAGCCTAAAGGCGATAAAAAAAGCATCCGCCACCGGCCCCGCGCCCAGAGTGCGGGCAATCACAACATCCCGAACAAAGCCCAGAACTCGGCTGACTACCGTCCAGCCGCCAACCGTCGCTACGGCCTTTGCAAAGGATGTTTTAGCCTGCACCTAAAATACTCCTTAATGATGGGGGTTGGCGATGAGACTCAGGACTCAGGACTCGACCAAATTAACCACCCCATCCAGCCCCTTGATCGCCGCAATCCTGGCCGGGGGCAGGGAATAGAGTCCACTCAGCGAAATTTCAATTTCTTTTTTGACTTCAAGGTCTCGGAAATTCAATAGCACCTTAGCCGGGGATTCTCCAGCCCCATCTTGGCTAATCCGCAGACTGCCGATTAAGCCATAAAGGGGGGCGGCAACCTCCGGCGATTCAATCTCGATATAGATTTTTGATTTGAGCGACTTTACCAGCTGCACCAGATCATCAACCGACTCGACCGTGAACCGCCCCTCCCCCACCCGAACCGAGAAGAGCAGAGGCCGCCCCGAATCAAGCAGCTCCCGCGATTGATTAAGCTGTTCCGAGAAGACCGTGACCTCGACACTGCCAAGACCATCCGAAACCTGAGCAAAACTAAAACGGTCACCGCGTTTGGACATTCGCTCCTTGCGCTCGAGAATCACCCCTGCAATCTTGACCAAACCACTACGCCGCGCCAAATCATTACAGGACACAACATCAAGCTGTTTAAGCCGCCCACGATAACCATCCAAGGGATGGGCGGTAAGATAATAGCCGAGGGCCGCCAATTCATGCTGCAATTCCTGACTCTGCGACCAGTGATTCTCGGCCTTAAGGGCCGGCAGCGATGGAGTCAAGGCAACCCCGGTGCCTCCCGCTGCCTTACCATCAAACATCAGCGACTGCCCCGATTGCCGCGCGGTACTGGCGATATTGGCCTCCGCCATCAAAAAATCGGCCGCATAGTAATAATGGGCTCGCGTCGGTTTTGCCTCGCCATTCTGCTGCGAACCCTGCGAATCAAAGGCAAGACTATCAAAGGCTCCGGCTGCCGCCAGCTGTTCAAACTGTCTTTTGTTCAAACTGCGCGAATCGATTCTTTTGGTCAGGTTAAATATATCGCTAAATTCGCCATTTTGGGTGCGTTCCTGAATCACTGATTCCATCGCCATCTCGCCAATATTCTTAATCGCGGCAAGACCATAGCGCACCGCTTTGGTGCCATCCTTCAGCCGCTCGACCGAGAAATGCACCATTGAACGGTTTATATCGGGCGGTAAAAGCCGATGGCCCATCCTTTCGACCTCGGCCTTAAATTGATTGAGCTTGTCGGTATTGCTCAGGTCGTAACTCATCGATGCGGCCAGGAACTCGACCGGATAATGGTATTTTAACCAGGCCGTGTGATAGGAAATCAAGGCATAGGCGGCAGCGTGACTCTTGTTAAAACCATAGCCCGCAAATTTATCCATCTGGGTAAAGACCGTTCTGGCCAGTTCTTGACTATAGCCGCGCTCCTCGGCCCCCCTGAGGAATCGTTCCTCCTCCTTTTTCATCTCCGCCTTGTCTTTTTTACCCATGGCGCGGCGCAGCAGATCCGCCTGTGCCATACTATAGCCCGCCATGACCTGGGCCATCTTCATAACCTGTTCCTGATAGATCATAATGCCATAGGTCGTCTTCAGAATCGGTTCTAAACTGGGGTGGTAACAGTCCCAAGCCTCGGTTTTATTGCGTCTTTTTGTATAGGCGGGCATATTTTCCATCGGGCCGGGTCTAAAGAGCGAGATCATGGCGATAATCTCGTCAAAATCCGCCACCTTGAGTCTTTTGGCCAGATCCGTCATGCCCGAACTTTCAAGCTGAAAAACCCCCAGAGTCTCCCCTCGCCGAAGCATCTGGTAAACCGCCTCGTCATCAAGGGCAATGTGCTGAAGCTCGATCCTTTTACCCTCGGACTCGGCGATCAGTCCAAGACTGCGGTGAATCACCGACAGGGTTTTTAAACCCAGAAAATCAAACTTAACCAGGCCCGTCGATTCGACCCACTTCATATTGAACTGAGTCGCCGGAATCGCCCCCGCTGATTCGCAATAGAGCGGCACAATCTCGGCCAATGGCCGCTCGCCAATCACAATCCCCGCAGCATGGGTCGAGACATGACGGTAAAGCCCCTCGAGCTCCATACCAATCCGCAGCAGTTCCTTATTACGGGGATTGGCATCGCGCAGAAGTTTAAGCTGAGGCTCCATCTCGAGGGCCTTGACCAAAGGGATCGGTTCGGCCGGATTCTGCGGCACCAGTTTGCTGATCTGATCGACCTGACTATAGGGCAATTCCATTACCCGCCCAACATCTCGCAGCACCGCCCGCGCCTGGAGCTTACCAAAGGTGATGATCTGGGCCACCCGATCGGAACCGTAGGTTTTGGTCACATAGTCAATCACCTCGTCACGGCGATCCTGACAAAAGTCCACATCAAAGTCGGGCATAGATACCCGCTCGGGATTCAAAAACCGCTCGAAGATCAAACCAAAACGCAGGGGATCAAGATCGGTAATCCCCATGCAAAAAGCGACCAAGGAACCCACCCCCGAACCGCGCCCCGGCCCCACCGGAATATCATTGCGCCGCGCCCAGTTGATAAAATCGGCGACGATTAAAAAATAACCCGCATAGCCCATCCTGTTGATGACCGAAATCTCATTCTCGAGTCGATTGGCATAGTCATCAGGACTGCCCGAGACCAGAATCTGATTGGCGAATTTCTGTTCCATTCCGGCGCGGGCAAAATGGGCCAGGGTCTCGGCCTCGTTGCCAAATTCGGTCTTGGGAAAGGGGGGAAGGGCGGGATCCTTCTTATCCAACCAAAAGCTACAGCGACGGGCGATGGTCACGGTGTTGGCGATAGCCTCGGGCAGGTCGGCAAATAGGTCCGCCATCTCGGCCGGAGACTTAAAATAATGCTGCGGCGATGAACGGGGCCGATCATCCTGCGACAGGGTCGCGGCGGCGGCAATGGCCAAAAGAATCTCGTGCGATTCATGCCCCTTTGGCTTGGCAAAATAGACCGAATTGGTCGCAACAATCGGCAGGTTCATTTGATCGGCAAAATCGAGCAGATCGGCCTCCACCCTCTGCTCGGCATCGGTACCCCGTTGCAATTCGATATAGAGTCTGCCGCTGAAGATCTCGGCAAGGGATGCAAGATCGCGCTCGGCTGCTGCCCTTTGCCCAGCCAACAGATGGTGATTGATGAGGCCTCGACCGCCACCGGTCAAGGCAATCAGCCCCTGATGGTAGTGAGCCAGCTGTTCAAGACTGACCACCGGCGGCTCGCCCGTCTTCATACCCAGATAACTGTAAGAGATGAGCTTGGCCAGATTCTGCCAGCCAAGCTCGGTCTGAACCAAGAGCAAAATAATCGGCGGCTGACCCTGATCCTGATCAGCCGATGAATCACCGCGGTTCGGGGGTAGCGCCAAATTGACCAAGGCGCCAATTAAGGGCTGCACCCCACCCTCGATCAGTACCGAGGAAAAAAAGGGCGCACCAAAAAGATTGTTATTATCGGTAATGGCCAGGGCTGGCATCGAATGTTGCTGCGCCAGAGCCAAAAGTTCTTCAGGATGTACCGCCCCCGCCGAGAGGGAGAATGCCGTATGAACATGTAAATGAATAAATAGAGGTGCTGCCATAGATCTGCCCATGGTTTAAACAGGTCACACCCTTTGGTTTGGGCGCGACTCGATCCCTGTCATTTCTATTTGCTTGCGGAATCACGCGCCTATGGTAAAGACCGAAGTGCCTGCCTGTCAACCGAACTAGCTGCTGGCCTCGAGCATCTCCGACACTTCCTTAGCCTCATCCTCACACGACAGGTCACCCTCGACGATCTTATCGTCAAGAAAGACTGCAAATTTCCCTGGATGACTGGGATCCGGTCCGATCCTATGTTTCATATTTAGTCTCTGACTCAGTATCTACGCCGAAATTCGGCTGGGTTGATCAAATAGAAGCTCGCTTGAAGGGGAATCACTTACCGACAAGGACAATCTTTCGCCATATTCTCTAGCCAATTCTGCAAAATCATAGCAGCAATCTCTACCGAACTTGGGTTTATTATTTCAATTTTTTTGCCTTGAGTCAATGGTTTTTGACAGTCTGGCACAAGCCATTGTTCCAATAGGAAAGTTTGAAAAAGTCACTTTTTTGTCACTCTGAGCATCGTCGCGCTTGACTTTGCGAATGCAAAGTCTTTAGCAAGACAAGCGAAGAGTCCAGAAAACTTAGCAATTACAATGAGTTAAGTTTTTCTGGATTCTTCGCTAAGAACAGCTACCCGAGCTAAAGCTCGGACTGTTCTAAGCTCAGAATGACAAGTTTGGTGTTTTTCA
>JASGCE010000145.1 GCA_030054295.1 Minisyncoccota bacterium
TGCATTCGCAAAGGCAAGCGCGACGACGCTCAGAGTGACAAAAAAGTGAGTTTTTTAGGGTTTCCTATAGGATGAATTTTCGGATTCTAAAAACAACCATAGTCCCCTAAACCGTAATTCGATTTGGCACCAACCCAATCAAGACCGCGCTGGACCTATCGATGATGGGTTGGATCTTTGCCAAGGGTTCCTTCAGTTCGACCAGCAGCCAATCATCCCCCTGGTCAATATCGCGGATCCGCACCGTCAGGCCCGACCAGTTGGCAAACTCCTGTCTGGGGATGGCCAATAGGGCAGTATCATCGCCGGACTCTTCCAAGGCAATCTTGGCAATCAGGGCGATTGGGGCTAGATTCTCGTGGCTGGGTAAAAATGGCAGAGCAAATCCGATCCGATGGTCGCGGAATTCGGGCTGGAGCAGCAGTGGCCACCATTTTTGGCTATCGCTGGCCTGGGGCCAGGGCAGCATAGCGATAGCATGATCGCTCGCAGCCAAAAGCTCCTCGGGATTCCTATAGGCCTTGAGCTGCGGCAGGGCGCCAAAATGGGCGCGAACCGTCGGAACCGTATCGAGCGCACTGGCCTTCACCATTCCAAAGCAAAAATCCACCTCGATACTGGTCATACCGGTCATCAATTCAGTCCAGATTCCCAATAGGCATGGCGTGGGGAATAGTCCCCCTTGGTGCGCCGCCAGTCTTTTGCGCAGAACCTGAGCTTCGCGGGCCGGTCGCCAGATGGGGCCACCGCCCTTGGCGGCTATGACCAGGGGGGCAATTGCCGCGCGTTTATTGATTAATTCATGGATTTGCCGATCAATCTCGTCGATCTGGTCGCGCAGCCCTGCCAAGGTTTGAAGATTTGTTTCCATCATTATTCTCATATCTACATGAATTGCTGAGGCTAGACCAGATATTCATGATTGTCCACTTGCCAATTGCGACTAAAAGGGTGATAAATCCTTGGGAGGCTGGCGGCGGACGGAATTCTCGCCAACCCGGCCAGGTTCGAAAGGAAGCAACCGTAACGAGTTCTTTTTCGGGTCGTTTGCCAGTCTCTCACTTCGCGTTGGAATTTTCTGGGGGTACTGCCTCCAGAGTCACACTAAAGGCCTCAAGATGGCGTCAGCCGAAACCCTACCGGCGGAATATCGCGTTCTGGCAAGGAAGTACCGGCCCAAGACCTTTGCCGAGCTCATCGGCCAGGATGCCTTGGTTCGCACCCTGACCAATGCCATCAGCCAAAACCGCATTGCCCATGCCTTTATCTTGACCGGAGTGCGCGGAGTCGGCAAGACCACCACCGCGCGAATCATCGCCCGTTCGCTCAACTGCACCGGTGCCGATGGCACGGGCACAGCCACCACCGAACCCTGTGGAGTCTGTCCATCCTGCGTCTCGATTCTCGAGGAACGCAACCTCGATGTCTTCGAGATGGATGCCGCCAGCCACACCAGTATCGATGATATTCGCACCATCATCGATGGGGTTCATTACAAGCCGACGGTATCTCGCTATAAGATCTATATCATCGACGAGGTTCATATGCTGTCGCGCAGTGCCTTTAATGCATTGCTCAAGACTCTGGAAGAACCCCCCAGCCATACCAAGTTTATTTTTGCCACCACCGAGATTCGCAAACTCCCCATTACCGTCCAGTCGCGCTGCCAAAGGTTCGACCTGCGCCGCGTCTCGGGCGAGCTTTTGGCCGAACATTTCAGCCGTATCACCGTTTTGGAGGGTCTGGAAATCGAGTCCGAGGCGGCCGGATTGATCGCCCGCGCGGCCGATGGTTCGGTACGCGATGGCCTGTCGCTGCTCGATCAGGCGATTGCCCGGGCCTTTGAATTTGGCGGCAGTACCAGGGCTCCGATGGTGACCGCGGAATCGGTCAAGTCGATGTTGGGTCTTGCCGATCGCGGGAAGATTTTTGACCTATTTGAAGCCACCATGCGCGGGGAGATGGCCCTGGCCATCGGCATCTATGACGAACTGCACGAGGTTGGCGCCGATGCTTTGCAAACCGCGCAAGACCTGTTGGAAATTTGCCATTCCGTCACGCGAATAAAACTCGCTGGCTCGACGGGGGCCTATCTTGTCGATAGTTCAGAAAAACAAAGGCTTCAGGCCCTCGGGTCGGGCCTGTCGATTCCGGTCCTGATGCGCAGCTGGCAGCTGCTGCTCAAGGCGATTGCTGAGATTCAACAGGCCAGCGACAGCAAGGCCGCGCTCGAGATGATCATCATTCGCCTTGGCTTTATGCCCGACCTGCCCCTACCCGCCGATCTGCTTAAAAAGGCTATAGTCGATAGTAAGAACCTGCCGGCGCGGGGCGGTGCAACCTCGTCCGGCGGCGGGGGTGGCGCGACCAGCGCAAGACAGGGCAATACCGTGATGAAGCTCGCTTATGCCAATTCAACCCCTCAGGCGAGCGAGGCGGCTGAACTTGAAGCCATCGCGATTCCACAGAATTTTAACGAGCTGGTCGCCTTGGCAGAGGCCCGCCGCGATTTTAACCTTATGATGGAACTGCGCAAAAACTGCCTGGTCGATAGTTTTGCCGAGGGGCGAATCGAATTGACGGTGATTGAATCCCCCTCGCCTAAATTCGCCAATCATCTCAGCAGCCAACTGAGCAAATGGACCAGACGAGCCTGGGTGATCAGCCTGAACCAAGGGGCAGCGGGAGACCGCCAGACCATCGCACAGTTCGAGCAAAAACAAAAATCCGAAGAATTGGAATGGGCGCGGAGCCATGCCCTGACCTCGGCCTTTTTGAAACTATTTCCCGATGCCGAAATCAAGGTCTTACCCATTACCGACCCGAGTCTGCCCCCGGCTCCCCTTACCCCTTCAGCAGCAGGCGATTCCGCCGATGATTCGGATTTTAACCCCTATCGGGATATGGTTCCCGATAGTTTCTCTCCCCCCGAAGATGACTAAACCAAGATTAACCCAAGAGGATAGATGATGAAAAATCTCAATCAAATGATGAAACAGGCGCAAGAGGTCCAGTCCAAAATGGCGGAGATGCAAAACCGTCTGGACAGTAGCGAACTCGAAGGCAGTGCCGGCGGCGGCATGGTCAAGGTCACCCTGACGGGTAAGGGCGACCTGCGGCGCATCGCCATTGAACCCAGTCTGCTCAAGCCCGATGATGCCGATATGCTCGAGGACCTGATCATCGCCGCCCATAATGACGCCCGCGCCAAGATCGAATCCTTCATGCAGGACGAGATGGGTAAAATCACCGGCGGCTTAAAACTGCCCCCCGGGATGAAACTGCCATTTTAGGATTGTGGGATGCGCGCCAATTCGCAAGGTACCGAGATTGAACAGCTGCTCTATTGGCTTTGCAAAATGCCGGGCTTTGGTCCGCGGTCGGCAAAAAGAATCGCTCTGTTTTTGCTGCAAAATCGCGGCACGGTTCTCGAGCCACTGATTCAAGCGATGGAAAATGCGCGGGCGAAGGTGCAGAACTGTCAGGCCTGTTTTGCCCTAAGCACCGCCCCAATCTGTTCGATTTGCGGCGATTCGCGGCGCGACGGGAGTCTGATTTGCGTGGTCGCCGAGAGCAGCGATGTCTGGTCGCTCGAACGGGGGGGCAGTTTCAAGGGTCGGTATCATGTCCTTGGCGGCACCTTGGCGGCACTGGCCGGTCGCGGGCCCGATAAATTGACCATCGCCGCCCTGGTCAAAAGAATTGCCGATTCTGCCAGCGGACTCCAGCCCGTGCAGGAGGTGATTCTTGCCCTCAGTGCGACGGTCGAGGGTCAGTCCACGGCCCATTATCTGGTCGATTGCCTGCGCCCAAGCGGGCTGCTGGTGACGCGGCTGGCTCATGGACTGCCAATGGGTGGCGAACTTGACTATCTTGATGATGGCACCTTGGCGGCGGCCCTGTCGGCGCGAAAACCATTGGCTTAAACTTAATCGGGTGAATCGTGAGTGCAGCAATAAAGACCATCAAGAGCAAAAGACTGGCCTGGGCTGTGACGGGTTCGGGGCATTTCTTTACCGAATCTTTGGCCCTGATGGCTGAATTTGCCCCGCTTGACCTTTTTGTCAGCAAGGCCGCCGAGGAGGTGGTCAAGATGTACCGCCATGAATTTACGACCCTGCCCAAGGGGGTCAAGATTTACAGGGATAATTCGGCCTCGGCGGTGCCGGTGGGTAAGTTTTACCACGGCGACTATCATAGTCTGGTCTTGGCTCCCGCCACCTCCAACACCATTGCCAAATGTGTTTTTGGCATATCGGACAGTTTACCGACCAATGTTTTTGCCCAGGCCGGCAAGTGCCGAGTCCCGACCATTGTTTTTGCCTGCGACACTGCCCCTGAACTCGAGACCCAGGCCCCGTCCGAGATGGTCAAGGTCTGGCCGCGGGCGATTGACCTCGATAATGTCGAAAAGTTAAAGCAGTTTGCTGGGGTAACCGTGGTTGCCTCGATTGAAGACCTGCACCGCGCCATCACCCACAGACTCGCCGAACTGCACCATGGCCAACCGTAACAGCCGCTTTACGGGATCGATTCTCTTCTTGACCGGCCACCTCGCCGAGCCAAGGTTAAGGCGCATTCTGACCGCGATGGAGCCCCTGCCCTTTGCCGCCACCATCCGCGACCTTGGTTTACAGGTCGCCGGGCTGATGACCACCGACCTTATTCGCCGCCGCCTTCCCCGAACCGAGATCACCAGCGAGCGAGTCATAGTCCCCGGCCGATGCCGTGGAGATCTGGTCGAACTCAGCCGCGACTATGGAATCGAATTTATGCGCGGCCCCGATGATGTCGGCGACCTGCCGGGGTTTTTGGCCCAGGGTGAATCGCCGGCGGCTGAGGTTGATTACAGTACCAGCTGCCGCATTTTTGCTGAAATCACCAATGCGCCTTTGATGACCATCGACGAGATTCTCAAGCGGGCGGAATCTTTTAAAGCCGACGGGGCCGCGGTGATTGATCTCGGCTGCCTGCCCGAATCACCCTTTGCTCATCTTGCCGAATCGGTACAGGCCCTAAAACAGGCGGGCTATCTTGTTTCGGTCGATTCGGCATCCACCGTGGAACTCGAGATTGGGGCGCGGGCTGGCTGTGACTATCTGCTCAGTCTGACCGAAGAGACTCTTGATCTGGCTTTTGAAACCAAGGCCATTCCGGTGATCATTCCGACTGGGGATGATCCAGAATCCCTTTATCGTGCTGCTGACCGATTAACCGCCGCCGGCAAGGAATTTATCGCTGACCCTATTCTCGCCCCGATTGGTTTTGGCCTTGCCCAGTCTTTGAACGCCTATAGCCAATGTCGCCAAAGGCTGCCCGTGGCGCGGATATTGATGGGGATCGGCAATTTGACCGAACTGACCGATGCCGATACCAGCGGTATTCATGCGATGCTTTTTGGCGTGATTGCCGAATTTGGTATTACCGAGGTCTTGACGGTTCAGGACTCGCCCCATTGCCGCCGCGCCATTGCCGAAGCGGCTGCCGCGCGGCAACTCTGTTTTGCCGCGGTGGCCGAGAATCGCCTGCCGCAGATTGTCCATTCACCGCTGCTGACTTTGCGGGATCGCAGCCCCTTTTCCACCAGCCCGCAGGAGATCGCGGCTACGGTGGCGGAGGTGCGGGATGCCAACTATCGGATTGAGGTCGCGGTGGATGGAATCCATCTCTATAACCGTGATGGCCATTGGATCGAATCACGGGCCGAAGACTTTGCGCCGGTGCTGATTGAACAGGTCGATTCGGGTCACGGATTCTATCTGGGCGGCGAATTGGCGCGGGCCGAGATCGCCTTTAAACTCGGCAAGAGATTTACCCAGGACGAGGAACTCGATTGGGGCATCGCCACAGATAAAAGGACGGAGAATATCCTCGCCCACAAGACCAGCGGCAAGACGAGGAAGAAGAAATAGGGGGTAATGACAATAGGGGGGGGTTAGTTCGCAACCTTGCGGGGATTGACAATAAGGGGGGGCGGATGCCCCAGACTGTCTCAAAATGCTTATAAGGGGTAAACTCAGACCAAAAACTGTCATTCTGAGCTTAGAACAGTCCGAGCTTTAGCTCGGTTAACTGTTCTTAGCG
>JASGCE010000146.1 GCA_030054295.1 Minisyncoccota bacterium
AGTCAAGCGCGACGACGCTCAGAGTGACAACGAAAGTGAGTTTTTCAGACCTTCCGTTAGGGACAACCGCCCCCTTTTTGTCGTTCCCCGCAAGGTTGACCCCGTCGGCGAATGCCGACATTCGTCGGCAGGGCAGGGGCAACCGCAGACGGGGAATCTCGCTTAATTTTTTTATTCATCGAAAGCAAAGCGCGATTACCCGACTCGCTGCTTCGCATCGGCGGGTAATGACAAAGGGGAGGGTGCGCGGGTGATGACAATTGAAAGGTTCAGTCAAACTGTAACATAGACTCATGTTTGATTCTTTCAACGCGAAATAATTATGTCTCATTCACTATGAACATCGATCTGACCAACAGTTCCGCCTTGCTTCCGACTCCGACTCGGCATTATAAATACCCGATGGAATCGACTCGTAAATTTGATGTTATTGTCATCGGCGGAGGACATGCTGGCTGCGAAGCCGCTTCGGCCTCGGCTCGGTTGGGGGCAAAAACCCTTTTGCTGACCCACAGCCGTGACACTATTGGCACCATGAGTTGCAACCCGGCCATAGGTGGACTCGGCAAGGGCCATTTGGTGCGCGAAATCGATGCCATGGATGGACTCATGGGGCGGGCCATCGACCGCGCCGGAATTCAATTCCGTGTCCTCAACCAAAGCAAGGGCCCAGCCGTGCGCGGCCCGCGGGCGCAGGCTGACCGCAAACTCTATGCCGCTGCCATCCAATCGCTCCTGTCTGAACTATCGAACCTGACCATTGCCGAGGGTGCAGCTGCTAATTTTGTCCTCGACCAGCAGAACCATATCAATGCCATTATCACCGAGGCTGGCCTGGTCTATCACTGCCGTTCTGCGGTCATCACCAGCGGCACTTTTTTGGGTGGAGTCATCCATATTGGTGACGAGACCACGCCCGCAGGAAGATTTGGCGAACTTCCGTCCAATCATTTAGCGGCCAAGCTGCGGGCGGCGAAACTGGCGGTTGGTCGGCTAAAGACTGGCACACCGCCGAGACTCCTGGCCGCCTCGATTGACTGGAGCGGCCTAACCCAGCAGGATGGTGACCGCCCACCCCAGCCCTTTAGCACCATGACCGAAGCCATTACCACCCCACAGATCCCCTGTTTTATCACCGCTACAGGCGAGCAAACCCATCAGATTATTGCGCAGAACCTGTCCAGGTCGGCCATTCATGCCGGCAATATCGAAGGGGTTGGCCCACGGTACTGTCCATCGATTGAGGATAAGATTACCCGCTTTGCCGACCGTAATTCGCACCAGATTTTTTTGGAACCTGAAGGTCTCGACGATCCTCTGATCTATCCCAATGGCATCTCGACATCCTTGCCACGGGAAGTGCAGAAGGAGTTTATCGCTTCAATCCCCGGGCTGGAGCAGGCCCAAATAGCCCGTTACGGCTATGCGATAGAATATGACTATATCGACCCGCGCGGACTTAAAGCCAGCCTCGAGACCAAAACCATTCAGGGCCTGTTTCTGGCAGGACAGATCAATGGAACTACGGGGTACGAGGAGGCAGCGGGGCAGGGTCTGGTCGCCGGTCTTAATGCGGCATTATTGGCGGGTAATTCAGCCCCCCTAATCATGGATCGCAGCCAATCCTATCTGGGGGTCATGATCGATGATTTAATCACCCAGGGGGTGACGGAACCTTACCGCATGTTTACGGCGCGGTCGGAGTTTCGTCTCAAGCTGCGGGCCGATAATGCTGATCTGCGCTTGACCCCACTGGCGATTGAGTTGGGCTGCCTTTCGGCTGAACGGAAAGGCCAGTTTACCGAATACCGAGAGAAACTAGAATCGGCGAGAATTTTGCTAACATCCTTGCAGGCATCGCCCAGTCAGCTCCAGACTCAGGGATTGACCATTCGTCAAGATGGGGTAAAACGCAGTGCCATCGATCTGCTGCGGCTGGAATCGATGGATCGCCAAACCCTCTGTCGCGCCTGGCCAGAGCAGCAGGAGCCAATTATGGCCATCCCGGCGGTGGTTTGGCAGCAGCTGGTCAATGATTCCCACTATGCGGTCTATCTCGAGCGACTGGAGGCCGAGGTCCAGTCCTTTAGGGAGGAGGAGGCATTGTTACTACCGTCTGATCTTGATTTTAATCAAATCGGCAGCCTCTCAACCGAATTGCGGGAGAAGTTAGAGCGGATTCGTCCCGCTAATCTGGGCATGGCGGCGCGGATACCTGGGATGACTCCAGTGGCCCTATCGGCCCTTTTGCGCTTTGTTCGCCGCCCAAAGGCGGCCTAGATGTCGCCAGAAATCTTAGCAGGCAAGCAGTCATTGACCGATTCCGAGACTATGTTTCACGAGAAACATTTGTTCGCCGAGAAATTCCCCCTCCCGCCCGCTGCCATGGCCAGGATGGAGGCCTTTGTCGCCCATTTGCTCTATTGGCAAGACCATAAGAATCTGATTGCCCCCAGTACCATTCCCCATATTTGGCACCGCCATATCCTCGATTCGGCGCAGCTCTATAGTTTGCTGCCGCAAAACCTGACCGACCCTTCCTCTACTGCCGCAGTTATCGACCTAGGCTCAGGGGCAGGGTTTCCCGGGTTGGTTTTGGCGATTATGGGGGTTAAGAATATCCATCTGGTCGAGAGCCAAAGGGCCAAGGCAAGGTTCCTATCCGAGGTAAATGATAAACTATCCCTTGGATGCAGAATCTATCCCGAGCGAATTGAGCAGCTTAAAAAACCAGTCTGTGGTAAATTACCCATCGGGGCCATAACCGCCCGCGCCCTTGCGCCGCTTGATCAATTGCTTGGGCTTTGTGCTGATTTCGCTCCCGCCAATAGCCCGGCATTTTTCGCCAAGGGGCGGAGTTGGCCGGATGAAATGGCTCGGGCGCAAAAATTGTGGAAGATTAAATATCAAATTCACCCTAGTATCACCGATGCGGATAGTGCGATTATCGAGATTACGGAGTTTCAATTACGAAAATGACCCAATTAACTGCTACACAGGATGCCGAACTGACCGGTTCTGCGACTCCCGCCCCCCGCATCATTGCCATAGTCAATCAAAAGGGGGGGGTTGGCAAGACCACGACCGCGGTCAATTTGGCGACCGGGCTGGCGGCTTCGGGGGTAGCGACCCTGGTGATTGACCTTGACCCTCAGGGCAATGCCTCGACCGGACTTGGCATAGATCGCAATAGTCGCAAGGTCAATTCCTATCATGTCATGCTGGGGGGGGCCGATATTCGGACGGCGATTCAAAAGACCCTGGTGCCGAAGCTCGATATTATTCCGGCCTCGGTCGATTTATCGGGGGCCGAGGTCGAACTGGTCGCCGATAGCCACCGTGAACATAGACTGAATCAGGTCTTGAAGCCGGCCAATCTGCCCTATCAATTTATTTTTATCGACTGTCCGCCTTCGCTTGGGCTTCTGACCTTGAATGCTCTGGTGGCGGCCCATGCGGTTTTGGTGCCATTGCAGTGCGAATTCTATGCCCTGGAGGGACTCAGCCACCTCATCAGAACCATCGAGCGGGTTAAACGAAGCCTAAACCCGAGCCTCGAGATTCAGGGTGTGGTCTTGACCATGTATGATCGGCGCAATAATCTGTCTGATCAGGTAGCCACCGATGTCCGCAATTATTTTGGTGCCAAGGTCTATGATACTATGATTCCGCGCAGTGTGAGGGTTTCGGAATCGCCTTCCTTTGGCAAGCCGGTGATGCTCTATGATTTTCAGTCTGCGGGTGCCCAGGCCTATGTCTATCTCGCCAGTGAAGTTTTAAAACGCGAAGGGAGGATGGTACCATGAGCGAGAAGGAGAATAACGACCCCACAGCCATCATAAAAATGATTGCCGAGATGAAAAAACCATCTCCAACCATAACCGAACTGACCATGTCTGGCGCGATTGACGCCCGCCGCCGTGGCCTGGGGCGCGGTTTATCGGCCCTGTTGGGTGATGATGCGGAGGCTGAGACTCCGGTATCGGCACCAGCCACCGGCAATCAGAAGATCGGGATTGAATTCTTGACTCCCAGCCCCTTGCAGCCCAGACGGCGTTTTGAACCAGAGGCCCTGGCCTCTCTGGCCAAGTCGGTGCGCGAGAAAGGCGTCATGCAGCCATTGCTGGTGCGACCGCTCGCGGCAAGGCCTGGCCATTACGAGATTATCGCCGGAGAACGCCGTTGGCGGGCCGCCCAGGCAGCGCAACTGCACGAGGTTCCGGTCATCGTAAAATCCCTTACGGATCGTGAAGCCCTCGAACTGGCCTTGATTGAGAATATCCAAAGAAGCGACCTGACAGCGGTGGAGGAGGCCATTGGTTTTAGGCGTTTAATGGCTGAATTTGGCCACACTCAGGAGGAGCTTTCGGGTGTCATCGGCAAGTCCCGCAGCCATATTGCCAATATTCTGCGCCTTTTGAACCTGCCCGAATCGGTCTTATCGTTACTCGAGGAGGGGCAAATTTCTGCCGGTCACGCCCGCGCCCTGGTCGTGGCCAAGGACCCACTCAGCATTGCGAAGGTGATTATTGCCGAAGATCTTTCTGTCCGCGCCACCGAACAGTTGGTACAAAAGGAAAAACGCGGCGAAGGCGCGGGTGCAGCCGGCGAAGAAACAGATGCAGGGGAAGGGCTGGTCTCAAGGACTCTGGTGCCAAGGGCTGGTACAGGTGCAGGCTCGCGTCTTGGTCGCATTGGTGGTGATGATGACAGGGTCATGGATCAAGACCGTCGCGCTTTGGAAGAGAGTTTAAGCAATAGCCTGGGCCTTAAGGTCACCATTGCCATCAAGGGGAAGGGGGGGAGCCTTTCGATAGACTATGATAATCTGGATCAGCTTGATTCCATCATTTCTAAACTTAGTAGTAATTAACGACATCACCACCATAGATAGTGGTTTTACAGCTTTAAATTCGGCAGCGGTCACTTTAATCAAGTCAATTTAAATCACCATTTAATAATACCAAATTATCATTAAAATTATCTTGACTTATCAGATGGTTGTGAGACAATTCTTAAATCTTTACTTCTTTGGTACTCAAAATGAATATCTTTAAACCATTGCAGAGTCGTGGTTCGAATAGCGATAATGCCCACGAACAGATGCAAAGCTGCATGTCGATTCTGCGGAGCCTGGCCAGCACGGCCAAACAGGGCGACGAGAATGGCACTATGGTCGTCCTGCGCCAGCTGCTGGAAACCATCAACAAGAGCGAACTACCCATCAATATCCGCGAAAAATTTATCGAGGAGGGTAAAAAATACACCCTCGCCATTCATCGTCTAAAACTACAGGAATATTTCGATAAGGCCTTCAGCTTTACCCGCAGCGGCAATAACGAACAGCGGGAGGAGATGATCCACAGGGCCAGCGAATGTATCGAGGCCATGAACCACCTCGTCAATAACGAAGCCTTTATCGAGGAAATGCACAAGAGGCTGGAGGTGCTGAGGCAAACCAGTCAAGCGGGAACCTCTGACCTCGCCAAGACCGATAATCAAGAAAATTCAATGCAAACCAAACAAGGTGCGGGCAAAAGACGCTATCTGCGCTATGATTCCCCAACCTTTTGGGTCAAACTGCCCAAGGAGGCGCAACCCTATCGGACATTGGACTATTCCTTGACCGGTATGCTGCTGGAAGGAATTCCACCCTCGGTAAAGGAGGGGAGCAAGGTACATGTCATCATTACCATTGCGAACGAGGAGGTTGAAAAATATTTCGAGGGTACCATCACCATCAACCGAATCTTGACCGAAAAGAACGCAACAGCCCTCAGCTTTATTACCGCGGAAGGGCCTGTCATGTTCTTTATCCGCAACCGACTGCTCGATCTCTCGACCAAAAGACCGATTTAGGGTGATTTGGTTATTTGTTGGATTAACCGTTTTTTGTCATTCCCCTGCAGGGTTGACCCTTTAGGGGGCGCAACGCTATGAGGGGTTTCGAAAAGTTTAAACCTTCTATAACCCCTCATCGCGTTGCTTTAGAGCATTTGCTAAATTAATAGAGGCAATATTTGAAACCTCCCCGCCTGACGAAGGGGAGGATAGTCGCAGCTTGGCAGCTTGCTGCCT
>JASGCE010000147.1 GCA_030054295.1 Minisyncoccota bacterium
AAGCGCGACGACGCTCAGAGTGACAAAAAAGTGAGTTTTTCAGGGTTTCCTTAAGTGAACGGAGTATAAATACAGTTTCGTAACAGAAATTAAGCAACCCTCTCGACCATCGCCCCGACATTGCGGAGTTTCTCGACGATAAATTCATAGCCGCGATCAAGATGATAGACCCGAGAAACTACCGTCTCGCCCTCGGCCGCCAGGCCGGCCAAAACCAGACTCGATGAGGCCCGCAGATCCGTCGCCATGACCGGTGCCCCAGTCAAATCATCAACCCCGCGCACCAGGGCCGAGCCGCCCTGAATGCTGATATTGGCCCCCATCCGCATCAGTTCTGGCACATGCATAAAGCGATTCTCAAACACCGCCTCGGTAATCATGGATGCCCCCTGCGACAGGCACATCAGGGCCATGAACTGGGCCTGAAGATCGGTCGCAAAGCCGGGGAAGGGTTTGGTTACCACATCGACTCCGTGCAGTTCCCCGGCGGTGACCGTGACCGATTGGGCGGCGGGATTCTGCTCGACCGTCACTCCGGCGGCGATCAGATGGTCAAAAAAACTATCGAGGATTCCGTCGGGCAAACCGGTCAGAGTCAAACACCCGCCACTGATGGCGGCGGCGACGGCATAGGTTCCCGCCTCGATCCGGTCGCTGATGATTCGGTGAGTCGCACTGTGCAACCGCTCGACCCCTTGGATGGTCAGGCAGTCGCTGCCGATGCCGGTGATCCGCGCCCCCATGGCATTTAAACATTCGGCGAGGTTGCCAATCTCTGGCTCTCGCGCGGCGTTTATCAACTGAGTCTCGCCCTGGGCCAAACTCGCCGCCAGCAGCAGATTTTCGGTCGCGCCGACGGAAACTTGCGGGAATGTAAACTTCGCCCCGCGCAACCCGCCCTTGGGGGCCTCGGCATGGACATAGCCGTCAGACAGGGTAATCTCCGCCCCCAGGGCCTGTAACCCCTTAATATGCAGATCCACTGGCCTCGCGCCAATTGCGCAGCCGCCGGGCAAGGAGACCTTGGCCTTGCCATGCCGCGCCACCAAGGGCCCCAGCACCAGAATCGAGGCGCGCATCTTGCGCACCAGGTCATATGGCGCGGTGGTATTATGGACTCCCTTGCCGTTCAAAACCATCCGCCCGACGGCAGAGCGATCGACCGAGACTCCATGCTGTTCGAGCAATAGACCCAGGGTGCGAATATCGACCAGATCAGGGACATTGGTCAGTTCCAGCGGTTCATCGACCAGCAGGCTGGCGCACATCAGGGGCAGGGCGGCGTTCTTGGCCCCGCTGATGGGGACTGTGCCCTTGAGCGGCTTGCCGCCGATGATTCTGATCCTATCCATGGTTTTTATCTTCGCTCTCTGGTCTGGGGGGTGGGGGTTCGGTTGGGGTGGCAGGGGGCATGTCTTCGCGGGCGCGACTCTGGGCCTTGCGGCGGAACAGATTTTCGCGCAGGGCTGCGGCTCGTCTTTCGGTGACGGTTGGTTTGCTACGGGGATTGGCTTTAGTCATAATCAACAGTGCTAGAGTTTTTTGGCGGAATATTCAAGCGAAACTAAGGGGCAATGGGTGGCAGGGCTTGTAATAGTTTTGCCTTTGCTTTAGGTATGAACGAGTTTAATCACTGCAACGGATTCGAACTTGATGGTCAAAAACTACTTTGTTACCACCCCCATCTATTATGTCAATGACCGGCCCCATATTGGTCATGCCTATACTTCGGTGGCCTGTGATGTTCTGGCGCGGTTTATGCGGCTGGATGGTTACCAGGTCAAGTTCTTGACCGGCACCGACGAACATGGGCAGAAGGTTGAGAAATCCGCCATCGCCGCGGGGCTTTCGGCGGGAGAATTTACGACCAAATTATCGCAGAATTTCCGCGACTTGACCGGGAGTCTCGCCCTGTCGAACGATGATTTTATCCGCACCACTGAACCGCGTCATATCAAGGCCGCCCAGGCATTGTGGCAGCGGCTGCTGGAGCGGGGGGAGATTTACCTCGGCAGCTATGCGGGTTGGTATTCGGTACGGGACGAGAGTTTCTATGCCGAATCGGAACTCCGTGCCGATGGCAAGGCCCCGACCGGTGCCGATGTCGAATGGCTGGAGGAGCCGAGTTATTTCTTCCGCCTGTCGAACTGGCAGGATCGGTTGCTCGAGTTTTACGAGTCTCACCCCGATTTTATCGCCCCGCGGTCTGGCCGTAACGAGATTCTCGCCTGGGTCAAATCGGGCCTCACCGACCTGTCGGTATCGCGCACCAGCTTCACCTGGGGGATTGCCGTGCCGAACGACCCGGCCCATGTGGTCTATGTCTGGTTTGATGCCCTGATCAACTATATCACCGCCTGTGGCTTTCCCGATGAGCAGTCTCCCGATTGGCAATTCTGGCCCGCCGATCTGCACATGGTGGGCAAGGACATTATTCGCTTCCATGCCGTGATCTGGCCGGCCATGTTGATGGCGGCGGGACTGCCGACTCCCAAGCGGGTTTTTGCCCATGGCTGGTGGACGAACGAGGGGCAGAAGATCTCCAAGTCGCTCGGCAATGTGATTGATCCCTTGGTCGAGATTGAATCCTATGGGCTGGATAGTTTTAGGTATTTTTTACTGCGCGAAGTATCATTTGGTAATGATGCCGACTACAGCAAAACCCAGCTCGAGATTCGCATCAACACCGACCTCGCCAATGGCCTTGGCAATCTGGCCCAGCGAGTCCTCTCGATGATCCAAAAAAACTGCGAGGGCCGGGTGCCAGTGGCCGGAGAGTTACAGCCCGTCGATCAAGAACTGCTGGCGGCAGCGGCGGGGCTGGTCGAGCAGCTCCGCCCCATGATGGCCGAGCAGGCTTTCCAAAGGGCCTTGGAACAGGTGTGGCTCGTCGTCACCGCCGCCAATCGCTATGTCGATGACATGGCCCCCTGGTCGCTGCGCAAAACCGATTTGGCACGGATGGCAACGGTTTTATTCGTGCTGGCCGAGGTGCTGAGATATTTGGGGCTGGTCATCCAACCCTTTATGCCGGGGGCCGGGGCGCGGCTGCTCGATCAACTGACGGTGGCGAATGAGGGGCGTGACTTTTCGGATGAGTCTTGGAATCGGGTTTTGGAATCGGGAAGACTCCTGCCCGCGCCCGTCGGATTGTTTCCCCGCGTCGGCGGGGTGTGATTTTTAGTCTTAGTCTTGAGCAGTTTTTGATTGTCCCCCCTCCCTTCAGGGAGCGGGGGAAAGCAAGTCTTAGCGAGTGCTTACGAGCGTTAGACTTGCTTGGGGGGTAGGCCTAAGTTCTTTTTAAATATCAAAGACATACCCCCCAAGTCGTTCTAAGATTTTCGCTGCGCTTTGCTTGCTCAAATCCAAGAACGACTATCCCCCGCTTTCATAAATGAAAGGGGGGACACTCATTTAACTGCCCCCCGCATATAAGCTTAAAAATTTAGGGATTCCCCCTGCCATCAAAATGTTCTAGGATTAATCCATTCAAGTAAACAAACAATCAACAGGAGCATCAAATGCCCGATAGTTATGAACGAAGTTTCAAATCCATGACCATGGCTGACTTTAAGAAAATTGCCCCTGAGGCCTTTAAGAATATGGTGGGGATCTCGGCGGCGGTCGATCTGGCGGGGATGGATAAGGGCTTGACCGAACTGATCAAGACGCGAGTTTCGCAGATCAACGGCTGCATCTATTGTTTGCAGTTCCATTTGAATGCCGCCCGCAAGGCCGGTGTCACGGATGTCAAGCTCGACCAGCTGGCGGCCTGGGGCGATTCGACTGAGTTCAGCCCGCGGGAGAAGGCCGCCCTGCAACTGGCTGAGTGGCTGACTCGCCCAAAATCGATGCACAAGTCGGTCAAGCATCGCGCCCGTATCAACGAATATTTTACCGAAGCCGAGGTTGTCCTGCTGACCCTGACCATCGGCACAATCAACAGTTGGAATCGGCTGGGGGTCACCCTGGGGTTTCCGGCTGACCCGAGGGTTTAGCTGCGATAGTGATCTCACCCGCCAACCACTTCTGACTTCACTCGGATTATGGCCTGTGTTAGTCTAGAGAGAAAATCTGAATAGGGTCGGGTGGAGCGATGGATGGAGCGGCAAAAATCGCAGAGAAGCGGGAACTTCCGATCCTCGAGGTCAAGGGAGTCCGCAAGGCTTTTCCACGCCCCGATGGCAGCCAATTGCTGGTCTTGGATGAGGTTGATCTATCGTTAAAAAAGGGCGAGATTGTTGGTCTGCTCGGGAGGTCGGGTTCGGGCAAATCGACGCTGCTGCGCACCATTGCTGGGCTTACCCAACCCAGCAGTGGGCAACTTAGTTTTAAGGGCCAGCCCCTGACCAGCACCTCGCCCGAGGTCACGATGGTCTTCCAGAACTTTGCCCTTTTTCCGTGGTTGTCAGTGCTGGAGAATGTGCAGCTGGGGCTGGAGGCGCGGGGCGATGATCCGCAGCTGGCGCGGGTCAAGGCCCTCAAGGCCATTGAATTGATTGGACTATCTGGTTTTGAATCGGCCTATCCCAAGGAACTGTCGGGCGGGATGAGGCAGAGGGTTGGTTTTGCCCGCGCCCTGGTGGTTGATCCGACTCTGCTCTTGATGGATGAGCCCTTTTCCGCCCTCGATGTCTTGACCGCCGAGACTCTCCGTTCCGACTTTTTGGAACTGTGGCACGATGGCAAGATTCCAATCAGCGCGATTCTGATCGTGACCCATAATATCGAGGAGGCGGTTCTGATGTGCGACCGCGTCATGATCTTTACCTCCAACCCCGGGCGAATCGGGGCCGAGGTACCGATCCAACTACCGCACCCGCGCGATCGCCAGAACGATGCCTTTCGTAAAATTGTCGATGATATCTATGTCGAGATGACCATGACCAGCAAGGGCAAGGTCGCTGGCACCCGTCCGCACCGCCCCGAACTTGGGGAGCGACTGCCCGCCGTGACCAGCAACGAAATGATCGGTTTGCTTGAGTCCCTCGACAATGACTATGACGGTCGCGCCGACCTGCCGCAGCTGGCCCAGGGTCTCCAGTGGGAAATCGATGATCTCTTTCCGGTTGCCGAAGGGCTGCAATGGTTTGGCCTGGCCGATGTCAGCGAAGGCGATATAGTTCTGACCGCCAGCGGCCGCACCTTTGTCGAGCAGGACATAACCGAGCGTAAAAAAATCTTCGCCCAGACCCTGCTGACCAATGTTCCCTTGGCGGCGCATATTGTTGCTGTCTTGAACGAAAGGCCGGGAAGGCGGGCACCCTGGTCGCGATTCCTGGCGGAGATCGAAGACCATCTGGCCGCCGGAGAGGCTGATACGGTGCTGGATACTGTCATTGAATGGGGTCGCTTCGCCGAGGTCTTCCAATATAATGACTCGACTGGAATCCTGAGCCTCGAAGAGCCAGAGGCCTAGAGCAATGACTCCCTTTATTCTTGACGAGACTCTGGCGAAGGACACAGTCTTTATCCGTGACCTGTCCCTGTCGCGGCTGTTGCTGATGAATGACCGTCGCTATCCTTGGCTGATTCTGGTGCCGCGTCGCATGGGGCTGGTCGAGTTGGGCGACTTGACCGAGAGCGAACTGACGCAGCTTATGCAACAGATAGTAAGTCTGCAAAGGCGGTTAACGACCGGATTTAACTGTCACAAGGTCAATATCGGGGCCATTGGCAATCGCGTAAGGATGCTCCATATCCATATCGTTGGGCGGCAGGTCGGCGACCCGGCCTGGCCTGCACCGGTCTGGGGCCATAGTCCGGCCGAGCCCTATCTCGGCGATTCGGCTCAGATGGTGATTGACAAGCTCGGTCTGGTCGAGTAAGTCTGTGCCATACTGTTTGCCATCAATTTTGGGCGCAAACGGGCGTGTAGCTCAGCGGGAGAGCACTACCTTCACACGGTAGGGGTCACAGGTTCAATCCCTGTCACGCCCACCATCAACACGGCACTAAAGGCTGACTAGTTATCCCTAAAGAATTAGATATACTCCGTTCACTTGAGAATTCTGGAGTAATTCCCACAAATATAGGCTCATCTAAAATCGT
>JASGCE010000148.1 GCA_030054295.1 Minisyncoccota bacterium
CTTTTTGCTCACTTTGTTCGCAAGCTCGCAAGGATAAATAATTCATTTGGAGTAACGAACGCGCTACTATTCAAAATATAAATTCCTGATTGCCCTGGGTGGGGAAGTACCTGCGGTGCTTCAAATGGTTAAACTGACTGTGACTCCCTAATTTGGGCTTCGCCCATTGGCTTGCAGCCAAACCGCTTTTCTTTTTTCTTTTTTCTTTTTTCTTTTTTCCTTTTTGTTTTTCCAGTTCATTTTGCTAAATTCAACGCCCCTGAATCATCACCTCAACCCGATTGAGCGGCTCTTGACTAGACCGCCTCCCCCCCTGCCCCTTCGGTTCAAGATCAATCCGCCCAGTATCAATCCCCGCCGCAACCAACCAATCCCGCACCGCCATCGCCTGAGACAAGGATTGGCGATAGTAATCACTGGTGGTCGGCTCCAATGTTACCTGATTTTTACGATCAGAAAATACCGGACTATAGCCACGCAAAGACAAGCGCGCCAAGGGCTGGGCCCTCATCCGCGACACCACCGGCAGCAAAACCGAAGCCGCAGAAGCCGGCAAGCGCGAACCCTGACCGCTAAATGACACCATACCAACCAAAACCGCCGGGGTTTTTTTAGCCGGAGCCGGGGTTGCGGGACTTACCACAACCGGAGCCACCGCCGAACCCGGATTAACAACCCTAGGCGAGGTTACCGCAGGAACCACCGGAGCCGAAGGCTCAGACGGCGCATTTGGCTTCAAGAAAAATTCACTTTTTTTTACAGGAGCCCCAGCCGACTCCCCCGTCTCAACCTTAGTCGCAGGGGGAGTCAAAACCAACTTGGGCGGTTTTAACACCACCTCCTCGGCATAGCCCAGCGGCACTTGAACACCACAGCTGACAAAACCAATCAGACTGACCGCGACCATAATCGCCCGACGGCTGTTTAAATCCATTGACTGGTGGCTGGTCATTCTGTCCCTGTCTGTCATCATCAACCTATGTTTTGGCAGCGTTAAGTTTCTCCTGCACCGATAGTTTTTTTGTCTGTTTTGAACTGTTGAGCAGGGTCGCCAGACGGGTATGTAGCGAGTCATTGCTGGCCAAAATATCTCCGCGCTTAAGAAGTTCGGTACTATCGATGGAGCTGCTGCGATGATCCGAAACAAAACCCCCCGCCTCCCGTACCAACAATATCCCCGCGGCAATATTCCACGGGTGCAGGCCATAGTCAAAAAACCCATCGCAACGACCCGCCGCGACATTGGCGAGGTCGAGAGCCGGCGAGCCAAACCTTCTAATACCATGAATTTGCGGCATTAAATTACCCATAATCAGCTGGTGATCAGCCAGTTTAAAAGACATACCGGTGGCCAGCAAGGCCGTACCCAGTTCCCGCCGCGCCGAAACCCGTAACCGGCGGCTATTGAGGTAACTGCCAAGCCCCCGCTCGCTCCAGAACAACTCGTCACTGATCGGATTATAGACGACAGATGCTACCAAATCCTTATCGCGCTGCAGGGCCATGGAGATAGCAAAATGGGGAATCCCATGTAAAAAATTAGTCACCCCATCCAGCGGGGCAATAATAAAACAATGTTGGCCATCGCCCTCGATTTTTTCTCCGTCAGGCATACTGAAGCCATAGCCCGGCCGCGCCAGCAGCAGTTCTTCGCGGATGGTGCGCTCGGCGGCAAGGGTCGCATTTTGTACAAAGTCAGCAGGCCCCTTGAGCGATACCTGAAGCTGTTCAATCTCGCCAAAGTCGCGGACGAGTCTCTTGGAGGCCTTCTCGGCAGCCTTGACCATCGAATTTATAATTGCCGGACGGATCGCCATTTTATACTTTCGTTTGATAACAGTCGGTAGTTTTAATGTCGCCTTGGTTTATTCAGAATGTCCTCCCTTTCGCTCTTGCGAAAGCGGGGGATAGCAAGTCTTAGCGAGTTCTTACGAGCGTTAGACTTGCTTGGGGGGTATGTCTATCAACAATTAAAAAACTTCAAGACCTACCCCCCCTGTCTCACTCTGCATCGCAGAGTGAGCCTTCCCCCCGCTCCCTAAAGGGAGGGGGGGCAGAAGCAGTTACCACCCCGACTAGCCCTTGTACCGTTCCATATAGCTGCCATCTGCCGTATTGACGACGATCTTGACCCCAGCCTCGAGGTGCGGTGGTACCAATATCCGCAGGCCATTTTCCAGCTTGCCGGGCTTGTATGATGACGAGGCGGTTTGCCCCTTGACCACCGGATCGGCCTCGGTCAGGGTCAAGACCACCGATTGTGGCAGGGTCACGCTGATGGCCGTACCTTCGTAAAGCGAGATCGTCACCTTCATACCATCCTGCAAGAAACTCGCCTCGTCACCCAAGAGATCGCGCGGAACCGCGAGCTGTTCAAAGGTCTCCTCGTCCATGAATGTCAGGGTCGTATCATCGCCAAATAGATATTGGAATTCCTGTTCATCGATCCGCACCCGCTCGACCGATTCGGCGGAACGGAATCTTTCATTGAGTTTAGTGCTGCCGGACAGGTCGCGAAGCTCCACCTGCATAAAGGCTCCGCCCTTGCCTGGGGTGATATGCTGGGCCTTGACGACAGCCCAAAGCTTGCCGCGAAACTCCATGACATTGCCACCGCGCAACTCGTTCGCGCTAATTTTCATTGCTAAGATCCTGCTAATGGTTGTTCAAATCGGCTCTAACCATAGGCGATTGCGCACCATAATGCAAGGATGGATATTTATAAAAACAACCAGTCCAGCAGGATAAACAAGGGAATCAACAATGCCACCGCATAAAAACTATAGGTAAAAAAGTTCGGCATCTTAATTTTCTCTGCCTCGACCAAATTACGAACCAAAAGATTCGGAGCATTGCCAATATAGGTCAAGGCCCCCATAAATACCGTACCACAACAAAGTGCGACCAGGATTAATGGCAATGAATCGATGATTTGACCTATATTTTGACCCATCAGAGTCATAAATATTATAAAGGTCGGACTATTGTCGAGAACCGAAGAGAATAGTCCCGAACCCCAAAAGAAGTAGCTATTCCGATGTTCCGACAGCATAATATCGCCCAATGGCAAGGATTTAACCAGTCCAAGTACCGGCGTAATGGTCGCAAATATTCCAAAAAACAACACTATGACTTCAATCAAGGGAATGTAAGAGAATCTATTCTCGCTATAGAGTGATCTTGAAGTCACCAACAGCGAAAAGCCAGTTATGGCAACTACCACCAAGACCATCAGGACTGTCTTAAGCGGAACAGCAAGGGCAAAAATGGTCATGGATTGAGTGGGAATGAACGAGGGTATCAATAGAGTCGATAAAACAACCAATGACAATAGAACCAGATTATACCAACCAACAATCCTTACCGTTTTAAATCTAAATTTGGTCTTTGCAAGACTAGAAGGGTGTTTTCTAAAATATAAAAAATCGACCCCAAAGAAGATCGTAATCAAAGACACCATCATAAATAAAAACATCGGCCACAGATTCTGTCCAAACCAAAGGAATGGAATCCCCTGCAAATAACCGATCAGCAAGGGAGGGTCTCCGACGGGAGTTAAACTGCCGCCAATATTACCGACGATAACAATCACAAATAAAAATATGTGAGAGGTAAAGGCTCGGTGACGATTATTATCGATCAATGTCCGCGTAAAGATCAAGGCCGCCGCAGTAGTACCAATAACCGAAGCAAAAACCCCTCCAATCGCCAAGGTTATACTGTTGCGTAAGGGTGTTCCGCCAAACTTTCCCTCCAGCCTGATGCCGCCAGCAATAATATAAAGACTAGAAATGACGACTATAAAGGGTAAATATTCGACAATCATGACTTCGGCAATATGGAGCCAGTAATGATCGGCTTGGCTAAAGATGAGGTTAAAGATTAAACCCGCAGCAATCCAGCCCAGCGACAGTCCAAGCCAATGGTGGTGCCAAAATTTTGGAGTGACGATCGGCATCACGGCAAAGGCCAGAATCAATCCAATAAAGGGAATGGCGGTCATGAATAAACCCTTTTAATTTTTGAAGAGCCGCTCTGCTCAGTTAGAATTAGAGTGTCCCCCTCCCTTTAGGAAACCCTGAAAAACTCAAAACTTGTCATTCTGAGCTTAGAACAGTCCGAGCTTCAGCTCGGCTAACTGTTCTTAGCGAAGAATCCAGAGAAATATAACGCATTGTAATTGCTCAGTTTTCTGGACTCTTCGCTTGTCTTACTAAAGACTTTGCATTCGCAAAGTCAAGCGCGACGACGCTCAGAGTGACAAAAAAGTGAGTTTTTCAGGGTTTCCTTTAGGGGGGGACAATTTAAAAACCCAAAAAACTACGATCAATTCTTACCTTGCCCTCACCATAATTCGGTTCAATTCATTGGCGATGGTAGCCAGCGACTGCTGTTCCCAATTCTTGACCGTTTGATGGCTAACCCCGAGGATTCTTCCGACCGCGCGGGTGCTATAGACTCCGTTGTTGGTACGGGTTGGCGAACAGCGAAGATATAATGCTTTTCTTTGATGAATGTCAATAATTAACAGCAGCCAATCGGGTAGAGATTTTTCCATTCGGTCGATCTCTTCTGCGGTAGGAATTATCCTATTGGCAAGCCCGACGCTCTCCTCCACCGTCAGGCTCGATAGGTTGGGGACAAAATCCGGCCAGGCCGATTTAAATCCAGCGGGTTTGGTGTTGCGCGGCATGGGAAGGAGTTTTAAGGTCAAGATCGATTCCTTCAGCTGTTCTGACACATCTTCAGGCCGCCAAAATCCGAGATTATGGTTGGGCTGCATGACCGTAAGGCGCGGTTGAATCGTCAGGAATGTTGGCTCGGGCTTTCCATTCATGTCTACACCTTTGTTTAACTATAATTCAGTTGTAATAATTTCCCCATTTCCCTTCCTAACATAGTGTAAAAATCCTAAATGTCAAATTTCTATTGAAGTTTTTTTGGATTATGGTTATTCTGATTTTAACAACTATTACAGTAATAAATTATTTTAATATTGCCAATGACAATAATTATCATCTATGGGGAAGTAATTGGATAATCCTATCACAATGGATCGTGAACGCAGTAATTTGCAACGCTATTTGCAGCAGACCAATCAGACTCTGCTTCAGGTTTCGTTGCGTTTGGGCAAGAACCCGACCTATTTGCAGCAATATATTAAACGCGGGTCGCCGCGGGTTTTGCCTGAAGATATTCGCTATGGTTTGGCTCAGATCTTGGGCTGTGATGAGTCGGAATTCAACCCCCATCGTTTGGTCGGACTGAGTGATTCGACCACCCCCTATATTGCCGAACCGCGGGTTGCGAATGGTCATGACTCAAATCAACCCATTGTTTCAATTGACTATATTGACGATTCATCGCTGGCAGGGAGTGCGGCGGCGACGGGCAGCTATCCGATGTTGCAGGCCTATCTCCAGTCCCTTACTGGCACCAGCAGCAGTGATCTTTTGATGGTCAGATATTGTGACGATTCGATGGCCCCGACCATTGGTTCGGGTGATCTGGTGCTGCTGGATTGCAGTGTGACTCCTCTTTTACGCGATGGAGTTTTTGCCTTTAAAACCGCTTCGGGGGGGTTGATTCTGCGGCGGAGTCAGCGCGACTTTAATCAGGAGCGGATTCGTTTGACCTGTGACAATCCGCTGTTTCGCCATTCTGAAGAACTGTCGGCCAATCAGGTCGGGGCTGCTGGGATGGTGATTTGGGTCGGCGGATTGGTGCATCATAATCGAAATTGAAGATGGTGATCTCGTCGGGATTCGAACCCGAGACCCTCTGATTAAAAGTCAGATGCTCTACCGGCTGAGCTACGAGATCACAAACCCTCTTCAACGAATAACTGCCTGAGCAGTGGCGCGAAGATTAGGGCTTGTAGCTTCCGAGGTCAAGCCCGTTGTGCAAGCAATCGCAAAATAATTGGTCACGCTGTTGAATCACTTTTTTTGACTGGAGTCTAATTCTTTAAAAATCCAAAAACTTATTTTTAGCGGGGGGCGGATGCCCCCCGTCAAGCTTCGCTTGACTCCCCCCGCTGG
>JASGCE010000149.1 GCA_030054295.1 Minisyncoccota bacterium
CTCAAACTCCCCACTGGATTGCCAGCCGCTCAAAGCGAGCGGCGGCAATGACGAATAAGGAGAGTTATTGAAAAGTGAAAGCAGTATTGTCTGATTCTTTAAAATTCCGAAACTTTCGTTTTTAGCGGGGGGCGGATGCCCCCCGAGTTGCTACGCAACTCCCCCCCCTCTGGATCGCCTTGCTATCGCAACGCGATGAGGGGTATCGAAATGTTAAAACCTCCCATCACCCCTCATAGCGTCGTGCGTAAGCACGAGGCTATCCAGCGGGGGGAGTCAAGCGAAGCTTGACGGGGGGCATCCGCCCCCCGCTAAATAAAAGAGTTTTTGGATTTTCAAAGAATCAGACTATAATTATAAAAAAATTACATGACTAAACTATATTTTGTCATTACCCCACGGGGGCAACCTTGCGGGGAATGGTTTTGCATTAAACTCTCCCAAATTTATCCTCTTTGGCTTATTGCCATAGGATTTAAAATCAGTCATAAATATTGTGTTATTAATCAAAAAAGGAATTACAAAATGACGATTCTTGATAAGACTGGCGCGGATCTCCTGTTCCGCGAAGCCTATACCAGCCATGCCTGGACCGATAAGCCGATCAGTGAAGAGCTGCTCAAACAGGTCTATGATCTGACCAAATATCCCCCGACCAGTTTTAATTCTCAGCCAGGTCGCTATGTTTTTGTCAAAAGCCCTGATGCCAAGAAGAAACTCGCCGCCTGTTTGATGGAAGGCAATGTCGAACAGACCTTGGCCGCGCCGGTGACGGTGATTGTCGCCCACGACATGAAGTTTTATAACGAACTGCCACGCACCTATCCGGCCTTTGATGCCAAGGGATTTTTTGAATCCATGCCAGCGGCGATTGAACCGACCGCTGTGCGCAATGGCACCCTGGGTGGTGGCTATTTGATGATGGCAGCCCGTGCCATGGGGCTTGATGTTGGCCCCATGTCGGGCTTTGACAATGCCGCGGTCGATGCGGCGTTTTTTGCTGGGACCGAGTGGCGTTCCAATTTCCTTATCAACCTTGGCTATGGCGATGTGAGCAAAAAATACCCCCGCGGCCTGCGGTTGGACTTCGCCGAAGCCTGCAAAATCGTCTAGTTTGAGAGAGTCTCTTCCATGGTCTCCCGTCTTAAAAGCCTTCGTCGCAGCAACCGTTCACGGATTGGTCGCAGCACCTCATCTGGCAAAATTCTGCGCATCATTGGCATTGTTTTGGCCCTGGTGGTCCTGTCGGGCGGCGGCTTCTGGTACTATTGGACGAACCGTGGCCAGGCCCAGATCGAGGGTCGGGTCACGGTGACCAGCCTGAACCAAAGGGTTGAGATTACCCGCGACGCCAATGGTGTACCCAAAATCAAGGCAGCGACCGATCTCGACGGCTATCGCGCCCTGGGGTTTGTCCATGCTCAGGATCGGTTTTTCCAGATGGACCTGATGCGCCATCTTGGTTCGGGTCGCCTGTCGGAATGGGTTGGGCGCGATGGTTTAGAATCCGATCAGCTGTTCCGTGCCTTACAGCTGCGGCGGGTGGCGGAGGCTAATTTTAATTCCCTCTCGCCCGAGGCCAAGGCCGCTATGACCGCCTATAGTCAGGGGGTCAATGCGGTGATTCTGGCCAAGAAATTCTCCTTCCCGCCCGAATATCTGCTGCTGCCATCGGGACGGCCAGAGGAATGGACTCCGGTCGATTCCCTTCTGTGGGGCAAGGTCATGGGGGTGTTTTTGGGCAGCAATATTCGCAGCGAAATTCGCCGCGCTCGCCTTATTACCAACCTCCCCGAAACCTATTACAAGGAACTCTTCCCCGATGAGGCTGGCCAGGATCTCGTCACCATGGCGAGCCTGGGGCAGAATCACATTACCCCGCAAAAACTCGTCTCTGACCTGACCCGAATTCTCGACCGGTTACCCAAGCGGGTTGCCAGTGGCGGCGCATCAAACCAATGGATCTTGGCCGCCCATCGCACCGATACGGGGGCGCCGATCATGGCCAATGATCCGCACCTGGGCCTCGCCTATCCCGGTAGTTGGTATTTGATCCAGATGGAGACGCCTAATCTTCGTCTGACTGGGGCCACTGCCCCTGGGGTACCCTTTATGGTGCTGGGGCGCAACGACTCCATCGCCTGGAGTCTGACCACGACTCAGGCCGATAGTCAGGATATTTTTGTCGAGAAACTGACCGCAAACCAACCGGGATTCTATGACACCCCCGATGGGCCAAAACCCATTCGCGCCCATGACGAGGTGATCAAGGTTCGCCGTTCCCAGCCCCAGACCTTGACGGTGCGTGAAACCCGTCATGGAACGGTGATCTCGAACATCTGGCCGGGTACTCAGTCGCTGGTGGGCAGTGATACCATCATGGCCCTGCAATCGACTTTTTTAAGCGAGAACGATCGCAGTTACGAGACATTCTTCCGCCTCGCCACCGCCAATAGCTGGGAGTCCTTCCGCGCCGCCGTCAGCAATTTTGGCGGGCCGCCGCATAATTTTGGCTATGCCGACCGCAATGGTCACATTGGCATGATTACCGCCGGGCAGATGCCGATTCGCCGCTCGGGCGATGGTTTGCTGCCGACGGCCGGTTGGACTGGGCAAACCGATTGGGTGGGTTATATTCCGTTTGACAAATGGCCGAGTCGCTTTAACCCGCCATCGGGAGTCCTTATCAATGCCAATAACAAGGTGATCGGGGATGACTATCCCTATCTGATTAGCAAGGAATGGTTTGAAGATTACCGCGCCCGCCGCATTGCCGAAAAGATCGCCAGCCAGCCGCGCCATAGTCTGGCCGATACCATAGCCCTGCAGAATGATGTCGAATCCTTGGCGGCGCGGGAGATGCTGCCGCGACTGTTGGCGGCGGCTTCCCCCACCGCTCCGATCTCGCCAGAGGCTGATTTTGCCAAAAGAATGTTGCAGAGTTGGAACCATCGGATGGAGCGCGAAAGGCCTGAACCCTTGATCTTTGCCGCCTGGATTCGCCATTTAAAACTGCGGTTGTTTAAACCAGTCTATGGGATTATTGCGGTTGGCTTTGGTCAGGACAAGGGTGATCTCTGGACCCCGAGTCTCAGCACGGTGGCGCGGATCATTGCCCGTGACTCGGTCTGGTGCGGGATTCAACCGACGGCGGCCATTGCCCCAACTCCGACCAATTGCGATGAGCAGATCAATGGTGCGCTCGAGGATGCATTGGCCGAACTACGCCACGACTATGGCAATGATCCCCTGCGCTGGAAATGGGGAGAGGCCCATCATGTCAAGTTTGCCCATCCGATTTTTGATCGGATTCCGATTTTGCGCAATCGCTTGGAACTGTCTTTGGCGGCTTCGGGCGGGGCTGATACGGTGCAGTTCTTGACCTATCCGATGCTGGGTCATTCGATTGCCGAGGAGGCAAGTCCATACTATTCCAACTATGGGTCGGAATATCGGGCGGTCTATGATTTGGCACGGCCGATGGGGGTGCGGATGGTGGCAGCCCCGGGGCAATCGGGACAGGCCTGGTCGAAATATGCCGATCGGCTCCTGAGCCATTGGGGTTGGGGGGATCTGGTCAACTATAGTGCCAACACCGAATCGGATCGTTTGACCGAGAAACATGTTTTGGAATTGATACCGTAGGGAGGGTCTGAAAAACTCGAAATTTATAGTGCAACCCCTCCAAGACAATCTAAGGCTCGGGCTTCGCCCTTTGCCAAGATTGTCTATCCTCCCCTTCTAAAGAAGGGGAGGTATAATAGATTGAAATCGTTACGCTTTATCCCCCCTTCTTCAGAAGGGGGGAATAGTCGAACTTAGCCGTTTACGGCTTAGTGAGACTAAGGGGGGTTGCCTGACTAACTTTAAAAAATGACTTTTTCAGGGTTTCCCGTAGGGAGGGGCAAATAAGTCTAATTTTCTAGTGCAACCCCAAGATTAATTCTATTTCTTGGATAAACTCAACAATTGCCCTCGCAAAAAAGGGATGTCATCGACAATTGTTTGCCAGATGAGATCCAAAACAATTGAATCATATCCATGTATACTGTGTTCACTGGAAAATTCTAGAGCACTTTCTACAAATATAAGTACATCCAAAATCGTCATTGCCCTCAAGCTGCGATAGCAGCGTAGAGTGGCAATCCAGATCGGCGTAAGCCAAACACAAAATAACTCTTATAATTGAGGGGCTTATGCCCCTCAAACTCCCCGCTGGATTGCCAGCCGCTCAAAGCGAGCGGCGGCAATGACGAATATGGAGAGTTATTGAAACCTAAACAAAGTTTTGAATTCTCAAGTTAACATAGTATACTATTCGACTCGTAATTGGCAAGCAAAGAGCTATAATCAAAACCTATTCATAGCAAGAGAGAGAAATGACCGCTAAAATCATCGTTACCCCTGTATTTGACCTGATTGTATTTGGTGCCAGCGGCGACCTTGCGGCACGCAAGCTCTTTCCCGCCCTGTTCCGCCGCGACCTGGCCGGACAGATCGCGGGCGAATCGCGTATCTTTGGCATCAGCCGCAGCAAAACCACTGCGGTCGATTTTCGCCACTGGGTCAAACAGAGATTAGAGGATTATATTCCCGCCAGCGAGCGAACAACCGCTACGGTCGAAAAATTCCTGAGCCGCATCGAACCCGTAACCATCGATGTCAGCAGCGATCAAGGCTGGAGCGATCTGTCGGCCAGAATCGGCGACCAGCCCGAGCGAGTCCGCGCCTTCTACCTTGCCGTCGGCCCCGATCTGGTCGAGCCCATCTGCCGCCAAATCGGCAAGAACGGCCTTGCCTCGCCCCAGTCGCGGGTGGTGATCGAAAAACCGCTCGGCAAAAACGGCCGCGAGGCGCGGGCGATCAATCAAGCGGTCGGCGCCGTCTTTAACGAGCGGCAGATCTATCGCATCGACCATTACCTCGGCAAGGAGACGGTGCAGAATCTGATGGCCCTGCGCTTTGCCAATGTCCTGTTTGAACCTTTGTGGAATAGCAACCATATCGACCATGTTCAGATCACGGTTGCCGAGACCCTCGGGGTTGAATCGCGGGCGGGATATTACGACACATCGGGGGCGTTGCGCGATATGGTGCAGAACCACCTGCTTCAGCTGCTCTGTCTGGTCGCCATGGAGCCGCCCCTCAGTGATCATGGCGATGATCTGCGCGACGAAAAGCTTAAGATTCTGCGGGCCTTAAAACCGATTACCACCAATGAACTCGATTCGGTGACGGTGCGCGGCCAGTACCGTTCGGGGGTGATGGGGCAGGAGGCGGTGCCGGGCTATCTCGAAGACCTGGGCCGCGAGTCCAGCGACACCGAGACCTTCGTCGCCCTCAAGGCCGAGGTCAAGAATTGGCGCTGGAGCGGCACGCCCTTTTACCTCCGCAGCGGCAAGAGACTCGGCCATCGGATGTCGGAGATTGTGGTCTCCTTTCGCCCGGTGCCGCACCAGATTTTTGACCATAGTGCCGGGCGAATTCACGCCAACCGTCTGGTGATTCGCCTGCAACCCGACGAGGGGGTCAAGCTGTGGCTGATGATTAAGGACCCTGGCCCGGGCGGGATGCGCCTGACCTATATTCCCCTCGATATGAGTTTTGCCGAGGCCTTTGGCGTATCCGTCCCCGATGCTTACGAGCGATTGCTGATGGATGTCATGCGCGGCTCGCAAACCCTCTTCATGCGCCGCGACGAGGTCGATGCCGCCTGGGCCTGGATCGACCCGATTCTCGAGGGCTGGAGATCCGAAGCCATTGCCGTCAAACCCTATGTCGCCGGCAGCTGGGGGCCTTCCTCCGCCGTCGCCCTGATCGAAAGAGACGGCCGCAGCTGGCACGACGAGGTGGAGTAGGGGTGATAGTGGGGGTTTAATTGGCATTTTTTTAATGGTCGAAACAGGGCAATGATTTAACAACCCCCCTTAGTCTCACTAAGAAGTAAACTTCTAAGTTCGACTATTCCCCCC
>JASGCE010000150.1 GCA_030054295.1 Minisyncoccota bacterium
GCCTTCCCCCCGCTCCCTAAAGGGAGGGGGGGCAGTTCATTTTTTTGTCCCCCCTGTCTCACTCTGCTATGCAGAGTGAGCCTTCCCCCGCTGAACGGGGACAGTTACCGTTACCGTGCAAACCCACCTACATCGCAGACTCATTCGGCGGCGAAAAACCCGCCTTGATCAGGGTGGCTTCGCGGTGGGCGAGGTCGAGATCAGACAAGACCATCATCTTGACCAGCCCGTTAAAATCGACCTTCGGACTCCAGCCGAGGACTCGCCGTGCCTTGCTGGCATCGCCTTGCAGAAAATCGACCTCGCTGGGGCGGTAATATCGCTCGTCAATCCTTATGTATTTTTGCCAATCGAGTCCAGCGGCGGCGAAGGCGGCCTCGGCAAATTGCTGTACCGAATAGGCCGCTCCCGTCGCCACGACAAAATCATCCGGTCGCTCCTGTTGCAGCATCAACCACATGGCCTCGACATAGTCGCCGGCAAAACCCCAGTCGCGTTTGGAATCAAGGTTGCCAAGATAGAGCGATTCCTGCAAACCATGTTTAATCCGCCCCACCGCGCGGGTGATTTTGCGGGTGACAAAGGTCTCGCCGCGCCGCGGCGATTCATGGTTGAACAATATGCCATTGCAGATAAACATGTCATAGGCTTCGCGGTAATTGACGCCAAACCAATGGCCGGCAACCTTGGCCACGGCATAGGGGCTGCGCGGATAGAATAGGCTGGATTCCGATTGCGGCGGGTTGGTCGCGCCAAACATCTCGGACGATCCGGCCTGATAGAACCTGACCCGATGGCCGGTCGTGGCCTGATGGTCGCGCAATGCCTCGAGCAGCCGCAGGGTGCCGAGGGCGACAATATCAGCCGTATATTCAGGGGCCTCGAAGGAGACCTTGACATGGCTCTGGGCGGCTAAATTATAGACCTCGTCGGGGCGAGTCGATTCCAATATCCGCCTGAGGCCAGTTCCATCCGACAGATCGCCATAGTGTAGTACCAAGGGACGGCTGTCACGGCTGTGCGGGTCGCTGTACAGACCATCGATCCTGCCCGTGTTAAACGACGAGGCGCGGCGAATAATCCCATGAACCTGATAGCCCCTCGCCACCAACAGTTCAGCGAGATAGGAACCATCCTGGCCGGTAATTCCGGTGATCAATGCGGTTTTAATAAAGGACACGATATTGACACTGCCAATCCTATTGGTTTAGTACTGATTTATAGTCTTTCGCCTTTAACCCACCATATTCGCCTGATTTTAAGCAAAAGGAAAGCCAAAGATGCAAAAAACCGCAAAGGAAATTTGGCTTGTGCTGGCTTTGCTGGTTTTAACGGTCGGCCTGCTGGGCAATGTTTGGAGTATTTGGAATTTAGAACATAAATGGGATAGTAGAACTAATAATGCTGCTTCCAATAGTGCCCTTGAACAGTCGATCTGTGCGGTTACGACAGGGGTTGTTTTTGCCTCCTGTGATAATCAGGGCAATAGGGTACAGTTTAGAGACATTATTGCGTCCCATGACCTGGGAGAGGCCCTGTTCTTAAATGCCCGAGCGGCGATTCGCGGCAAGCCGAACCGCCTGACCGACCTGGCGCAGCATAACTATCTCATTATTATCTTGGGCATTGTTATCATGGCTGTTGTGGTCTATTCATCGCAGAACATCTTGACTCTGTTGGCTTTTTTATCCGTCACGCTACCCATCGCGGCCACTGGGTTAAGCCCCGGCTATCATGCTGCCCATATTGGAATTGCGGTTCTGTCCATCACCCCCGCCCTGGTCATGGTTTTTGCCAGCAGCCGCAGCTGGTCTTGGCTTAAATATGGACTAGCCATGGTTTTGGCGACACTGGCCTTTAGCATCGCCGCGGTCTTTCGCGAAGTCATCGCCTTGATGGGGTTCTTGACCCTGATCGTGGTTGCTGGCCTTATCGTGTTTAAGCGGCCTGCTCTAAAAACCTGGGTTTTTGCTGCGATTGCGGTGGTTTTGACCGCCCTGTTTTATAAAGGCCAGGCCATGATTAATTACTTCGGACTCTGGTACTATTCGCTGCCCCCCAGCAGCAATGTTACTGGGCATGGCTTTGGTCATGCCCTGTTTTTGGGGCTGGGCGAGGTTCCCAATAAATTCGGCATAGTTTGGAATGATTCCTATGGGGTGCAGGTCGGCAAACAACTTAACCCGATGGTAGAGGCCTCGAGTAATGACTATTATGATCTGCTGCGGAACCAATATTTTGCCGTGCTTCAATCCGACCCGCTCGAGGTTTTGCGAATCTATGGCGCGAAGTTGATTAAGGTAAGCCTCGACAAGGGCAATCTGTTTTTTATTGTTTTGGCCGCGGGAGTCTATCTCTATGGCGGAGCTATGGCCAGGAAGGCCGTCAGCAACCGCAGCCTATTGGCAAGACAGTATTTGGAATATAGGCTATTGGGATTGATTGCGCTCTTGATGATCGGTCTCTTTACCCTTCAGGCAGTAATCATCAACAGTGGATTTATCTATTTTGCTCCAAGCCAAAGCTTCACGACTCTGCTCTTTGCCCTTGGCCTTGGGCAGGTTCTGAACCAAGGGGTTAAATCATAGGCACTACCCTTTATTTTAGTCACAAAACTTGCTACAAACGGGCTGAAGCCTGTAACCTGCGAGTATTGAACCATGACCGCAATGCCGAAGCCAGCCCCCACCACTCTGAAGGCCAGCCCAGATAACCCCCATAGTTTTACCATGAATTTTGGCCCGCAGCATCCGGCGGCCCATGGAGTTTTGCGCCTGGTTTTGGAGTTGGATGGAGAGATTGTCGAACGGGCCGATCCCCATATTGGCCTGCTGCATCGTGGCACCGAAAAACTTATCGAATATAAGACCTATACCCAGGCCCTGCCCTATTTTGATCGCCTCGACTATGTTAGCCCGATGAGTCAGGAACATGCCTTCGCCCTGTCTGTCGAAAAACTGATGGGCATTTCCGTCCCGCCGCGCGGTCAAGCCATTCGCGTTCTGTTTGCCGAGGTTTCGCGCTGCCTCAACCACCTGCTGGCCGTCACCGCCATGGCCTTGGATGTCGGGGCCATCACCCCGCTGCTGTGGGGATTTGAAGAGCGGGAGATTCTGCTGGAGTTTTACGAAAGGGCATCGGGAGCACGATTCCACGCCAATTATTTCCGCCCCGGCGGCGTCGTCCAAGACCTGCCCGATGGCCTGGCCGAGGATATGATGGCCTGGTCGCGCAACTTCCACAAGACCGTTGATCGACTCGATAAGCTGCTCACCAACAACCGCATTTTCCGCCAGCGCACGGTGGACATTGGTCGCTGTACAGCGGCGGAGGCGGAGGATTGGGGCTTTACCGGCCCGGTTCTGCGCGCCAGTGGGGTGGCCTGGGATCTCCGCAAATCGCAGCCCTATGATGGTTATGAACAGTATGATTTTGACATTCCCGTCGGCAGCAATGGCGACTGTTTTGATCGATATTTGGTGCGAATGGCCGAGATGCGCGAGTCGAATAAAATCATCCAACAGGTTTTGGCGAGCCTTCCCGATGGCCCGGTGCGGGTGTCGGATCGCAAGGTGACTCCGCCCGCGCGGTCGGAGATGAAGACATCGATGGAGGCCTTGATCCACCATTTTAAACTCTATACCGAGGGGTTTCATGTCCCCGCAGGCGAGACCTATACGGCGGTGGAGGCCCCCAAGGGCGAGTTCGCGGTCTATTTAATCAGCGACGGCAGCAACCGCCCCTATCGGTGTAAAATTCGCGCCCCCAGCTATGCCTTTATGCAGGGGATAGAATTCCTTTCGCGCGGTCATATGCTCGCCGATCTGGTGGCGATCTTGGGTTCACTTGATATTGTTTTTGGAGAGGTCGATCGATGACCGTTACAGCTGCACAATCCGCCGATAACTTTGCCTTCACCGCCAGCAATCGCGCGGTAGCAGAACGGCATATTGCCAAATATCCCACTGGAAACCAACAGTCGGCGGTCATGCCGCTGCTGACCCTCGCCCAGGAACAGAACGGCGGCTGGCTGTCGCGGGCGGCGATGGACCATGTGGCGGAGGTACTGGGGATGGCCCCGATGCGAGTCTACGAGGTCGCAACCTTCTACACCATGTACCGCACCGAACCGGTCGGCAAGTTCGTAGTAGAGGTCTGCACCACAACCCCCTGCATGTTGCGCGGATCAGGGGCAATTGTCGAGGCCTGCAAAAAACACCTGCGAATCGACCTGGGCGAGACCACTAAAGATGGTTTGTTTACCCTGCACGAGGTCGAATGCCTCGGGGCCTGCGTCAATGCCCCAATGATGCAGATCGGCCGGGAATATTTCGAGGACTTGACGCCGCAAAACACCGTCGAGGTTTTAAAGACACTCGCCCGCGGCGACAGGCCAAAACCCGGGCCGCAATCCTCGCGCCATTCGTCTGAACCTGCGACTGGCTTAACAACACTGAAGGGGTGAGGGAAATGGTTTACGAATCAAATATCAAGTTTAAAATCTTAAACAGCAATATCTTAACTGCTGAACTTGATGATTCGTCAGTTGATTTAATCGTAACATCACCGCCATATAATGTTGATATTAAATATAACTCTAATGACGATGGCTTATCCTATCCTGATTACTTAGACTTTACGCGCAAGTGGATGGAAAAGTGTTTTTTGGCAGCTAAGGATGATGGAAGATTTTGCCTGAATATTCCGCTTGATAAGAATAAGGGCGGTCATACCAGTGTCTATGCTGATTTTGTGACCATTGCCAAGGAGGTCGGCTGGCAGTATTTTTCTACCGTAGTTTGGAATGAGGGCAATATCTCACGACGAACGGCTTGGGGTTCATGGTTATCGGCCTCGGCACCCTATGTGATTGCCCCAGTCGAAATGATAGTCATCTTTTATAAAAAACAGTGGAAAAAAATTAATTCAGGTGATTCTGATATTAATAAAGAAGATTTTATGGCTTGGACAAATGGTGTTTGGACATTTAATGGCGAAAGTAAAAAGCGAATCGGTCATCCCGCACCTTTTCCAGTTGAGTTACCCAAAAGATGTATCAAATTATTTAGCTATGTTGATGATACGATCCTAGACCCCTTTCTTGGCAGTGGAACTACGCTAATTGCAGGTGTACTTTTAAAGCGATTTAGTATTGGTGTTGAACTTGATGCGGGATATTGCCAGCTTGCGCAGTCAAGAATCGAAAAGGCCGATGGAGGGTTACTGTGAGTAAATATGAAAAAATTTCTCAAAAAGAGTTCATTCTATCCTATTACATGGAAAGACCTAATGAAGATATTCCACATGCAGATATTGTTGATCGGGTAGTGGCTGATTATCCAAAAGCTTACGGCAAACCCCTGCGTGATCCTGATCGAATGATAAGGTCGTTATCTCAGGAAGGTAAATTGTTAAAAATTGCAAAGGGTGTTTATCGTTACGACCCCGAGTATCAAAAGCGAAACGAACTTGAAAATTTCACTCCCGCCGATAAAGCAACCATCATGGAACGGGATGGTTACAAGTGCGTAGTTTGTGGCTTTGGTGTTGCAGAAGGTGTTGAACTCCATGTTGATCATATCAAACCCAAGGATTTGGGTGGTAAAGCAACTTTAGAAAATGGTCAAATTCTATGTGGTAGACATAACTATATGAAGAAAAATTTTAAACAGACCGAAACGGGTAAACGCATGTTTATAAGTCTGCTTCGTTTGGCGCAAAAGGACGATAATCAAGAACTGGTTAAATTTTGTGAATCTATTTTAACCATCTATGATGAACACGGCATAAACGGTCATATTCGCTGGAAATAGACAAGAACTGCATCATTTGATTTTGAATGTTAGTGACAAATCAAAAACAATAATCCTAAGTGTACTCCGTTCACTTGAGAATTCTAGAGCAGTTCCTACAAATATAGGCTCATCCAAAATCGTCATTGCCCTCAAGCTGCGATAGCAGCGCAGAGTG
>JASGCE010000151.1 GCA_030054295.1 Minisyncoccota bacterium
AAACCTAAAGCTCGCCTTCGGCTTCGCTAAGGTTTTCTATCCTCCCCTTCCTAAATCAGGAAGGGGAGGTATAATGAACCAGTTATTCATAAAAATGCTCTAGCCAAAATTTTGAATTCTCATGTGAACTGAGTATAGTGCAACAAATCGCTAAATCCTCTAATTCGCGGGTTGCAATTTGGCTAGAATTGGGCTATTAGAAGCATGAATGCCCAATAGGAGTGTAGCTCAACTGGTAGAGCACCGGTCTCCAAAACCGGGGGTTGAGGGTTCGATCCCTTCCACTCCTGCCATTCGCGCAGCCGAGTTTTTGCTGCGGAAAAATTGGCATCTAGCCGAGATCTGATCTTTAATTTTTAGGTAATGAACCCAGACCATGAAGCCAGTTACCCGCGGGATAAAATTCTTTAAACAGGTTCGGCAGGAGGCAGAGAAGGTTACCTGGCCGACTCGCAAGGAAACTGTGACCAGTACCATCATGGTCTTTATCATGGTTGTCTTGGCGGCGATTTTCTTCTTTTTGGCCGACCAGCTGGTCAGTTGGGTTGTTCGCCTTGTACTGGGAATGGGGAGCTGATCATGGCACAACGCTGGTATGTACTTCATGTTCATTCGGGCTTCGAGAAGAAGGTTGAATTGGCGATTCGCGAGCAGTTTGCTAAGAAATCAATCGCTGAACAGATCGACCAGATATTGGTTCCGACCGAGCAGCGAATCGAGGTGCGGCGCGGCACCAAGCATAATATCGATCACAAGTTAATGCCCGGCTATGTGCTCATTCACATGGAGATGTCTGACCTCGGCTGGCATATTATCAAGAATACGCCGAAGGTCACCGGATTTTTGGGCGGCAAGGGGCTCCCCGTCGCCATCAGCGATACCGAGGCCGCTCAGATTATGAAACAGGTCAAGGAGGGTACCGACCGTCCCAAATCGCGCCTTCATTTCGAGGTTGGGGAACAGGTCAGGGTCTCCGATGGCCCCTTCAGTGCCTTTAATGGACTGGTGGAGGAGGTTGACGAAGAACGGTCGCGCCTTAAGGTCGCCGTCTCGATCTTTGGCCGTTCGACTCCGGTCGAGCTTGAATATACCCAGGTCGAAAAGGTATAGCCCTATTCCAAAATAAGCACTTGCTTTACCAACGGATATTCGTATAGAGTTGGCGGCTTAGTGTGATATTCGGTGAATCTGTGGTCTAGGCTTGGCTTTAGGCTGCTCACTCGGGTGTTTGTTAAAATGATGCGGGAGACGAGCCAGAGTCGCACCGCGTTCCTGTTGCACAATTGAAGAAGCAAAGGGTAGAAAATGGCAAAGAAGATTGCGGGTTATATTAAACTACAGGTGCCGGCCGGTAAGGCCAATCCTTCGCCACCGATTGGCCCGGCGCTCGGGCAACGCGGCCTCAATATTATGGAGTTCTGCAAGGCCTTTAATGCGGCGACGCAGAATCTTGAACCCGGAATGCCGATTCCGGTTGTGATTACCGCCTATGGTGATCGTACCTTTACCTTCGTGACCAAGACTCCTCCGGTAAGTTACTTCTTGAAGAAGGCTTCGGGCAAGGAGAAGGGCTCGACGACTCCGGGCAAGGGCGCGATGGTGGGCAAGGTTACCATGGCTCAGGTCAGGGAAATTGCAGCGACCAAAATGGCCGACCTCAATGCCAATGATGTGGAGGCAGCAAGTCAAATGATCATCGGCTCGGCGCGGTCGATGGGATTGGAAGTGGTGGAATAGATGGCAAAGCAAGGTAAGAGACTTCGCGCTGCGGCGGAAGGATTGGTTCCCGACCAGAGCTATGAACTGGCGGAGGCGGTAAAGATGATCAAGGCGCGGGCCAAGGCTAAGTTTGACGAGACCATTGAACTGGCCCTCAATCTCAATATCGATCCCCGCAAGGCCGATCAGACCCTGCGTGGTGTCGTCAGCCTACCCCATGGTACCGGTAAGGTCATGCGGGTCGCGGTATTTGCCCGTGGTGCCAAGGCCGATGCGGCCAAGGCGGCGGGTGCCGATATTGTCGGGGCTGAAGAGCTGGTTGATATTGTTCAGGGTGGCAAGATCGAATTTGATCGCTGTATTGCTACGCCGGATATGATGGCTTTGGTTGGTCGTTTGGGTAAGGTGCTTGGGCCGCGCGGTTTGATGCCTAACCCTAAACTCGGCACCGTGACCATGGATGTGGCGGAGGCGGTCTTGGCCGCCAAGGGTGGTCAGGTTCAGTACCGCGCCGAAAAATCGGGTATTGTTCATGCTGGGGTTGGCAAGGCCAGTTTTAGCGAAGCGGCGCTGGTCGAGAATATCAAGACCTTTGTCGATGCCATTGCCAAGGCTCGGCCGGCTGGGGTCAAGGGTACCTATATTAAAAAGATTTCTCTCTCCTCGACCATGGGTGTTGGGTTGAAGCTCGACCAGTCAACCGCCCTTTAGTTTTGGTTGGCTCGTTAAGGAGAGAGATACAGAATATAGGCTCTGGTCTTGCAAAGGATCAGAGCCTGTAGCTGTCAAGGGATATGGCTCGAGAATGGCCTACCCTTGGCAACCTGTTCATGACTGTCGGTGTTGTTGTCGTTCAATGGGTTTGACCCACAAAGGCTTCAACAACTTAAGCTCGGAACTTGCCGAGGCCTACAAGAGACAGAGGCTGTTGCGTGGATAGAATAACTTCTGGAACAGGCGTCGTGGGGTCTAACCACCCCGTAATCCACGGATTGGACAAAGGAGAGTACAGTGGATCGTAGCGGTAAACAGGCGCTGATTGATAGTTTGCATCAGGTCTTTGAGACAGCGGGTCTGGTCGTCGTCACCGAGCTTAAGGGCTTGACGGTTGCCGAGGTCACGGATCTCAGGCGCAAGATGCGGGCGCAAGCGGCGGAACTTAAGGTTGCTAAGAATCGTTTGGCAAAGCGGGCCTTGGTTGGCACTCAATATGCTGACCTTGATTCCTTGTTCAGCGGCCCGACGGCAATTGCCTATTCGGCTGATCCGGTTGCGGCCGCCAAGGTGGCAGTAACCTATGCCAAGACCAACGATAAGGTCACCATCATGGGTGGCTCGATGGGCGGTCAAAGGCTGGATGCCAAGGCGGTGACGGTACTGGGTAACTTGCCTTCGCTTAATGAATTGCGCGGCAAGTTGGTCGGGGTCCTGCAGGCTCCGGCGGCTCAGTTGGCTCGGGTCACGCAGGCCTATGCCGATCAGGGCAAGTAGTCGTTTAACGAATTAGCAGTCAATCAGGAACGAGATTCCAGAACTATTTTAACCAGAGGAACTAAAGATGGCAGATTTAAATAAGTTGGTCGATGAACTTTCGGCCCTAACCGTGATCGAGGCGGCAGAATTGTCGAAGCTTCTTGAAACCAAGTGGGGTGTCTCGGCGGCGGCTCCGGTCGCTGCGGCGGCAGCGGGCGGCGGTGCGGCAGCGGTCGAAGAACAGACCGAATTCAGCGTGATCCTGGTCGATGCGGGCGATAAGAAGATCAATGTGATTAAGGAGGTTCGCGCCATTACCAGTCTCGGCCTCAAGGAGGCCAAGGACCTGGTCGAGGGCGCACCAAAGACCGTCAAGGATGGCGTGTCAAAGGACGAGGCCGCCAAGCTCAAGAAGCAGCTTGAAGAGGCTGGTGCCAAGGTCGAAGTGAAGTAATCAAAACCGATCTGACCCTTCCAAGGGTCAAGTGGTTTCCCAGCCAAGCCTAGGTCAGTTAAGACAAGCCTGGCACTGAAGATTGAAGGTCGAGGGATGGATTCCGTCCCTCGACCATCATCGTTAAAATGGGATGATTGATGGTTGGGTTGAAACTGCGGGCCTGACGGGAAGCCAAATTGGGTTCTATTCAGGATGATGGCGGTAGAGATAAATTGAATGGGATTTTCCGCTTAAAGGAATTTCTCGCAACTACGAATAATTAGGGGTTGCCATGGCAATGTCGTTCACGGGTCGCAAGCGGATGCGCAAAAGTTTTGGTCGAATTCGGGAAGTCGCCGAGATGCCGAATTTAATCGAGGTGCAACGGGACTCATACGATTTCTTTTTGCAGCGGTCGGTTCATCCCGATCAGCGCGCCGAGGTGGGACTTCAGGCGGTATTCAAGTCGGTCTTTCCGATTAAGGATAATAACAACCGTGCGCAGTTGGAATTTGTTTCCTATGAATTGGAAACCCCGAAATATGACCTTGATGAATGTATGCAGCGGAGTATGACCTTTGCCGCTCCGCTCAAGGTTCTTTTGCGTCTGGTGGTGTGGGATGTCGATGCCGAGACGGGAGCCCGTTCGCTCAATGATATTAAGGAGCAGGGAGTCTATATTGGCGACATGCCGCTCATGACCGATAAGGGTACCTTTATCATCAATGGCACCGAACGGGTCATTGTCTCGCAGATGCACCGCAGCCCGGGCGTGTTTTTTGATCACGACGAGGGCAAGACTCATATTTCGGCCAAATATCTTTTTTCGGCGCGGGTCATTCCCTATCGCGGTTCTTGGTTGGATTTTGAATTTGATGCCAAGGATAATATCTATGTGCGGATTGACCGTCGCCGTAAACTTTTGGCGACGACCCTGCTCTATGCCCTCGATTCGGCTGAGACCGAGGCCTTGCGGGCAGAACGAGAGAAGGCAAAACTGCCGCTCGAGATTAGCGAAGTCAAGGGCATGTCGGCGGAGGAGATTCTCGGCTATTTCTATAATGTCGTCAGCTATGAACGAAGTGCTCAGGGGTGGAGGACACCCTATCTGCCCGATGTCTATAAATCGGTTAAGCTGAACTATGACCTCATCAATGCGGCGACCGGGGAGGTTGCGGCCAAGAACGGCGATAAGATGAGCCTCAAGATCGCGCAAAAACTCAAGAGCGAGGGTCTGAACGAGGTGGTCTTGCCCACCAGCGAACTGGTCGGCAAATATTCGGCCGTCGATGTGATCAACGAAGAAACCGGAGAGATCTACCTCGAGGCTGGTGGTGAATTGTCGGAGGCCATTCTGGCAGAGTTCGAGGCGGTGGGAATCAACGAGATTCGCACCCTGATGATCGATCATGTCAATATTGGCCCCTATATTCGCAATACCCTGCTGCTCGATAAGAATGATTCGCGGGAGAGGGCACTCGAGGATATCTATCGCGTCATGCGCCCGGGCGAGCCCCATACCCTGCCCGAAACTGCCGATGCCATGTTCCGCGGTTTGTTTTTTGATCTGGAACGCTATGACCTCTCTTCGGTTGGTCGGGTCAAGATGAATGGTCGTTTGAACCAGACCGTGGCGGATTCCGTGCGGATTCTGCTCAAAAGCGATATTCTGGCGATTCTCAAGGTCCTGTCTGACCTTAAGGATGGTCGCGGCGAGGTCGATGATATTGATCACCTTGGCAATCGTCGCGTCCGTTCGGTCGGCGAATTGATGGAGAATGCTTACCGCGTCGGCCTGCTGCGTATGGAGCGGGCGATCCGTGAGCGGATGAACTCGACCGAGATCGGCTCGACCATGCCCAATGACCTCATCAATGCCAAGCCAGCGGCGGCGGCGGTGCGGGAATTCTTTGGCTCGTCGCAGCTCAGTCAATTTATGGACCAGACCAATCCGCTGGCCGAGATTACCCACAAACGCCGCCTCTCGGCCCTTGGGCCGGGCGGCTTGACCCGCGAGCGGGCAGGATTTGAAGTTCGAGATGTCCATCCCACCCACTATGGCCGAATCTGTCCGATTGAGACTCCTGAAGGTCCGAATATTGGTTTGATTAACAGTCTGTCCACCTATGCTCGGGTCAATCAATATGGCTTTATCGAGGCCCCTTACCGCAAGATTTACAATGGTAAGGTCAGCGACGAGGTTGTCTATCTCTCGGCGATGGAGGAGGGCAAGTTTATCGTCGCCCAGGCCAATGCCGAACTGAATAAGGACGGCAGCTTTGTCGATGAACAGATCAACTGCCGTCACGGTGGCGACTATATTA
>JASGCE010000152.1 GCA_030054295.1 Minisyncoccota bacterium
CGGTTCAGCGATGGTTACCAATTGTTATAGCCGGCAAAATCGGCTATGACGGGATGCAGAGTAACTCATGACCATGGTGTAAGGCTTCAATGACCCAATACCCACTTCCCACGGGCCTACAGGCGACGACGACGGTCTGGCAGAAACTGTGGCGCGGGCTGCAAAGGCACTGTCCAAACTGTGGCCAGGGCAAGCTGTTCAAGGGCTATTTAAAGGTCGAGCCCATCTGTGCTGTCTGTGGTCAAGACAATGGACAATTCCCCAGCGATGATGCCGCGCCTTATTTCACCATTCTGTTAGTCGGTCATCTGGTGGCCCCCTTTGCCATTACCATGGCGGTCAAGTGGCCGACGGTTTCGCTCTGGTGGCAATTGGGGATATTTTTGCCGGTGACTCTGGGTTTGACCTTGGGTCTTTTGCCGCTGATTAAGGGTGGAGTCATTGCCGTGGCTTCGCATTTTAAGGTGATTCGGCGATGATTCCCTTTATTGATCTCCAGGCGCAACGCCAGCGAATCGCTCCGCAAATAGCCGCGGCCGTCACCCGAGTGATCGAACATGGCGGCTATGTCCTTGGCCCCGAGGTTGCCGAGTTGGAATCAAAACTGTCGGAATTCGTCAGCAGCGAATCGAACACCATCCCCCACACTGTCACCTGCGGCAGCGGCACCGAAGGCCTGTCGATGGTCTTGATGGCCTGGGGCGTCGGCAGTGTCAGCGGCGGCAGTGCCAAGGATGCGGTATTCTGCCCGGCCTTTACCTTTGTCGCAACCGCCGAGGTCGTGGCCCTGGTCGGTGCCGTGCCCTTCTTTGTCGATGTCGAGGAGGATAGTTTTAACATGTCGCCCGCCAGTTTGGCGGCGGCGATTATCGAGGCCAAAAACCAGGGGTTGATTCCGCGGGTGGTGATTGCGGTCGATCTCTTTGGTCAGGCGGCGAACTATTCGGCGATCTTGCCGATTGCGGCGGAGGCTGGGTTGCGGGTTCTCTGCGATGCGGCTCAGGCCTTTGGTGGCGAGGTCACCCTGGCGGGGAGTAACCATCGGCAGAAAATTGGCTCGGTTGGTCATGCCACGGTCACTAGTTTTTTTCCGGCCAAGCCGCTCGGTTGCTATGGCGAGGGCGGGGCGATTTTTAGCTGCGATATGGATTTGGTTGTTAAATTGAAATCGATCCGCGCCCATGGCATGGGGGAGGATCGCTACCAGAATATCCGCCTGGGCATCAACGGTCGATTGGAGACGATTCAGGCGGCGATTCTGTTGCAAAAACTTACGATTTTTGCCGACGAGATTGACCTGCGGCAAGGGGTTGCGGCGCACTATGATCGGTTATTGTCTGATATGGGTGCGGTTGCCAAGGGGGTTAAATTACCGCGGGTCGCTGCGGGCAACCTATCGGCCTGGGCGCAATATACTGTGATTCTGCCGATGGGTTGTGATCGCGCGCGGGTCATTGCGGAACTTAAATCGGCGGAGATTCCGTCGATGGTCTATTACCCGATTCCGCTCAATCGGCAGGTGGCTTATTGTGATTTTCCGCTGGTTGCGGCTGGGGTTGGGGTGAGTGAATCCCTGGCGGAGCGGGTGTTAAGCCTGCCGATGCATCCCTATCTGGCTGTTGAAACACAAATGCGAATTGCCGAGGTTTTTTGCCGGGCGATTTTTTAAACTGAATTGACTGAATAGACCTTAGTTAAAATTTACAAAGAAAAAAAGAAAGCGGTTTGGCTGCAAGCCAATGGGCGAAGCCCAAGTTAGGGAGTCACAGTCCGATTAACAATTTGAAGCGCCGCAGGCATTTCCCCGCCCGACACGATCAAATATTTATCGTATGCTTTACAGCGCGTTCGTTTCTCCCAATGAATTATTTATCCTTGCGAGCTTGCGAACGAAGTGAGCAAAAATGCGAGTAAGGGTAAATAATTCATAAGAACGCGCTGTATTCTAAATCCAACACCCTTTTTTTTGTCATTCCCCGCAAGGTTGCCCCGTCTACGGGGCAACCGCAGACGGGGAATCTCGCTTTTTTTTGCACTGAAAGCAAAGCGAGATTACCCGTCGCTTCGCGCGGGTAATGACAAGTAGGAGGTGTTAGCAATGGGGCAAGCGGGCTGGCTTCGCCCTGGGCTGGTCGTCATTCCGAGGGAGCGAAGCGACCGTGGGAACCAGACCCATTTAAGGCTTCGCTCCTCACGACCGCTTCGCGGTCTCAGGACAGGCTTTAAAAATCCAGCAAGGCTCTGCCTTGCAACCAGAAACTATACTCTGTTCATTTGAGAATACAGAATTTTGTTTATGTTTAAATAACTTTCCATATTCGTCATTGCGAGGCAAATCGCCGCGCGTGCAACGCGCATATGCGATTTGGCCGTGGCAATGAACCCGCGTAGCGGTCAAAATAATCTTTTAAAATCAAATAGTTATGGCTTAAAGAAATCAGACCGCTTCGCGGGCTTGCTGCACCCGCTGACGAATGTCAGCATACGCTGACGGGCTTCGGCGGTTGTGCGAGCCCCGCTGACGCATGTCAGCATACCCTGACGGGGCTCGCGCCGCCGAGGCTCGCAGTGACGATTATTGGGTTGAAACTTCTCCAATTCTTAAGGAAACAGACTATAAAATGAAATGATATTTTTGTTTACCTATTGGTTAGCAATACAGCATAAAATTGGAATCCCACCTACAATCTTTGCGCCAGTGCTGCCGCCAAAAAGGGATCAATCCCACCATCCAAAACACTCGCGGCATTGCCAATCTCGACATTAGTCCGCAGATCCTTAACCATCTGATAGGGCTGCAATACATAAGACCGAATCTGATGCCCCCACCCAATCTCGGTCTTGGAATCATTACTCGCCTGAGCCGCTGCCTCCCGCTGCTTCAATTCATGTTCATAAAGCCGCGACTTGAGCATGGAAAAAGCCGTCGCACGATTACGATGCTGCGAACGATCCGACTGACACTGCACGACAATATTGGTCGGAATATGAGTGATGCGAATCGCACTCTCGGTCTTGTTGACATGCTGCCCACCGGCACCCGAAGCGCGATAGGTATCAATCCGCAGATCCTTATCCTCAATCTGAATATCAATCGAATCATCAACCACCGGATAGACCCAAACACTGGCAAAACTCGTATGCCGCCGCGCATTGCTGTCGAAGGGCGAAATACGCACCAGCCGATGAACCCCCGACTCAGTCTTGAGCCAACCATAGGCATTCAAACCACTGATCTGCAAGGTCGCCGATTTTAACCCTGCCTCCTCCCCCGCGCTCTCTTCCAGCAATTCTATTTTATAGTCATGAGCCTCCGCCCACCGACTGTAAAGCCGCAGCAACATCTGGGTCCAGTCCTGAGCCTCAGTCCCGCCCGCACCCGCGTGAACCTCGAGGTAACAGTCATTGCCATCAGCCTCCCCCGACAAGAGCGATTCCAGTTCCGCCTGCGAAGCCTTGGTTTGCAGCCGCGCCAATTCAGCCTCGGCCTCGGTAATCAGAGACTCATCCCCCTCCGCCTCAGCCAGTTCAATCAGCCCAAGCTGATCGTCAAGACCCGATTGCAGGTCTTTTGCGAAACCAAGTTTGCGCTCCAGCGCGGTTTTTTCCTTGAGTATCCCCTGAGCCGCCGCCGGATGATCCCACAGAGCAGAGTCAGCAGCCTGAATTTCTAACGCCGCCAGCCGCGCGGTCGAAACCTCCCAGTCAAAGATGCCTCCGCAGCAACGACAGTGAATGCCTGATCGATTCCGCCATGGCCAGAGTTTCAGCGCGCATGTCTTTTCCTTTTAATCCCAGTTTTCGCCACGATTATTGCCACGAATCGCGGCTGAATTCTAGTCAAAGCTTTTGGGTTATAGTTCAATGTCATTTCTGGAGCCTTGCTATTAAAGAAATTGGATTTTTCTTTAATAAGAACTCCGTGCTATTAAAGAAATTCGGGATTCCTTTAATAAGAACTCCGCGCTATTAAAGAAATTTCTGATTCCTTTAATAAGGTCTCTGTGCTATTAAAGAAATTCTGATTTCCTTTAATAAGAACTTCGCGCTATTAAAGAAATTCTGATTTCCTTTAATAAGGACTCTGTGCTATTAAAGAAATTTGTGATTCCTTTAATAAGGACTCTGTGCTATTAAAGAAATTTCTGATTCCTTTAATAAGGTCTCTGTGCTATTAAAGAAATTCTGATTTCCTTTAATAAGAACTTCGCGCTATTAAAGAAATTCTGATTTCCTTTAATAAGAACTTCGCGCTATTAAAGAAATTCTGATTTCCTTTAATAAGGACTCAAACCTTTAAAAAAACCTGTTGAATCCTTCTAAGTTTTGTTGATTGGTGATTAAATCATGTCCTTTGAGCAATTTATGTCATCCCTAGAAATCAAGTCTTCTTTGAATGATTTTGTCCCGCCGCCACGGATCACCGGTCGATATGAGGATACGACCGCGGGTGGAGAAACAGTATCGGCCTTTATTCCCATTCCGCTCCCCCCGGAGCCACCCTTGGTCATGCCATCAAATTCTCACTTTTTTTTGCTCTTTAGCGACACAAACAATAAACTCAGTCGGATGGATGCATTGGTCGAGCAGTTGCCATCGATTCCCCTTTTCCTCGCCCCCTATCTGGAGCGAGAGGCGGTTCTCTCTTCGCAGATTGAAGGTACTCAGTCATCGCTCGATGATCTGCTGATGGGGGAGACCTATTCCGAGGGTGAATCCATGCTCGACATTACCGAAACTTCAAACTACCTCGAGGCCTTAAACCATGGTATTGAAAAATTAAATGAAGGCTTTCCCCTGACCCTGCGCCTGATGTGCGAAGTCCATCAAATTCTGATGCGCCGTGGTCGCGGTTCAAACAAACAGCCGGGAGAATTCCGTCGATCACAAAACTGGATAGGTGGCACGCGACCTGGCAATGCGGTATTTGTCCCCCCGCCGCCTCAGCATTTGATGGACTGTATGGGTGAGCTCGAGAAATTCATCCAGCAAGAGAATAGTTTCAATCCTAATCTCAATCCTATGCCTCCCTTGCTGCGGGCGGCCCTTGCCCATTTGCAGTTCGAGACCATTCATCCATTTTTGGACGGCAATGGTCGGCTGGGTCGGATGTTGATCAGTTTGATACTCTATGATGCCAAGATTCTGCATCAACCCTGTCTTTATCTCAGTCTGTTTTTTAAACAGAATCGCGATGAATATTACCGTCTTCTCAACCGCGTGAGACTGGATGGCAATTGGGAGTTGTGGGTGGAGTTTTTCTTAACCGGGGTTGCCCATACCGCCCAACATGGTACCGATCTCGCCCATAAACTCCTCAAGATTGTGGCGATTGACGAGGCGCGGATCAGATCCTCGGTCGGTTCCAATCGCAATGTTCTGCGGCTACATCAGTATCTTCAGAGTCGCCCTCTGGTCTCGGTGACCCGCGCATCCAAGGAAATTGGCATTAGTTTTCCAACCGCGAGTAAAGCCTTTGAGAAGCTGGTAAGCCTCGGTCTGGTGCGTGAGCGAACCGGTAAACTACGCGATCGATTCTTTGAATATACTGACTATTTTGCCCTGCTGGCCGAGGATACCGAACCCCTGCCACGGTAAACTAAACCTAACTCCGCAGCACCTCGTCATGGAGGGCAAGGTCGAGTCCCTGTAATTCGGTCTCGACCGGCACCCGCAGCCCCAGAGTCACATCGACCAGTTTTAAGATCACGAAACTCGCGACTCCGCTCCAGGCGACGGTAATGACCACCCCCTGCAGCTGCACCCAGATTTGACCAAAGTTTCCATCGAGCCATCCCGAATGGCCCGCCCCGCCAATCGCCGAGACCGCAAATACCCCGGTCAATAATGCCCCAACAATCCCCCCCACGCCATGAATGCCAAAGGCATCGAGGGCATCGTCATATTTAAACCGCC
>JASGCE010000153.1 GCA_030054295.1 Minisyncoccota bacterium
TCCCGGGCAAGACCAAGGGCTCCTTCCGCCTCTACGGCCCCGCAGGCAGCCTGATAGGCATCGCCAGCAGCCTTGACGAGGCCCAACGCATCCTCCGACGTAAGAACAAATGAGCTACGATAGCCAGACCAGCACGATCCTCATCAACAAGCTGAGGAAGGACGTCGACTCGCTGACCCTGAAGATCGCGGTGCTGCAGGACGTGAAGAACAACAACGTCGCAGGCGGCACCCCGGTGACTGCTGTGTGGACAGCCAGGACGCTCAACACCATCAGTAGCGATCCGAATGGGCTGATCCTGCAGCTAGCGTCCAATCAGTGGAAGGTTGCTGCCGGCGATTACCAGGTGAAGGTGCTGGCACCGTTCCACCACACCCGCGGAACCAGGCTGCGGATCTACGACGTGACCAACTCGGTGGTCATCGGGTACGGCCCATCGCTCTACATCAACAACGGCGTGGACATGGAAGTGTCCCTGAACCTGCGCATCACGCCGCACAAGGACAACGTCTACCGGCTGGAGTACTACTGCGAGCGCGGAGGCCATGCAGACGGCCTTGGTATTGCAGCCAATGTGGGGCAGCCCGAGATCTACACCACGCTGGAGATCACCCGGCTCGACACCGGAGCCACCAAGCCCCTCGGTGCCGGCGGCCTGCAAGGGCCCCAGGGTCCTGCCGGCCCCACCGGGCCTGCCGGTCCTCCGGGACCCACGGGCGGCGGTGTGACAAGCGTCAACGTCTCGGGCGGCACGACAGGCCTGACCACCTCGGGCGGACCCATCACCAGCAGCGGCACCATCACGCTGGGTGGCGTTCTGGCCGTTGCCTCGGGCGGAACCGGGGCCACCACCGCCCCCGATGCCCTGACGAGCCTGGGCGCCTATCCTGCGTCCAACCCGGCCAACTACACATCCAACGGCGGAACGGTCACCTCGGTGTCGGTCACCACGGCCAATGGCGTCAGCGGGACGGTTACCAACCCGACCACCACACCGGCCATCAGCCTGGCCCTGGGCGCCATCACGCCTTCCTCGGTGGCTGCGTCAGGCGCTGTCACAGGCTCCAACCTTTCGGGCAGCAACACCGGCGACCAGACCATCACGCTGACCGGGGATGTGACAGGCACTGGCACAGGGTCATTCGCGGCGACCATTGCCAACAACGCGGTGACCTACGCCAAGATGCAGGCGGCCTCCGCGGTGGCCAAGCTGATCGGCTCGAATGCCTCGGGCACTGCCCTGGGCGAGATCACGCTCGGCACCAACCTGTCCATGGCCGGCTCTACGCTGAATGCCGCGGTGGCCTCGGGATCGGTGACCAGCGTCAATGCCGACGGCGGGACCACCGGTTTCAGTTTCTCGGGCGGCCCGATCACATCCTCCGGTACGCTGTCGATGACAGGCAAGCTGGGCATCGGGTCGGGCGGGACAAACGCTACAACCGCTTCAGACGCCCGGGCCAACCTGGGCCTTGCCATCGGCACCGACATCCCTGCCTTGGATGGCACCGGGGCAACCGGCACGTGGAACATCGACGTGCTGGGTTCCGCAGGCACGATCACCAGCACGCTGCCAATCAACAAGGGTGGCACCGGGGCGACCACGGCTGCGGGCGCACTTACCAATCTGGGGGCCTACCCGGACAGCAACCCGGCGGGCTACACGGCCAATGCCGGCACGGTGACCAACGTGTCGGCCACTGGCGGTGCGAACATCAGCGTGGCCACGGGCAGCACCACGCCGGTCATCAGCCAGAACGCGGCGAGCAGCACGCAGAACGGCTACATGACCAGCACCTACGCTGCCAAGCTGGACAGCATGACTGCGGGCGCGAGCGTGTCGTCGGTCAGTGTATCCGGCGGCAGCACCGGCCTGACCACGTCCGGCAGCCCGATCACGGCCTCCGGCACGATCACGCTGGACGGTGTGCTGAGTGTGGCCAATGGCGGCACCAGCAGCACCTCGGCATCCTCGGCCATCTCGTTCCTGGCAGGCGCAACCACCAACGGGCAGTACCTCCGCGGCAACGGTACCGTGGTGCAGATGTCTGCCATCCAGGCCATCGACCTGCCCCAGATTGCCCTAGGCGGATCTGCAGTCAGCGGAACGCTTGGTGTGATCAACGGTGGTACAGGCCAGAGCAACGTCTTCAGCGACGGCGACCTGCTCATCGGCAAGAGCCTCGGGAGCACGCTGGCCCGGGCCAAGCTGACCGCGGGCGCCAACATCTCCATCACCAACGGCTCCGGCACGATCACCATCGCAGCCACAGGCACAGGCACCGGCGATGTGGTGGGGCCTGCAAGTGCGACGTTGTACGAACTTCCGAGGTTCTCGAGCACCACGGGCAAGGCTATCAATGGGGCAAACTGGTATTCCAACGGCGGCGACTTGTACGGTGATGCAGGATTCCGTGCAATGACCTACGGGTTCGTGTGGATTCCATCGGGAACAGGAGGTCAGCCAAACAGCGCACCAGCGCAATACGGAACCCTTGCTGGCCGTGCCCCGATGTACTTCGACCGCACGAACAGCCGGCTTTACATCTTCAACGAGGACATTCCAGGTTGGAAATACGTGGATCTTGTCTAATCTTTCCAAGCCATGAAACACACCTTCCCCTGCGTCGAATCAATGCGGCGCGTGAACCTCTCCAACGGGCGCGTGGTGCGCGTCTGGCGCGACCGTACCAAGGAGAACCTGTCGGCCTCCTACGACGACGCGGATATCGTGTCGACCTGCATCGCCAATGCGACCAACGACACCCAGCTCCTGGCCGCACTGGCCAAGCTGAAGGGCGTTAATGCCGCGGAGCTGGTCGACGCCAATGGCCAGGGCACCGTGGTCTACACCGCCTGGCCGTGACCTATCGCAACCGGACCAACCCGTCGGTGGTGGTCGAGATCCTGGCACAGGATGCCCAGTTGCGCCTCGGCGAGCTACGGTGGCCCGTGGTGGTCTACCGCCGGCTCGACAATGGCACGGTCTACGTGCGCTCGAAGGCCGAGTTCGACGCCAAGTTCGCGCCCGAGTGACCCCTGTTTGACCCGCATAAACATTGGGTTTTCTTCAAAATCTACAGAAAAACCGTTTTCTCTGTAGACGGGTTAAGTGTTTTGATGCAGATTGTTCCTGTCGAAAGCGAAACACTTTACGCCCGGATGGGGCGAATACCATCCAACCAGGGGCGCGACTGGCCAACGCGCAACACTCTCCAAGCAATGACCACTCTCTCCAACCTTATCACCGCTCTGATCGCAGTGGAGTCCTCCGGCAATGATCAGGCCATCGGCGACAACGGACGCGCTCTAGGGCCATTACAGATCCACCGCGGTGTGGTGCAGGACGTGAACCGGATCACCGGCTCTCACTACAAGCACTCCGAGATGACCAACCGCGTGGCGGCCCGGGCTGTGTGCGAGGCCTATTTGAAGGCCTACGGCAAGGGAGCAACCACCGAGCAGCTCGCCCGCCGTTGGAACGGGGGACCTACCGGCGACCGCAAATCTGCGACCGAGGCCTATTGGGCCAAGGTCAAGAAGCACCTGAAATGACCAAACCCAAAACCATCAACGTGACACCCACCACACACAAGGCCCTGCGCGACTACTGCCTGCAGACCGGCTCTAAGCTGCAGGCTATCGCCGACAAGGCCATCCTGTCCTGGCTAAGAAAGGCTGCCAAGTGACCCGCATCCTAGCCATCGACCCGGGAATGAGCGGCGGCCTGGCCTACCTGGGCGCCTCCGGGATCATCCTGAACTCCATGCCGGAGACCGACCAGGACATCAGCGTGCTGGTGAGCGACAGGCTGGCGATCAGCGACGTGGTGTACATCGAGAAGGTCGGCGGGTACGTCGGCGGTAAGGGCGCCCCGGGCTCGTCGATGTTCAACTTCGGCTACAACGTCGGCTTCCTGCACGGCCTGATCGCAGCCTCGAAGACACGGGTGATCGAGGTTCCGCCGCAGCGCTGGCAGAAGACACTGGGCGTCGGAAACAAGGCGACCCACGGGGCGAAGTGGAAGAGCCATCTGAAGGGTATTGCTCAGCAGCGCCAGCCCCGCCAGGTGATCACACTCAAGACCGCGGACGCCGTGCTGATCCTGGAGCACGCCATGATCTCGGAGGGATTGAAATGAGCGTGAAGATCTCAAACTTCATCAATGACCCGTGGCGAGCCATTGCCATGGATGCCGAGCGCCGCGGTTCGGAGATCACCAGCAAAACAGGAATCCGAGTCGAAGGCACCGGGACGATACTGATCGGCCTGTGCGACGTGATCCGTGAGATGCAGGAACGCATTCAGAAGCTGGAGGGACTCAAGTGATCTCCAAGAAGACCATCACCAGCGCCGTGGCCGCGGGCTGGATCTCATTCCCGGAGCCCAAGGCCCGGGAGTTGTCGAGGAACTGGGCGCAGCCGGTCGAGGCCTTTGACGGTGAGCTGGCCTATCGGCTGTGGGACAACGGGGCCGACACCGACACAGTGGCCCGGGCTATCGGCTGCAAGCGGCGGTTTGTCGCCGAGATCATCAAGCACCACAAACGATGAATCCCATCAAACCAAAACGTCCGACGGCCAAGGTGTTCGTCGTCAGCGACGACACGCACAAGCGGCTGAAGGACTACGCAACCAAGAAAGGTTACAAGTTGCAGTTTGTGGCCGACGAAGCGGTGACTGAATACCTACAGAGGAAGGAGCAACAATGAGCGAGCAAAACGACAATGAGGAATACCGTCTGACATTCAAAGGACTGCTGTCCATTTACCTACCAGAGAAGACAATGACCGAAATCTACAACACAATCGAACTCTCCTGCCGTCGGAATGGCTGGGGAATTGCAATCGACGAGAACAACCGGCTGGACTTCGTTCCGATGGTGAAAGCGGAGGATAAGCAATGAACATCGAACAAACAATCGAGGCCATCCGCGTCATGCAGGCGTATGTGGATGGGAAGGAAGTGCAATATGAAGTGCCTAACAAAGAATGGATTACAACAGATCAACCAGCTTGGAATTTTATATCCTACAACTACCGCATCAAACCCACCGCAACGCTCCGCCCGTGGACTGCCGATGAGGTGCCGCTGGGGGCGTGGATGAGATTTAAGCGCAACCCGCAGGACCGAGTTCTCCTCGGCTGGGTATCGGTGCAAGCCGACAGGGACTTGTGGCTGGACGAACGCGAACACAGCACCGACGGCGGTAAAACGTGGTCTGCTTGTGGGGTGGTGGAGGAATCGAAATGAGCAAGACCATCTCCGACATCGAGATCGCACTCAACGCTGCGGCAGACCGAGAACTTGAGAAGCTGCTGGAGCCGCTGACCAAGATCATCGAGGATGATCGACTGAGAGGATACACCAATTCAGAGGTGATCCAATCAGCGGGTGCTCCCGGTGTGTTGGTGAAACAGCGCACGTGGTCTAACGCCATTGTCGCTCTTGCGAGAGACGTTGTGATGGACGCCGTGCGCGACGACTTCCGAAAGAAGTACGTCCAGCGGTGGCTCGCTGATGTGAACCGGACCATCAGCGTGGTCGAGGATCTGGAGGGGCGGCAATGAGCCAACCAATCAAAGATGGGGGACCGGCATATCCGTCTCATCAAGCATGTGCGTCTTGGCAATGTCGTAAGCCATCATCTGGAATGACCCTCCGAGACGTATTCGCAGCGGCGGCGTTGGAAAAAGCATCACGAGGATCAAACCGAAGTGCTGACGAGATAGCCAAGCGAGCGTTCTACATAGCCGACGCAATGCTCAAAGCGAGGGAGGCGAAATGAGCCATCTTGGTGACACCAACAAAATGGTCGATACGCCGAGGACGGATGAAGCGCAGTTTGGAACCGGACGAGTCAGTGTCAGCTTCGCCCGCCAACTCGAACGCGAACTCAACGCAGCCAA
>JASGCE010000154.1 GCA_030054295.1 Minisyncoccota bacterium
AGCGGGGGGAAGGCTCTTGCCGCAGAATGCGGCGAGAGACAGGGGGGGTAGGTCTACAGGTTTTTTGATTGTTTATAGACATACCCCCCAAGCAAGTCTAACGCTCGTAAGCACTCGCTAAGACTTGCTATCCCCCGCTTTCATAAATGAGCCATCGGGGACATTCTTTTATAACTAATTTTGGGAATTTGTAATGAAATACATAGACCAATACGAAAAACCGATTCTCGTTGCCGGTGGGCGCGGCATGGTTGGGGCGGCGATCATTCGTGAACTGAGCCGCGCCGGATTTAGCCAGATTCTGGCCCCGACGCGAAGCGAACTCGATCTCACCGATGGGCGGGCGACGCGGGATTGGTTTGCCAAACACCGTCCCTATTGGGTTTTTGACGCTGCGGCCAAGGTTGGGGGAATCATGGCCAATTCACAGTCACCGGCGGATTTTATCCGCGATAATCTGCTGATTCAGTTGAATTTAATCGAGTCGGCCTATCTTCATGGCTGTGCTAAGTTTTTGTTTCTTGGCTCCTCCTGCATCTATCCCAAGCTGGCGGTGCAACCGATCCGCGAGGACTATCTTCTGACCGGGGCCTTGGAGCCAACCAACCAGGCCTATGCTCTGGCCAAGATTGCCGGGATCGAAACGGTCAATTCATACCGCAAACAATATGGATTCTGTGGCATATCGCTGATGCCGACCAATCTCTATGGCCCCTTTGACAATTACGACTTGACCACCAGCCATGTCCTGCCGGCGATGATTCGCAAGTTCCATGAAGGCAAGCTGGCGAGCAGTGATTCGGTGACCATCTGGGGCAGTGGCTCGCCACGACGCGAGTTTTTACATGTCGATGACCTGGCCTCGGCCTGTTTGTTTTTGATGGAAACCTATGATGATCCGCTCCATATTAATGTCGGCACGGGAAGCGATGTGACGATATTGGAGCTGGCCGAATTGGTGGCGCGAACCGTCGGCTTTAAGGGCACGATTATCCGCGACACCAGCAAACCCGATGGCACGCCGCGCAAGCTCTTGGATGTCTCTCGTTTGACGGCTCTCGGGTGGCGGGCGCGGATTGATTTAGAATCGGGAATCGCCCAGGCCTATCAGTCCTTTTTGGCTGGCGAGATTCGCCACCCTTAGGCCCCAAAAAGCCAATTGAAGCCTGTGATTAATTGCCCTATTATCGCGCCATGGATCCGCTTGATCATACCCATTTCCATTCGGTCATTCGGGCTGGAGCGGCATCTTTGCCGCGTACGCCGGAGATGCGAATTCTATCGCCTAGATCCTATGGTATGGCAGTGGGTTTCCATCTGGTCATAGTGATCATCATGGTCATTGCCGCCCTGCTCAAGCCCAAGGCCAATCCGCCGATTGCCCTCGAGGCCGAGATCATCATCCCCGGCCTTACCCTGACACCCATACCGAGCCTTGACCCTGAGCGGCCGATTCTACCCGCCGAATCCAGTCCCAATCTCTTTGCCCAGACCGACAGTCCGACCATCTCCAAGGGCCAAAAAAACCTTAATCCCCCCAACCCCCAATCAAGCCCTAATCTTGCCGCCACGCCCCCCAGTGATGCTGCCGGACAAAGGGGCCTTGCACCCCTGCCCAGCGCGACCAAGGCGATTCCGATCAGGCGAGACCCGTGGGAATTTAGCCCCCAGCCGCCCAAGCTTGCCACCGCCAGTGACAATGCTACCCCGACTGTTACAAAACCTAGCCCCGCGCCTGTCCTTTCTGACGCGACCAAAACCGCGACCAGCCAGAGTAAATCCCCGCAGCCAAGTTCCAGCCTTGTCGGGCCGAAGCGCGACCATATTGCTGCGGCGGGTGGCGGCAGCGAAGGAACGGTATTGGTTGCGCCCTTGCCGATCTATAACCCTAAACCGCCCTATCCCAAACTGGCCGAGAGTCAGGGCTTGACTGGGGTGGTGGTGATCAGGGTACTGGTCTCGACCAAGGGAACGATTATCCGCACCGAGATCGTCAAATCCAGCGGCTCTCACATGCTCGACGAGGCTGCGCGGCGTGGGGTAATGGAATGGAAATTCAACCCCGGGCGACAGGCCAGTGGCGCGGTCAATACCGCGATTGATATTCCCATCGACTTTACCCTTGATGACATTAAGGGCTCGGCCAAGTGATGCGTTCAAAGCCGCGATGGTGGCAGCCGCTGGTTCACGCTGGCCGTCGCCCCCTGCTGGTCAAACGGGCGGCCATTACGGCGGCAACGCGCCAGTGGTTTAGCGAGCAGGATTTTATCGAGGTCGAGACGGCCGCGCTGCAACGATCCCCCGGGATTGAACCGCACCTTCATCCCTTTGCCACCGACTGGCGTGACATAGGCGGTAAGCCGTCGCAGCGGTTTTTACACACCTCCCCGGAATTTGCGATGAAGAAACTCTTGGTCGCGGGGGAGTCGCGGATTTTTCAGCTTGCTAAGGTCTGGCGCAACCGCGAGGACTCGCCGCTCCATTCCCCAGAATTTACCATGCTGGAATGGTACCGCGCGCCACGGCATGGCGAGGGGGCGATCGATTGGCAGGTCTTGATCGCCGACTGTGCCGCTTTGATTGCCCTGGCCGCGCGGGTTGCCGGCTGTGCGGAATTTCGGCTGAGGCGATTGTCGTGTGACCCCTTTGCCCCCATTCGCCAGATGACGGTGGCTGAAGCCTTTGAACAGTTTGCGGGGATTGATATTTTGGCGACGGCACCCGAGCCGCTGGTGCCTGATTTTGGCCTGCTGGCAAGGGCGGCAGAGCGGGTTGGAATAGCGGCTCATGATGGTGACGATTGGGAGAGTCTTTATTTTAGGATTATGTTTGATAAGATTGAGCCATTTTTGGGCCAGGATGCGCCTCTGGCCTTGACGCATTATCCATTGTCGATGGCTGCCTTGGCTCGCCCCAGCCGCGATGATCCGCGCACGGCCGAGCGGGTCGAGGTCTATTGTGCCGGAGTCGAACTGGCCAATGGTTTTGCTGAACTTGGCGATGCGGTGGAACAGCGCCGTCGGTTTGAGCTGGATCAAAAACGCAAATATGAACTCTATGGCGAGTGGGTACCGATTGATGAAGATCTGCTGGCGGCATTGGAATTTGGTCTGCCAGACTGTTGTGGTATTGCTCTGGGGTTTGATCGGCTGGTGATGTTGGCGACGGGTGCCGAGCTTCTTGAACAGGTGATCTGGTCGCTGGTGGAGTGACTACCCCTTCGCCAAGGAGAGCCGATTGGCCTTCAAGCGGTTTTCTCTCAGTCGGGCAAAATCATCCCCAGCATGGTGCGAAGACCGTGTCAAGGGCGAAGAAGAACAGAGCAAAAACCCCTTGGCCAAGGCCAGTTCCCGATAGGAGTCAAACTCCGCCGGGGTGACAAACCGATCAATCGCCGCATGTTTTACCGTCGGCTGCAAATATTGCCCCAGAGTCAAGAAATCAACCTCGGCGATCCGCAAATCATCCATGACCTGACCAATCTCCTCCCGCAACTCCCCAAGCCCCACCATCAACCCTGACTTGGTAAAACTCAGCGGATCAATCTGCTTGACCCGATCCAAGAGCCGCAGCGACTGGTAATAACGCGCCCCCGGACGAATGCTCGGATAGAGCCGCGGCACCGTCTCGAGATTATGGTTAAACACATCCGGCCGCGCCGCCACCACGACCTCGAGCGCCCCCGGCTTCCGCAAAAAATCAGGAGTCAGAATCTCGATCGTCGTGGTCGGAGTCGCCGCGCGAATCGCCCCAATCACCGCCGCAAAATGCGCCGCTCCACCATCAGCCAAATCATCCCGATCCACCGAAGTAATCACCACATGGTTGAGTCCCAGCCTCGCCACCGCCTCCGCCGTGTGCTGCGGTTCATGGGGATCAACCGCCAAGGGCTTACCCGTCGCCACATTGCAAAAGGCACAGGCCCGCGTGCAAATGGCCCCCAGAATCATAATGGTCGCGTGCTTTTTAGCCCAACATTCGCCGATATTGGGACAGCTGGCCTCCTCGCAGACTGTATGCAATTTCAAGTCGCGCATCAGCTTGCGGGTATTGTCATATTCGGCACTGGTCGGAGCCTTAACCCGAATCCAATCGGGTTTGCGCTGAATGGGCTGGTCGGGCCGGTGCTGCTTTTCGGGGTGACGAACCCGCGTTTCGGTACTATCGCTCGTGTCAATCGACATGATCCATTAACCCTTAAAATTCTGATTAATTCAATGACTTACCCGCAACAGTCGGCATGATTATGGGGCTGACTATGGGTCGCGGTCAAGTGCTTCGTTAGACCCGCCATGGTCGCCAACAGTCGCTCCAAGGGCAGGGTAATCTGCTCGCCATTGGTCAGGTTCTTGAGCTGCACGGTCGAGGTTTCGACCTCGGTCGAGCCAATCATCAGGGCAAAACCGCTGCCGATTCTGTTGGCCCGCTGCAAGGCCTTTTTAGGATTGCCACTATAGTCCAGTTCGGTCGCAATGCCAATCGCGCGAAGCCTATTCGCCAAGATCAAGGCCTGGTTGGCCACGGCAAAGGGGGCCTGATTGGCCCCAATCCCCACCACCATCACCGCGGGCGGAGTTACTGCCGGAAGCGAATCACCAACCATCAGCTCGACCAGCCGCTCAATCCCCGCCGCCCAGCCGATCCCCGCCACCGCCGCCCCACCCAAGGCCGCGACCAGACCATCATAGCGACCACCGGCCAAGACCGTGCCCTGAGCCCCCAGTTCGTCGGTGACAAATTCAAACACCGTATGGCAGTAGTAATCCAATCCGCGCACCAATCTTTTCGACAGATGATAGGGAATCGCCATCGCCTGAAGCTGGGCCTGAAGCTGGTCAAAAATCCGCAGCGATTCGGCAGTCAGATAGGGAGTCAATTCCGGCGCATCAGCAACAATTGCCAGATCGGATTTTTCTTTCGAGTCGAGAATCCGCAAGGGGTTCTTGTGCAACCTTTCGCGGCTGACCGGCGAGAGATCAGATTCATATCGGGTAAAATATTCGACCAGGGCCTGCCGCCACTGTTCCCGCGACTCACGGTCGCCAAGCGAATTGAGTTCCAAACGGATCGGACGATTGGGCAGAAGTTGGTTTAAGATTCGCGCCGCGAGTGCGATAATCTCCCCATCAGCCAGACCGGCGACGGCCCCGACAGCCTCGACTCCAATCTGGTGAAACTGGCGCAACCGACCCTTTTGCGGCCGTTCGTAGCGGAACATCGGGCCAGCGTAAAAAACCCGCTGCGGCAAGGATTCCAAGCGATTACCATTGATGAGGGCGCGCATCACTGCCGCAGTTCCCTCGGGCCGCAGCACCATCGCCGCCGCATCATCGCCGCTGGTGCTCGGGGATTGAACGATAAACATTTCCTTGCTGACAATGTCGCTGGTCTCCCCCACCGCGCGGGAGAAGACATCGCGGAACTCGATGAGGGGCGTCGCCATGGCGGCAAAACCATAGGTCGAGGCGAGACTCCGCGCCGTGGTGATGACCCGCTGATGCTGCTGCTCGGCCTCGGGCAGCAGATCATGGGTGCCGCGTACCGACTGTAGTTTTTGCACAGGTGAGTTCCTATTTTACAATTACGATTCCGTAAGCAGTTTAGCACAGGCTCAACTAAAACCCAAAGAGCTTAACCTCTATTTGTAACATAAAACAATGTACAGATTTTCATATATTTAATTCTGTTTTGCTATGTGATGTTAAATATACTATGATCACTTAAGAATTAAAAAAACTCAGGCGTGTAATTTTGATTAAAATTTGTGGGGGGCGGATGCCCCAGACTGTCTCACAATGAATTTCGTGGTGTTAATTCAACAAAAAACTTGTCACTCTGAGCGTCGTCGCGCTTGGCTTTTGCGAAG
>JASGCE010000013.1 GCA_030054295.1 Minisyncoccota bacterium
CAGAGGGCAGGGTGATGATCTCGTCGCATTGGTTTTTAAGGGCGTAATATTCATCAATTAGGTTAGGAAAATCCTTGATATATTCCGATTCGTCAAAGGGCAAGACACCATGAAGCCGCCAATTCGCCGCGCCCATTTTGCGGCGAGTCTCAATAAAAACCTGCGCCGCCAACCGATCCGCCCCCTCGGCCAGGCCGTTGATCATGGTCAGGTCAACCACGCCATCCCGTGCCAATTGGCGGTAGAGGTTTTCCATCGCCAGTCGCAATCCCGCCACCGCCTGAGGCCGCGGATCGCGGTGACCGGTGATGCCGATGAATAATTGTTTGGGCATGGTTTCAACCTTTCACTTGAACCAACTGAACCTTTTGTTTTTTTGCCTATTTACCAAAAATGTTCCGAGCATCATTTTTAAAAGACACCTTAGTCTATACAAAATACTTCGGCTTACCCTCCAAACTATCCCGCACCCTATCCCGCTTCCTGCGGAATCTTTGAGTAAACGGATGTTCTTTACCATTTGATAGTTCGAAAGACAGAAGAATTCGCTCTATTAGATATAGAGCCTCTTCGTCTCTATTTTGTTCTAGTAATATCGTGGCGAGGTCATCGTTACTTCTTATTGTTAATGGATGATTAACACCCAGCTGAACTTCTCTAATCTCAATAATGCGACGAAGTGACTTCTCAATATTTGTTTTATCATCTTTATCATACATCATTTTAATTATACCATTATGGCATGATAATGTTTCAGGATGGTATGGACCCAAAATCATTTCATAAATTGCAAGTGCACGAAGATAATATGTTTCTGCTATGTCCCATTCAGCTATCATATTCATAAAACCAGCATAGCTAAGATAAGTTCGAGCAGCAGATAAATTATTTGAGCCAAATTTTTCTCTAATAATCAAAGCTCTTCTGAGTAAATCTTTGGTTTGTTCTACAGAATTTCCTTTAGCCAGTACAAATGGCGCAAGAAGAACTAAGGTATCTGCTGCTTTGGGATGGTCGAAGCCACAAGAATTTTCATAAATTTCTAATGCGCGGCGATGTAAAATCTCAGCTTTATCATAATTTTCAGGGTTTACTCTCAAGGCTATAGCAAGTTGATTTAAACTGTTAGCAGTATCGGGATGGTCGGGGCCGAATTCAGCCTCCATCTGTTGGTTATAGAGTCGCGCTAAGAACAGGGTAAATTCGCCATAGCGACCCGCATGCTTTAGGAAAATTTGCAGCAGATTCACAAACCCGCTTTCAGCATGACCATCCTTGCCATACCAGCGATTCCAGGCGGTTTGATACTGCTCTTCGATATTGACTCCAAGATGTTTCTCCACCGCCAGCCAATAGGACAATAGCAGCAGGTTATCGTCGCCCGATTTTACCTTCAATAATTCTACCACAACGGCTTGCACGGTAAGGACGAACCGCAACCTCTCCCACTCCTCCGCCTCTTGCCATTGGAACGGGATTTCATCGGCGCTGCGGGCGGTGACCGGCTGGGCTTCGAACCATTGAGCGACTATGACGCGCTGGTCGTGGACAAGTCGCTTGTCGCCGCCATCCAGGTACCGCGACTGCACCGCCGATTTCAGGTAATCATGGGAAAATTTCAAACGCCCATCCGTCACCGCCATCAAACCTTCGCCGAGGTTATAACGAATCACCGACCAATGGTTTTGCGGCAGGTCGTTTTTGTCTAACCCCAGCTGCGTTCCGACAATGCCGCGGACTTCCGATTCCGCCAACCCAGCCCGACTGACCCAGATTGATGCCAGGGCCGATTGCATCCGCGCCACCCCGCCCTCGCCAAGATAGGCCTCGATCCGCGCCAAGACCATTTCAAACAGATCAGGCACGGTTTTACAGGTCAGATAGTGTTCAATATGACTCCGCAGCCACAGTTTAATATGGGTGCCAGGCGAATCGGGAACCTCCGGCAAATCGGGCGGCGGTGCAAGGACTCGCAATTCCTCGGCCAGGGTGCGGACAAATAATGGATTAGACAGCATCCCAGCCCGACCCGCCGCATGATCGCCGTCAAAAATCAATGCAAGTAAATCGTCATCAGGATTCTTGCGATATTGGTCGAGGTATTGGACAAACAGTTCGCGCGAAGTCGTTATATCAAGTGGCACAACCGTCAGGGATTGCCAAGCATCTTTGGGTTTAATTGCCGCCATCACTTCACCGGGAAGGCTCGATGCCACCACCCTCACCAACGGAATTTTATCGCCTATATCCCCCGGCCACCAGCGCATATCCGCAAATTCACCGCGCAGACTATTGACCGCATCGAGGGCAATCACCAGCCGACAATTCTGTTTCTCGGCCACGAATTGCGCATTAAACAACCATTGCCGCAGAGACACAAGAATCTCCTGCGGGTCGGATTTCAATTCGTCTGGGAAATTAGTTTTGGCCTTGATAAATTGGCACAGGCGCATGACCAGCTTGACCGGATCGGCGGCATCATCGCCCAGCCCGCAATAATGTTCGAAGACCCAATCATTGGGATTATTAGTCCGATAGTCATGCAGCCAATTGGCAATCAAGGCCGATTTGCCGCCGCCCGATTGCCCTTCAATCAATAACCGCCGATGCCCCTTCGCCACCGCCGCATCGAGCCATTTGCGATAATCATCCCCGCCCAGATAAAGTGTCCGTCGCGGACGGGCATAGGACTCGTGATCCATATCCTCTTGCTCGGTTTTGGTCGGCGGCGTGACATCTTTGAACTCGGCTTCGAGTACTTCCAGAATGTCCTTTTTAAACTGTTCGGCAAAGGCTTCGGGGTCGCGGTAGTTTTCGCAGACCTCGAATTTACTCATACGAATTTTGTCTTTTAATTCATTGAGTTGTGCAACCCGTTCAGGCTCGGATTCGCGGAAGAAATCCTCCTTTTGTGCCGCGGCATAGTTCGGATCGCGGAAATAAAACCGCGCATGACCGGCCATATCGGGATTCTCAAGCACGCCGTGGAGAATCTCCAGTTCAGTCACGCTTTTTTGGTGTTGATAGGGTTTCAGCCAGTCGTGGTCTTCAAGCAAGTCTTGATAGGCATTATCGGCCTCGGCCGGCACCCAACCGTACCGTTCCCCCAGCATCCCGACAAAAAAGACACGGTGAGATATAACCTCGGCGGTTTTGCGAGCGACCGAGTTTTTGGGCACCTGACCGCCTTTCCACGGGCGAGCCTTGTCGATCTCATCAAGGCATATTCGCAAGGCCATGCCGCCCTGCGATTCCGACTCGTTCACCCCCCAGCGCAGGTCAACATCGGTGACATCGATGCCTTTTTTGGCCATCGCATGTTTGATTTCAGGAAAAACCTTGCTTTGCAGCAGATTCCGCTCCGCCGCAAAATCCCGAAAGGTCGAGGATAGAAATATCCGCACCGAACGGTTGAATTTATTATCCATCTTTTCACCCTTAGTCATATCATGGTTAATGACTAGCGCGTGAATATTATTGTGTCAAGAAAGTTATGCGTAATATAGATATTGACAATAGTGTTAATCATATATTAAGTTTTTTATACACTAGAAAATCCTAGCGGCTCAACCTAACATTAGGGAAGGTAAAGATATGTCGATCTCAGCCATTGAATCTAACCCAGAAATTGATCGTCTCCCTGCCGAGCTTAAGGCGGCAGTATTGGCGATGAATAATCCTGAAGTCCAAGAAATGGTTCGCAAACTTGATGGTTACGGCTTGGCAGTGGCCCTGCCGCATCTTCATAATGATGCCGGTTTTGAAATCTTGCCACGCGATATGATTTCAATGGAGCAAAATTTGGTGACAACCTTTTTCAAAAAGGCCGATGCCCCGCTTGACAAAAAGCCAGGTGTGCCTGTGGTATGGCGTTGGGATCATGAAAAAGGCGTGGCTGAATCCGCCCGCTGTTGTACCTGCTATACTGGTACTGACTGCGTTTAGGCGTAATCTGTTGCCCTCTCTGTTTGTTGTTGGGTTAAATCGAGAGGGTAACATGAAAATTAATTGATTTGACAAAACCTGTGCTGTTCAATCATATCTTTCGCTGGTTATTCCAACGCAGAACAGGCTGTATGAATTTACGGCGTCAGAACGGTGAGTGAATAGGTAATTGGGCGCAAACAACACCGGATTGAGTAACTTATTATGTCAGATGACAATTCACCAGATTTGTTTTTACACACCCGTTCGGTGCGGATATTCCTCTCCTCGACCTTTCGGGATTTTGCGGCGGAGCGGAATCTGCTGCAAAGCAAGGTTTTTCCCGAAATCAAACATGCGATGGCCAAAAAGGGCATCGATGTCACCGATGTTGACCTGCGCTGGGGCGTCAATGAATCGGAATCGCAGGGCGGCATGGCCCTGCGAATCTGCCTTGACGAGATCGACAAGGCTCGGCCGTGGAAAGACGGTCAGGTGCCCAAAGACCCGGTCGCCCGCAAAACCGCCGAGGTTATATCTCACCGTGTCTTTTTTGTCGGGATGCTGGGGGAACGGTACGGTTGGGTGCCGGCCGAGGCCGATAATGCCTATCAAGACTTGCTTGAAGACCACGACTGGCTGAAACCCTATCAACACCAAAAAAGCGTGACTGAACTGGAGATTCTCCACGGCGTGCTTGAGAATCCCGATATGGCCGGTCATGCGCGGTTTTATTTCCGCGATCCGAACTATGCCGCGGCACAAAAGGAGGATTTCTTCCGCGAATCCGAGCCTGAACGGGTTGCACAACTCAATGAATTAAAAGACAAAATTCGTATGAGTAAATTCGAGGTCTGCGAAAACTACCGCGACCCCGAAGCCTTTGCCGAACAGTTTAAAACCGACATATTGGCGGTGCTGGAGGAGGAGTTCAAGGATGTGACTCCGCCAACCAAAACCGAGCAAGAGGATATGGATCACGAGGCCTATGCCCGGCCACGGCGCGGTCTCTATCTTGGCGGCAAGGATTACCAAGAATGGCTCGATGCGGCTTTGGCGGCGGATAAGCGGCGGTTATTGATTGAAGGGCAATCGGGGGGCGGCAAATCGGCCTTGATCGCCAATTGGCTGCATGACTATCGGACTAATAACCCCAATGATTGGGTCTTTGAACATTATTGCGGGTTGGGTGATGATGCCGCCGATCCGGTTAAATTGGTCATGCGCCTGTGCCAATTTATCAAGGCCAAAACCAATTTCCCAGACGAATTGAAATCCGATCCGCAGGAGATTCTTGTGTCGCTGCGGCAATGGTTGTTCAACGCGCAATCTATTGCCGAGAAACAGAATTGTCGGCTGGTGATTGCTCTCGATGCGGTCAATAGTCTGCGCGGTGAATTTGCCGATATGCGTTGGTGGCCGGGGGATATAGGCGATAAAATTCCCTTGGTGACGGTGGTGGCCTCGTGCCTGCCCGGGGATGTGATGGCGGCGTTAAAAGGCCAGGATACCTGGCAATCGCTGACGGTTTTGCCGCTGGATATAACAACTTCGCGCGAACTGTTTGTCCAATACCTCGACCAATATCGCAAGAATCCGGATCAGGATTTACTTGCATTGATTTTTGACGGCGATCATGCGTCGGGTCGGGCTGGGATGTTGCAAAACCCTTTGTTTGTCCGCACCCTGGCCGAGGAATTGCGGGTCTTGGCACCGCCGCCGGATTTGCCAGAGATTAAGGGTAAGAAAGGCACCCATATTAAACTGTGGCTGCGGAGTCATATTGAACGCTATTTGACCTGCCAAACGGTGCCTGATCTGTTTGAAATGGTGTTGGGGCGGATCGAGGCCTATCTTGGCGCGGACGGAGTGGCGCGGATGCAATCGGCCCTGGCATCAATCTGGGTCAGTCGGGCTGGGCTGTCGGAATCGGAAGTGCGGGGCATTGTCGGGACGCAACTTGGGTTAGAAATAAACGACCTGCCACAAAACCATTGGTCGGTGATTCGTTATAACCTCGGCGAAGGTTTGATGGCGGTGACGGATGGGCGTTTGAAATTCTCCCATGATTACTTGAAATCGGCGGTGCAATCGCGGTACCTGGATGGCGGCGACAAGCGAGTTCTCCACGACCAGCGCAACACGGTCGCCGAATGGTTCGAAGCCCAGCCGGTAACTGCCCGCAGCGCCGAGGAAATCCCGTTTCAATGGCAAATGGCCGAGGAATGGGAGCGGTTGCGGTTGTGCCTGGTTCACCAGCCGATTGTCGCAGAATTGTTGTTGATTAAATCAGGTGGCTATCACCTGCTGCTGCTGGGCTATTGGCTGGCGGTGGAGACACATCTTGGGGTTAAGCTGGAAGTGCAATATGAAAATGCCTGGAATCGCTGGTTTGGCAAGGATGGCAAGCCCGAGAGTGGGTTTGTGAATCAGCTGCAAATTTTCCTTAATAGAGGAGGTCGCTATGGCGAATTTACCCTGTTCTTGGCGCGACTCTATAACCAACAGATGGGGGCTGAATTCGGCTCCGACCATCCCGATACCGCGACCAGCCTCAATAACCTCGCCTTTTTGCTCAATTCCAAGGGGGTTTATGAAACAGCCGAGCCGCTTTATCGCCGCGCTTTGGCAATCTACGAGGCTAAACTCGGCCCCGACCATCCCGATACCGCGTCCAGCCTGAATAACCTCGCCATTTTGCTCCATGCCAAGGGGGATTATGAGGGTGCCGAACCGCTTTTTCGCCGAGCCCTGTCGATCCGTGAGGCTAAACTCGGTCCCGACCATCCCGATACCGCAATCAGCCTGAATAACCTCGCCGAATTGCTTTATGCCAAAGGAAATTATGAGGGTGCCGAGCCGCTCTATCGCCGCGCCCTGGCGATCATGGAGGCAAAACTTGGCTTTGAGCATCCCGATACCGCGCTAAGCCTGAATAACCTTGCCCAATTGCTCGAAGCCAAGGGGGATTATGAGGGTGCCGAGCCGCTTTTTCGCCGCGCCCTGGCGATCAAGGAGGCAAAACTCGGCCTCGACCATCCCGATACCTCGCTAAGCCTGAATAACCTCGCCCATTTGCTCGAAGCCAAGGGGGATTATGCCGCGGCTGAGCCGCTTTATCGCCGCTCACTGGCGATCAAGGAGGCTAAACTCGGCTTTGACCATCCCGATACCGCGACCAGCCTGTGGAATCTCGCTGCGTTATTGGACAAGACAGGTCGAAGCGGCGAAGCCCTGCCGATGCTGGAACAGGCCTTGACGATTTTCCAAAAGAAGTTAGGTGACCAACATCCGAACACAAAAAACTGCCGAAGCTGGCGGGATGGGGTGCGGGATAGTTTGGGTAAATAGGCAAATACGCAAATGGTTCCGTTGGTTAAGATGAAAGGTTTAAACCATGACCCAGCCATTATACATAGGCATTACCGGCCACCGCGATCCGCGGACGCAGGCGGTGGCAGGATTGCGACTGGCGGTGGAAAATTTTTACCGCCGATTGGCACAGGATGGCGGGTTTAACCTGACCCTGGTCAGCGGCCTGGCCGAGGGGGCGGATCGGTTGGCGGCCCAGGTTTTTATCGAGACACGCCGCAAAATGGCCGCCACAAATGGCGGCTTCACGGTGTATTGCCCTTTATCGAATCGGAATATATCACTGACCGATTCAGGGTGAGCAATTTTCTTATGGAATTTATGAAAAGTCCAACCAATGATTCCCCAGACGACGCCGACGACGGTAACGATGCCAACAATACCCTTGATGGACTTTTCAAGGATTTCAAACTCAACAAGAATTCCTAATATATTCATCATTAACTCGCTGCAAAACTTGGTTGTCAATAGGTGTTTTCTACCTATGGATTATGTTAGTTGAATGTCATTTTTATAAACTAACGACACCTTATATGCAATGAATAAAAAACAGGCTTGTATATTTTAATATAATCATGTATGAGTGGAACAGTATCTAAACTGTTGTTTAATAGAATTTTTAATTGGGGGAGATAGAATTTGCACGGTGAATTGGGGAGTGGCTGGCTGAAGTTATTTATATTATTTGGCTCGGTCGTCGGGCCACTATGGGTGATTCTGGCCGTAGCCAAGGTCAAGTCATTCTATGAGCCACTCTGTTTTTTATCTGGCCTCGACCGGCAAGTCTTTACCCAACTAAGATCGGTTCGTTATCGGGTCAATATGATGGTTCGCGGCGTAGCGGTGATTATTTCGCCGCTTGCCTTTACCCTGGCCCTGCTTTTTAATGGGGAGGCGATAGTTGGACAATCGCCCTATCTGATTCTCCTCCCGATTTTGGTTTTTGCCCTCGACTGGTTGCTTGTGGCCTGTTCTTATGACAAGCATAATCCCGAATATATGAAGTCGAAAACGCCTTTAGTTATTTTGCGGATTTTTGTATTGTTGCTATCGGTATTTATGTCACTTTTTGCCGGACTATTGACCGAACAGGGAAATCTGCTTACCCAGATCAATGAAAAAGAAAAGCTTAAACTCGAACAGACTGATCGCTGGCGCAAACTCAGTGAGGTCGAAACCAATCTTGCCAGTCGCAACAATGCCCTCGAGGCTCAACTGGCAACCATCGAGGAGCTTAAACGAAAACGAGCCGAGGCCCAGCAGTTTGAAATTGCCGAATCGGGTGGCGAGTCTCGCCAAATCGATGGTGTAGCGATTGTCGGCGGTCGCTGCGGGCCAAAGTGTCTCGACTGGCGACAAAGGAAGGAGGCTGCCGATTCGCGAATCAAGGAACTGGAGTCCTCCAGCCTCGACAGCGAAAAACTAAAGGCCCAGATGAAGGAAATTCAAGATCAAAAGGATAAGATGGTCGATCTATCCAAAAAACCGCCAACCCTTGGCACTCTGGCTATTTCGTTCATTAATAAATTCTCGGAGGGTGGTGCCGAAAGTGCGGCATTGATTTTAAAAATCTTTTTTATCTTTGTTGTCATCATGGTGATTGAACTATTTGCTTTTTTTGTATCGGAATTCCCCATACCAACAATCGTCATCGATGGGGTAAAGAATCGCGATATCTTGTCTCGGGAGCAGATGGAAACCGGGCTGCAAGAAGAATTGGCTCAGGTTGCAAACAATAAGAATATTATTCGCGATTCAGTGGGTGGAGAATTGCCGCCATTGCTGATTTCGGTCGATGGCAATAGTACAGTTATGCCAGCCCAGTCTGGTGCTGCTGCGGTTGCGCCTCAGAACCCTCAACAATTACAGTAATTGGAGGATGGGTAAATGGCTTCGACCAAAACCAAGGCAAAAAAAACCAAACCAGAAAATGATACTAAATCACCTCCAACAGCGGAGGGGGGGGCTGAAGATCAAGGCCTGCTTAGTAAGATTGGTGATTTTTTTAAAGCCAAACCCGAGAAAAAAAAGTCGAATCAGAAGGAAATAAAGCCTCCCTATCGCTATACTGAGGTGCTTAATCAATTTCACAATAGTTATGAAAACCTTAAAAAAATCCGTGATACGGTTCTTAACTTTACCCGAGAAATGCACAGCAGTGCCATCCCAAATGACGCAGCCTTGATCAGTTTTTCGGCCATTGGCGATGAACAGCCGGGCGAGAATCTCAACCAGAGAATCGCCCCCTTTATCAGCGGGCTTCGACAAAAGGGTCTTTACAGTCCGGTTGATCTCGAGTCTAAACAACAGGCGGCGATCAATCGATTTTGGCTCTCGATTACCCATGTAATTCCTTCGCTTATTAATCCGATTGAACTAATTAACATGTTATTGAACCAAACATCGATAAGTGCCGGAGATACGATTCTGGCCCCATCCACCATTCAAGAAATTTGGGGTCGAAGGTTGCGCATCCAAATCTATTGTCCTACTTCGATTTCGATTCTGCTCATCAGGCCCGACAAGATTTTTGGTAACCGAGATACAATCGTGACCCTTGACCAGCATTTAGCAACCAGGCAGGTCAAGAATCAGATCAATCCGACGGGTTATTTTTTGGTCGAGTTTGAAATTCCCTGCGAAAAGGGTTCGATACTGATCGCTGGTACCAATGTCCAAGACAATAACCGTCTCTCAAAACATGTCATTTCGGTTAGTACAAAGTGAACCAGATATTAAATATTTATCAAATTATGGCCAATGTGAAGACCCTGGGGTTTGGCTCTCGGCTTGGGGTGTGGGTACAGGGCTGCACGATTGGCTGCAAGGGTTGCTGTACGGTTGAGAGTTGGGATTCAGGGCTTGGAAAAAAACTGTCCGTTGATGCTGTTATAGCCTGGACTCAAACTCATCTTAAAGCTTGTGACGGTCTGACTCTATCTGGCGGGGAACCCAGCGAACAACCGCAGGCTGTGCTTGAATTAATCCGGGCATTTAAGCAGCATTGGCGCGACTCGGATGTCCTGCTCTATAGCGGCAGAAGCTACCGTTATTTGTTAAAAAACCATAGGGAACTGACTGAAAGCTGCGATATTTTAATTTGCGGCCCCTTTGTTCAGAATCGTCCTACTCTTGCGCTTCGCGGTTCCGACAATCAAACCATTCATCTGCAAACTAAACTTGCTCAGCAAAGATATGGTGATCTCAGCGACCATCAGAATGGCCGACAGTTCCACATAGGGAAGAATGGGGCCCTTGCTGTTGGCATTGCTGAGAAAATGCGAATCCGCGAAATCATTACCGAGGAAAATCATCATGGATAAGATCTGTCCAAAATGTCGAACCTCCTATCCTGCGAACGCGAGTATCTGCGCCTTGGATGGAAATCTACTTGTTTTTGCGACAGCAGCGGAACCTATACCAGCAGCCGCTGTGGAGGGTGACCAGATAACTCAGGGAGCAGAATCACCCATAGCTGCAACAGAGCCACATCTGGTTCAGAACCTGCTTGGCGATGATCCGCTGCCCCATCGACCAGCCCCCGCCGCTGGTGAGTCTACCAAAACCGAACAGCCAGGTGAGGCAAGGCCCAGCAAAATCCAAAGCAAAAGAACCAAATCAGGCGCGGAGGTTAGCCATAAACTATCTCAACTTATGACGGCTGAGGCCATTGATGAGATCTTGCCAAAAACCTTGGTGGTTGCGGGGTGGCAATTGACTTCACCGGAGGCAATTGTTCATCGGGATGCCTATAGCCAATGGTCGGTTGTTAAAAATTCGGGGGAAACCGCAATCTATACAAGGTTTTTGCCGCGAGGTGTTGTTACGCCCAATGGCATCTATGACCGGCTGGTCAATCAACTTCACTCGGGGATAGCTCTCCTCTATGGTTATGGCGTTGCAAGCCATTCCAGTACTGAGTTTCCATATGAAATTAGTAAATTGCCGCTGCAAAGACAATTGCTGGATCAATGGTTGCAGATCAATCAGGGGGAAAAGGCAGCCGAATTGCTGCTTCATCACCTGGTTAAGTTGATCCAAAACCTGGCTGATTTGGATTTGCGAGCCATTGTTTTTAATCCAAATTTTATCTCGATAGCAGCCGATGGACTGACATTGGATATTGATGCCGCGCTCTTTTACCGGTCACGAGAATTTGCATATAATAATGCTGCCAGCCATTTGGTGATAGAACCATGGGCGGCACCAGAAATAAAAGAACGACGGAATATTGTGCTGGGAAGCGACATTTTCTCGGCCGCTCAGATTGTTGCCTATGCCTTTTTTGGTCGGCAGATTGAGTATTTTCAAATTCGCAATTCCGAGATTCCTTTCAAAGAAATTCACAATCAAAAGATTCAAAGATTTTTGATGGGATGCCTCTATCCCGATCCGCGGTTCCGTTGGACAATTGAAGATGTCATCACTGACCTTGACGAGGTCGAGCGAGGACAACCACCTTCTACCGATCTGCCCAATTGGGATAATCTGATTGCCGGTAGTGCAAAGAGTAGTTTTACGATGGGGTCAAAATCGTACCACGATGCTAAGGAATTGATGCGATCTCTGGTCGAACCGGGAAACTGGGATCAGGCATTGGTTCAGTTCAATGAATTGCTAAATTGGATCGAGACAACCCCCTTTCGTCCTCAGGTTTCACAGGTTAAGGCTGCGATTCATCGCAGCGATAACTGGAAACTGGTCATGCTGGCTCAGTTGATTAATCCCGCGGATCCGCCCTTTTGGCGTGAATATTCATTGGCCGACGAGAATATTGAATCGACACTAACCCAGCTTGGGATTGATGCCTCTAATGGCAATAAACAGGCTCAAAGATTACTGCAAGAACTCTATAGTGCAGACCTTCGGGCTGATAGTTCGATTAACGGATTAGGGTGAATTGAATGAGCATTGATTATTATGGGCGAATTCGCTTCGACCTTACCGAAGCCGAAGTTCGGGAACTCTATGAGGCCCAGGCCGCCGCCGAAAGGGCCGCAGCCGAGGAACGCGAGAGACTAGCCCGTGAAGAGGCCGAAAGAATTAAGGCCCGAAAAGAAGCTGAAGTCGCAGCAGTTCATCAGCAATGGCGGGAGATGGTCGCCGAGGCTGATCGTTTGCGAACAGAACTTCCGGATTTGATCTTCGCGGTAGTGGTATTTCCTAACTTCATTGAACCACCGGAGGCCCAGGCCTGGCTAAGGCAAAAACGGCAAGAACTTCAAGCGGCAGCCCAATTGGCGCAGGAAATTTTGACCGAGCGCAATAGTCTTAAACGCGAATGGGAGCAACACCAGATTGCTCGCCAATCCCTGAATATGGAAATTGGCATCTGTAACCGATTGATGGCTGAGACCGAGGCAAATGAAACCTTGCCGGCCATTCCCTCGGCTCCGTCGCAACAGGCCAATTCTCAGGCCGTTAAAGAGTCGAGGCAGGAGCTGGAGTCTATTTTGCAACAGGTTCAGGCGATTCGCAACCGACTTGAAGCCCGTGCCAAGACACAGCAAAATTCAGCCTATAGCGGAGAGGCAGTTTCGACCGTAACCGCTTCCGTCGAGTTGCAGCAGGTTTTGCGGCAAGAAAAATCAAAAAGGCAGCAAGAGATACGCGCCGAGATCGAGGCAACCTTGGTTGGTTGCGAACTTAATCCAAGCGACTTACCGCCCCATATTCAGCACTATGTGAACCATACCGTCGAGAATTCCTATTCACCGGTTTCGGTTTGTGATCTTCTCAAACGGCATAGTGAGACTGAATTCTATAAACAGAAATCACTTGAATTACTGAATAACCAACCTGAACTGATTGATTCCGAAAGGAGTCAACTTCGCTGGAAGGAGCTTCGTCACAGACTCGATATGGTCGTCAATGGTTTGTCTTCGTGGGATCATAGTCTTGAAACCACCTATCAGCAGATTGTCGAGGAGGCGAGAATCGAATCCAGTCATAATTTCTGGCGGTCGCGCGTCGTTTCTAAGGCCAAGGCCCATGGATTTAAAATTCTGGATTCGGCGGATGATGAACTGCTCATTATGGAGCTTGATGGTTTTCCCGACCATTGGGTGGAGATCAGCCAACATGAGACCAAGGATCACTCAACCCATCTCGACATGAATGTCTATACCAATAAATCAGAACTGTCGGAGGAGGAGGCTGTGGCGGCCAAGACCATCTGTTCAAAGGTTCATGCGATTGTCGATGATAAAAACTACCCCGCGCAAAAGACCAGCGGTTACGGCAGGTCTCGTCGAAAGGCCGAGCGACCAAAACTTAAATCCTATGCGGCAACCCTGAGTTAAGGAGCGATGAATTATGTCAGAAAATCTTCTATCCAACCTGCAACTGGCGGCGCAGATTTCGCGAGTGATTATTGTCGTTGGTGATCGGCAACATGACATTTTTTTGATTCCGGATGCCGCAACCCCCGGGGCCTTTCTTCCCCTGTCCTTGAGTGCCTTAATCGAGAGTGAGTTTAAGCAACATCAACCCTTGTCACTTTACGAACCCTCAAAGAATAGCCTCACTCAAGAATCGAATAATGTCACAAAGACATTAAAGTCAGAGGCTCTGATTCCAGAACTCCTCGCGGCAAAAATCGATGATCCGAAGGCCTCAAAAATTTTTCTGGTAAATGGCGAGTTTTGGTTCGAGGATGCTGGTCAACCGCGCGCCAATAGTGACGACAAGTCCAATGACTTTGAGATGCTGCGCGCTATCGAGCATTTTGCCCGAAGCGATAGTTTGGAATCGACGGGTAAGCTATTGATGATTCGCGTTCCCCATCTACGGTGTCTGCCCAATGCCCTTTGTATTTCTCCCTTTATTCGGATTGTTAATCTGCAATCGACGAACCGAGACGAGCGGTTGCAATTTGCGACTCTCTTTAACCCAGATCCCGCTGTTGCCAAACACTATTCCAATCTGTCGGATGGGTGGAAGCTGAATGATCTTTCGCGCTTTATCAATTCTTGCCGCGAGCGCAACCTGACCGAACCGGCTGCGATCGAGGCTGCGGCCAGAGCCTTTAGGATCGGGGTTTCGACCTCGCCGTGGGAGGCTGCATCCCTTACCCAAGCGATTAAGGATTCGGCCGAGATTCTCGGCAAGCGCGTCCGCGGACAGGCCCATGTAATTGATACAGTCTGCTCGGCCCTGCGCAAGGCTGGAACTGGCTTGGCGGGAGCCCATCAGGGCAGTTCTAAAGGCCCGCGAGCAACTTTGTTTTTTGCCGGCCCAACTGGTACTGGTAAGACCGAAATGGCGCGAGCCTTGGCGGAGTTGGTCTTTGGCGATGAATCGGCAATCATTCGATTTGACTGCGCTGAATTTCGTCAAGACCATTCGGTGGCGCGGTTGATTGGGGCGCCGCCGGGCTATGTTGGCTTCAGCAGTGGCGGGGAGTTGACCGAGAAGGTGCGGGCGCGGCCCCATTCGGTAATTCTGATGGATGAGATCGAGAAGGCGCATCCGCGAATGCTCGATATTTTTCTGTCCGTGATCGACGATGGTCGCTTGACCGATGGCCAAGGGGTGACGACTAGGTTCGAGGAATCGATCCTGATCTTTACCTCGAATCTCGGCATCTATGAAGATACTCCGACGGGCGAGCGGCGAGCGCGTTTTGACCTCGAAAAGGACAGCCTCGATACGGTCATCAAGGGTGTGCGGGCGGCGATTAAGGAGGAGTTTGTCTCAAAACTTCACCGCCCCGAATTACTCGGACGCATGGGCGGCGAGCAGTCGATCATGGTCTTTGACTTTATCCGCGACATTAAGGGTGTGGTCGATAAGTTCCTCAGCCGTTTGACGGCGACAGTGACCGAGAAGGCTCATCTGACCCTGACCATCGAACCGGCGGTGGTCGAGCGATTGGTGGAGCTTTCAAAAAACAAGGATTCTTTGGTCTTCGGTGCTCGCGGCATAGCTCAGGTGATCGAGTCGAATTTGACGACTCCGATTTCTGACCTGGTCTTTACCAGCCGCGGCGGCGGGCAAACCAAAATTCTCGCGCGGTTGGAGGGGGAGGCGATTAAACTTGAACTGACTTAATCGACTCGGTAATTTGTATGCCAAGTTGAACAATTTGCACACCACCAGGGGCCTGAATTTGATTCAGGCCAAACATCGCCACACGAGTCGCACTTAATGTCACGGTTATTGATCCAATAAAACTCCCCTCGGCAACGGGATTTTGGATTCTTGTGGTTCATCGGAATTTCCTTAAAACCACAACGGTTACAGGTAAAATCAGCGTAGTTCGCCATGGCAACCCTCCTCCCTCATGGGTTCATGTTCTGTTTATAGGAATTCACAATTTTCGCCGATGATTTTTGCAATATTACATCCGCATTGGCAATGTGCCTTTGGACAAAGCTGCTAATTTCGTCAGGGTCATCGGAATTTTCAATTAAATTTTTGAATTGGTTTTGCAAATGCGAAGGACAGGCATCATAGCAATCGATCATATATTCCCGCATGATGAGTTCCCCCATTTCGGAGATAATTTGTTGCTGTGTCTCAATGTCAAGACTATCAATCCCAATCTCTCTGGCGAGATTCTGCTGCATCATCATCAACTGTTGGATTTGCGAATCGCTCAAATCATCGTTGCTCATTTCTACTCCCCATTCTTGCATGTCTTTCGATTTATAACACCTTACATCAACCATTATGAGTAAATCCGCTACTTGTCAATAGAATAATTGTATATAAATTCGTTGACTATAGGTTATAAATTACTGTATAAGAAATTAAATGAACAAATGGTAATGCTATTTTATTTTAAGTGCGTGCGAACCCGTCCCGTCATTCATTCACATCGGAGGATACTATGAGCCAGTCCTTGCTATCAATCGCCTTTTCGTCATTCCTAAGCGGATGGATTTCAATTTTTGGAACTATCGTTGTTGTCATGCTTGTCTTGACTGCTATTAGCTTCAATTCTAGGTTTTTTAAACTTGCTGGTTTAATCAGTTTGCTAAATATTATACCCTATGGGATAACTTTTTTTACGATCATAATACATCTTTCTTGGACAATAATATTGACTCCTTTTGGGATTAGCGGGAGTGTAGCATGGCTTATGAGCTCGATATCCGATTCTTTTAATGAGTCAAATAAGGCTCTTTGCGCTATTGCTTCATTGTGTGCTGCTGCAATGACCACTTTTCTGGTTATATGGATGCTTATGATTCGCGCTGGTATCGACACAGGTTTTTCCTCTTGGCGCGCATTGTTCAGTTAGTTAAACGGCATCACTTCCCCTCACCATTATTAATTATTGGTGCGGGGAAGATGGGTTATGACCAAAACAAATCGATTTACAAGGTTTTAGATCCTCAAACAAACAGGTAGTACTTTTATGACCCAATCAACTCCCGAACTTGAAGCAAGACTTATCGCATCCGTGATCTCAGAAAATTCATCTGAGATTAAGCATTTAATTTCGTCTGGCGTTAACATTAACGCCAGAGATAGCCTAGGTTTTAGTGCTTTAATGTGGGCGGTTACGAGAAATGATGTTGCCTTAGCTCAACTTCTCATCAACAACCGTGCAGATGTCAATGCAAAGACTGATTATGGTTATACAATCCTAATGAATGCTTCTCAACTGGGCTATTTTGAAATGGTAAAATTGTTAATTTCTGCGGGTGCCAACCCCATCGACAAGTGCGATGAAGGTAAGACTGCATTGAATTATGCTGAAGAGTCTCAAAAAGCAAAAAAAGTCGCGGAATTTCTAAAAAATAACGGTAAACGCAAGAGTTCATGGTGGTGATGATAAGATTATTTACCATTTCCTAACAAAAAATTAGGGCGGAGAGGCTATAAGAAGCTACAAAAATCAAAATTAAAGGGTGATAAGTATTCAAGCGAACTCTTACTAGGTAACTATTTTGATTCATGTCACCCACAATTTTATTGGCAGAGTTGGGAAATTGATATTATTGTAACTCATATTTCCCCTCACTTTTACCATCCAATTGCCAAAGTGTCCCGCACCGCATCCCGCCAGTTGCGGCAGTTTTGGGTGGTTGGATGTTCGTTTCCGTATGTCTTTTGATATATTTCCAACGCCCATTCGAGCATCGGTAATGCTTCGCCACTACGACCAGTTTTATGCAATAAAGCAGCGAGGTTAAACAGACTATCCGCGATAAATTGATGGTCGGGGGCAAACTTTGCCTTGCGGATTGCTAGGGCGCGGCGATAAAGCGGTTCGGAGGCAGTATAATCTCCCTTGTCTTGAAGCAATAGGGCGAGGCTATCTAGGCTGCCCGCGGTAGACGTATGGTCGGGGCCGCACTTTGCCTCATCGATTTCCAGTAGGCGTCGATATAACGGCTCGGCACCATCATAATCCCCTTTTTCTCGAAGAAAGTTTGCGAGAAACCAAAGACTATAATTGGTATTGGGATGGTCGGTGCCGAGTTTTGCCTCGTAGATCGCCAGTATGCGGCGATATAGTGGCTCGGCATTAACATAATCCCCCTTGGCATGGAGCAATAAGGCTAGATTATTCAGGCTAGCCGCGGTATCAGGATGGTCGGGGCCGAGTTTTGCCTCGGCAATCGCCAAGGCGCGACGATAAAGCAGCTCGGCACTGTCATAATCCCCCTTGGCTTTGAGCAATAAGGCGAGGTCACTCAGGCTGGTCGCGGTACGGGGATGGTCGGGGCCGAGTTTTGCCTCGGTGATTGCCAAAACGCGGCGATACAGCGGCTCGGCGGCATCATAATCACCTTTTGCTGCAAGCAATGTAGCGAGGTTATTCAGGATGTCAAAGATATCAGGATGGTCGGGGTCGAGTTTTGCCTCGCGGATCGCCAAGGTGCGGCGATAAAGCGTCTCGGCATTTACATAATCACCCTTGGCTTCGAGTAAAAAGGCGAGGTTATTCAGGCTGACCGAAATATCAGGATGGTCGGAGTCGAGTTTTGACTCCCTTATCGACAGTACGCGGCGGAAAAGCATCTCGGCCCCATCATAATCCCCCTTCGCATAGAGTAAACCGGCGAGGTTATTCAGGCTGAGTGCGGTATCGGGATGCTCAAAGCCGAGTTTTGCCTCGTAAATAGCCAGGGCGCGGCGATAGAGCGGCTCAGCATCATCATAATTTCCTTTAGTTTTGAGCAATCCGGCGAGGTTATTCAGGCTGGTCGCGGTAGACGGATGGAAAGGGCCGAACTGATTCTCCTTAATCGCCAGGGCACGGCGAAGTAGCTGCTCGGCACCCATATAATCTCTCTTGGCTCCAAGCAATCCGGCAAGGTTATTCAGGCTGATTGCGGTTTCTGGATGGTCAGGGCCGAACTGCACCTCGGAAATAGAAAGTGCGCGGCGAAAGAGCGGCTCAGCAACATCATAATTTCCCTTAGTTTTGAGCAATTGGGCAAGGTTATTCAGGCTGGCCGCGGTATTGGGATGGTCGGGGCCGAGTTTCGCCTCGTTAATCGCCAAAGCGCGGCGAAGCATTGGCTCGGCACCATCATAATCACCGTTGTAGTAGAGCAATTGTCCGAGGTTTTTGAGGCTGGTCGCGGTATCGGGATGATTGGGGCCAAACTCATCCTCAATAGCATTTACAAGTTTCCGCGCCAAGAAAAGGGTAAATTCACCATAGCGACCGGCATTTTGAAGAAATCTCGACAACTCAAGGTTAAATCCATGCTCGGGCTTGCCATCCTTGCCATACCAATGATCCCAGGCGGATTGGTACTGCTCTTCGATATTGACTTCAAGATGTGTCTCCACCTCCAGCCAATAGGAAAGCAGCAGCAGGCAATAGTCACCTGATTTTATTTTCAACAATTCTGCGATAATGGGTTGGTGGGTTAAAGACTGCCTAAGTCTCTCCCACTCCTCCGCCTCTTGCCACTGAAACGGGATTTCATCAGCAGTTCTTGCGGTGACCGGCTGGGCTTCGAACCATTCGGCGACGGTGACGCGCTGGTCATGGAGAACTCGCTTGTCGCCGCCATCCAGGTACCGCGATTGCACCGCCGATTTCAAGTAATCATGGGAGAATTTCAAACGCCCATCCGTCACCGCCATCAAGCCTTCGCCAAGGTTATAACGAATCACCGACCAATGGTTTTGCGGCAGGTCGTTATTTTCTAATTCCAGTTGCCGCCCGACAATGCCGCGCACTTCCGATTCTGACAACCCAGCCCGACTGACCCAGATCGATGCCAGGGCCGATTGCATCCGCGCCACCCCGCCGTCACCAAGATAGGCCTCGATCCGCGCCAACACCATTTCAAACAGATCAGGCACTGTTTGGCAGGTCAGATAGTGTTCGATGTGACTCCGCAGCCACAGTTTAATATGGGTGCCAGGCGAATCGGGAATCTCCTGTAAATCCGGCGGCGGTGCAAGGACTCGCAATTCCTCGGCCAGGGTGCGGACAAACAACGGATTACACAGCATCCCAGCCCGACCCGCCGCATGATCGCCGTCAAAGATCAATGCAAGCAAATCCTTATCCGGATTCTTGCGATATTGGTCGAGGTATTGGATAAACAGTTCGCGCGAAATTGTTATATCCAGCGGCACAACCGTCAGCGATTGCCAAGCATCTTTGGGCTTGATGGCATCCATCACCGCCCCGGGCAGGCACGAGGCCACTACCGTCACCGCCTTAAGTTGATCGTTTATCTCCCCCGGCCACCAACGCAAATCGGTAAATTCACCGCGCAGACTATTGACCGCATCAAGGGCAATCACCAGCCGACAATTCTGTTTCTCGGCCACGAATTGCGCGTTAAACAACCATTGCCGCAGAGACACAAGAATCTCCTGCGGGTCGGATTTCAATTCGTCTGGGAAATTAGTTTTGGCCTTGATAAATTGGCACAGGCGCATGACCAGCTTGACCGGATCGGCGGCATCATCGCCCAGCCCGCAATAATGTTCGAAGACCCAATCATTGGGATTATTAGTCCGATAGTCATGCAGCCAATTGGCAATCAAGGCCGATTTGCCGCCGCCCGATTGCCCTTCAATCAATAACCGCCGATGCCCCTTCGCCACCGCCGCATCGAGCCATTTGCGATAATCATCCCCGCCCAGATAAAGTGTCCGTCGCGGCCGGGCATAGGACTCGTGATCCATATCCTCCTGCTCGGTTTTGGTTGGCGGCGTGACATCCTTGAACTCGGCTTCGAGTGCCTCCAGAATATCCTTTTTAAACTGTTCGGCAAAGGCTTCGGGATCGCGGTAGTTTTCGCAGACCTCGAATTTACTCTCACGAATTTTGTCTTTTAATTCATTGAGTTGTTTGATCAGTTTGATCCGTTTAATCGGATCAGGCTCGGTTTCGCGGAAGAAATCTTCCTTTTGTGCCGCGGCATAATTCGGATCGCGGAAATAAAACCGCGCATGACCGGCCATATCGGGGTTCTCAAGCACGCCGTGGAGAATCTCCAGTTCAGTCACGCTTTTTTTGTGTTGATAGGGTTTCAGCCAGTCGTGGTCATCAAGCAAATCTTGATAGGCATTATCGGCCTCGGCCGGCACCCAACCGTACCGTTCCCCAAGCATCCCGACAAAAAAGACGCGGTGCGACAAGACCTCGGCGGTTTTGCGAGCAACCGGGTCTTTGGGCATCTCGCCGTCTTTCCACGGGCGAGCCTTGTCGATCTCGTCGAGACAGATTCGCAAGGCCATGCCGCCCTGCGATTCCGACTCGTTCACCCCCCAGCGCAGGTCAACATCGGTGACATCGATGCCTTTTTTGGCCATCGCATGTTTGATTTCAGGAAAAACCTTGCTTTGCAGCAGATTCCGCTCCGCCGCAAAATCCCGAAAGGTCGAGGATAGAAATATCCGCACCGAACGGTTGGTAATCTCTGCCATGCAACCCTCCCTTGGTTAAGACCTGCCTTTGTTAATGATTATTACACCCATATTACCAAGTCAATAGAGGTATAAAACTTCAGCATTTGACAATAACAATGATAAATTTTAGGTTAAGCAATGACGATGGTTTAACTCATTATCCATTTACGGCTGCCAAACAAAAAACGGCTCTAGCAAAAAACCTGTGACTGGTTTATAGCTTGGCAATCATGTCTGACTTAACTGCATTACAAACCTCGGCGGTGGCGGCGATTGCTGCGGCCACCACGGTGAAATCGATTGAGGAACTGCGCATTGAACTGCTCGGCAAGAAGGGCAGGATTGCCGCGGCCATGGCGACTCTGGCGACTCTGCCGCCTGATCAGCGTAAGGAATTCGGCAGCCAAGTCAATACCGTCCGCGATGCCATTACCGCGGCCATGACGACTAAACAATCCGAACTGGCGGCGGCGGAACTCGGGCAAAAACTAGCGGCCGAGACCATCGATATTTCTCTGCCTCCCGCCACCCACCGCGCCGGGAAAATCCACCCGATCAGCCAAACCATCGAGGAATTTATCGCCATATTCGGCGAGATGGGATTCAGTCTGGCCGAGGGCCCCGACATCGAAGATGACGAGCATAACTTCACCCGACTGAACTTCCCGCCCGACCATCCGGCGCGCGAAATGCACGACACATTTTACCTGCCGCCGCGCGAGGCGGGCGGGGCAAATCTGTTGCTGCGCACCCATACTTCGCCGGTGCAGGTGCGCACCATGCTCAGTCAAAAACCGCCGATTCGGATCATTGCTCCCGGCCGGACCTACCGTTCCGATAGCGACCAGACCCACACCCCGATGTTCCACCAGCTCGAAGGGCTGGTGATCGATCAGACGACTCACATGGGTCATTTGAAATCCTGCCTGTCGGAATTTATTCACAGTTTTTTCGAAAGCGACGATATTCCCCTGCGCTTTCGCCCGAGCTTTTTCCCCTTTACCGAGCCCTCGGTCGAGGTCGATATTGGCTGTTCCCGCAGCGATGGCAAGTTGCTGATCGGCAACTACGGTGACTGGCTCGAGATTGGCGGAGCGGGCATGGTTCACCCCAATGTCTTGACCGCCTGTGGCATCGACCCCAGCCAATTTCAGGGTTTCGCCTTTGGCATGGGGGTCGAGCGGATGGCGATGTTGAAATATAATATCCCCGATCTGCGCACCTTCTTCAGCGGCGATTCGCGGTGGAATGACCACTATGGATTCTCGCCCTGGGACATGCCGTCGCTGGTCAGCAGCCCGAGTTTAAGCCCCGGCGGCAGCGACCTGCGAACCGATTCCAAACCAACCAGCGGCAAGGGAGAAAAGCGATGAAACTATCCCGTTCCTGGTTGAACAATCCGCGCGCGGTCGATGGACTCAGTTTTAATACCGACGATGCGACTCTGTCTGCGACCCTGACTCGTTTGGGGCTCGAGGTCGAGTCGGTCACCAGTCGTGGCAGCGAACTGGCCGCCTTCACCGTCGCCAAGATCATCACCGCCGAGCAACATCCCAATGCCGATAAACTGCGGCTCTGCTCGGTTGATACCAACCAGGGTCGGCAACAGGTGGTCTGCGGCGCACCCAATGCCCGCGCTGGCTTGACCATCGCCTATGCCCCTTCGGGCGCGGTGATTCCCCGCACCGGGGCGGTGTTAAAACCGACAGCCATTCGCGGAGTCGATTCCAACGGCATGTGCTGCTCGGCCTGGGAATTGATGCTGAGTGAAGACCATGAAGGCATCATCGAACTGCCCGACCATTGGGCAGTTGGCACACCGGTCGCGGAAGCCCTTGGCTTGAACGAAACGGTTTTTGACATTGCCATCACCCCCAACCGCGCCGACTGTTTGGGCGTGGCGGGCATCCGCCGCGACCTGTTCGCGGCTGGATTGGGGAAGGCTGCGACACCGCCCAAATTGCCAGCGATTGCGGGCGGATTTATCTCCCCCATCGGTTTAAAAATGGCGGCGGGAGCCGAGGCGGGCTGCCCTTACTTTACTGGTCGATTAGTGCGCGGCGTGACCAATGGCCCCAGCCCCGAATGGCTGCAAAACCTGTTGCTCTCGGTGGGGTTAAAGCCGATTTCGGCATTGGTCGATGTGACCAACTATCTGCTCTATGAATTCAACCGACCGCTGCATGTTTTTGATGCAGCCAAGATAAGCGGTGCCATTACCGTGCGATTGGCTGGGGACGATGAATCCTTTACCGCCCTGAATGGCAAGGATTTTATCGTACCGACGGGATCGGTGGTGATTGCCGATGACGGCGGAGTACTGGCCCTGGGCGGAGTCATGGGCGGGGCCAAATCGGGAGTGTCGTTCGATACCCGCGATGTCTTTATCGAATCGGCCTATTTTACCCCGGCGGCCATTTCGCGGGCGGGGCGGTTGCTCAATCTTTTGTCGGATTCGCGGGCACGGTTTGAACGGGGGATCGACCCGCAATCCTGCTTGACGGGGTTGGAAATGGCGACCGCCCTGATCATCGAACTGTGCGGCGGCGAGCCATCGCAGGTGGTGACGGTTGGGGCACCATTGCCTGCGGCGGCTGCGATTGAATTTGACCCCCAGCTGGTCGAGCGGCTTGGCGGATTGGCGGTGGCTGATTCCGAACAGCAATCGATCCTGAAGCGACTGGGTTTTGCCGTGACGGTGGGCGCAGGAACGGGCAGACCCTGGCAGGTGGTGCCGCCCAGTTGGCGCGGCGACTGTCGTCAACCCGCTGATCTGGTCGAGGAGGTTTTGCGCGTCGCCGACTATGACCGGATTCCCCTGACTCCCTTGCCCCGCCCGGCAAAATTACCCAGCCGAGCGATTGGCATTGCTACGGCGCGAACCATGCGTTTGCGGCGCAATCTGGCGGCGCGGGGTTTTGACGAGGTGGTTTCCTGGGCCTTTTTGGATCGCCGCGATGCCCTGCGTTTTGGTGGCGGGGATGAGGGCTTGACTCTGCTCAATCCGATTGCCAGCGACCTCAGCGACATGAGGCCGAGTCCCTTGCCGAATCTGTTGGCTGCGGCGGCGCGGAATCTCGCGCGGGGGGAATCCCATTTGGCGCAGTTCGAGATCGGCCCAGGTTTCCGCGACTCCACCATCAAGGGCCAGCGCAACCTCGCCGTAGCCCTGCGGGTAGAGACGGCGGCGGCCAAGGATTGGTTGAGCGAAACTTCTGACCCGACAGGATTCTATGGCATTAAGGGCGATCTGCTGGCATTGCTTGAATCGATGGGCATAGGCAGCGATGGTTTGGTTTTTGAACCCGGTGCGCCAGACTGGTATCACCCTGGCCAGTCGGCGGTGATCAAACTTGGGCATAAAATGGTCATCGGCTGGGTGGGGGTGATTCACCCCTCGGTCTCTGCCGACTATGATTTGACCGGTCGCGTCGTCGGGTTTGAACTGGATTTGGATGCACTGCCCCTGCCGAAAATCAAGGCTGGCAAGGCGAGGCCAAGGCTCGAGGCCTCGACCTTCCAGAAACTCCACCGCGACTTTGCCTTTGTCGTGCCGAGCCAAGTGGGGGCAGCGGTGGTTTTAAAGGCCGCGCGGGGGGCTGATCGGGTTTTGATTCAGGAAGTAGTGTTGTTTGATCTCTATCAGGGGGCTGGTCTGGCTGAAGGGATGAAGTCGCTGGCATTGCGGGTGGTGATTCAACCGACGGTGGCAACCTTGACCGACAGCGAGATCGAAGCCCTGTCCCAGAAAGTTATTTCCGCGGTCGAAAGCGCATCGGGTGGCAAGATTAGGTAGGAGGGGGTGTCTCAAACTGTTTTTCGTGGAGCTAATTCAATATATAACTTGTCACTCTGAGCGTCGTCGCGCTTGCCCGAGCAATGCGTAAGGCTTAGAAGGACAAGCGAAGAGTCAAGAAAGAAAAAATTTATAGTGTACTCTGTCACTGTAAAAATTCTTGGAATTCTATAAAAAATATGTCATTGCGAGCAAGACTCACAGCCTGCTGTGAGACGAAGCGTGGCAATCCATTTTTCCACTAAGTAATTGTTTTCAGATGGACAAATGGATTGCCACGGTCGCTTCGCTCCCTCGCAATGACGAATATGGAGAGTTATTGAAACATTAACAAAATTTTAAATTCTCAAGTGAACGCAGTATGTTTCAATTTTTTCTGGATACTTCGCAAAGAACAGATAGCCTCGCTATAGCTCGGACTGTTCTAAGCTCAGAATGACAATTTTTGGACTGTGTTAACCCCTTACAAGCATTTTGAGACAGTCTGGGGCATCCGCCCCCTATCAAACTTGCAATATAAAATTGGGGGCTGACGCCCCCGTCTCACTTCGTTCGACTCCCCCGCTGGATCGCCTTGCTAAAGCAACGCGATGAGGGTTATCGAAAGGTTAAAACCTCCCATCACCCCTCATAGCGTCGAGCGAAGCGAGAGGCTATCCAGAGGGGGTGAGACTTGGCTTGCCAAGTCGAGGGGGCATCCGCCCCCTATTATATTAACATTATCAAAGTGGGGACACTGACGCCCGTGTCTCACTTCGTTCGACTCCCCCGCTAGATCGCCTTACCCCTGAAGAGTCAAGCTTGCGGGGAATGACAAATCGGTGTCACCACCCTACACCAGATCCCTTACATCGGTTAGGCGGCCGGTAATGGCTGCTGCTACGGCCATGGCGGGGGAGAGCAGGTGAGTGCGACCGCCGCGGCCCTGGCGGCCTTCAAAATTGCGGTTAGAGGTAGAGGCACAGCGTTCCCCCGGCTCCAGCCGATCGGCATTCATGGCCAAACACATGGAACAGCCCGCATCGCGCCATTCAAAGCCCGCCGCGCGGAACAGTTCGTCGAGGCCCTCAGCCTCGGCCGCCGCCTTGACCAGGCCTGATCCGGGCACGACCATCGCATGAACCGAACTGGCCACCTTGCGCCCCTTTAACACCGCTGCTGCGGCTCGCAGGTCTTCAATCCGACCATTGGTGCAGGAGCCGATAAAGACCCTATCGACCGCCACCTCCGCCAGGGGCGTGCCCGGAGTCAAGCCCATATAGGCGAGGGCCCGTTGCATGGAGAGCCGCCGCGATTCATCGGCAATCTCGGCCGGATTTGGCACGCGACCGGTAATGGGTAGAACATCTTCGGGGCTGGTGCCCCAGGTGACAACCGGAATTAACTTGCCGGCATCCAGAATCACTTCGCGGTCATATCTGGCCCCCTCATCGCTGGTCAGGCGCAGCCAGTCGCGGCTCGCCGATTCCCAGGCCGCGCCCTTGGGGGCAAAGGGTTTGCCGCGCAGATAGTCAAGGGTGGTTTGATCGGGGGCAATCATGCCCGCCCGCGCTCCGCCTTCAATCGACATGTTGCAGATGGTCATGCGACCCTCCATCGATAGGGCACTGATCGCATCGCCGGCATATTCGATCACATGGCCATTGCCGCCCGCGGTGCCGATCTGGCCGATGATGGCGAGAATCAAATCCTTGGCGGTGACTCCCGGCGGCAGGTCGCCCTTGACCGTGACTCGCATATTGGCCGAGCGGCGGGTGGACAGGGTCTGAGTCGCCAGCACATGCTCGACTTCCGAAGTGCCAATGCCAAAGGCCAGCGCGCCAAAGGCACCGTGAGTCGCAGTATGGGAATCGCCACAGACAATGGTCATGCCCGGCTGAGTCAATCCCTGTTCGGGGCCGATGATATGAACAATCCCTTGGCGAATATCGTCGAGGGCGAAATATCTGACGCCAAATTCCAGGGCATTAGCCTCGAGGGTCTCCACCTGCAAACGCGATTCGGGGTCGCTGATCCCCAGTTCGCGGTGGGAGGTTGGGACATTATGGTCGGCCACGGCGATGGTGGCCTCAGGCCGCCGCACCCGTCTTTTGGCCATTCGTAAACCTTCGAAGGCCTGCGGGCTTGTCACCTCGTGAACCAGATGGCGATCAATATAGAGGATTGAATTGCCCTCGGCATCGCTGTCCACCAGATGGGACTGCCAAATCTTGTCGTAAAGGGTTTGCGGGGTCTGGGCCATTTACAAATGCCTATTCGACCGCGGGAGTTGCGGGAGTTGTGGTCGGAGGTGTCGGGGCGGCCGTCGCCGCGATCAGGGCCTTCTTGGCTTCGCCGCGCTTGGAAACCCGTTCAGTGATACGGGCCGACTTGCCGCGACGGTCGCGCAGGTAATAGAGTTTGGCGCGGCGAACTTGACCCTGGCGCACGACCTCTATCTTGGTCAGGCGCGGGCTATAGAGTGGGAAGACGCGCTCCACCCCTTCGCCATAGGAAATTTTCCGCACGGTGAAGTTGGAATTGATGCCGGAGTTTTTACGGGCGATACAGACCCCTTCAAAGGCCTGTTCGCGTTCCTTGTCGCCCTCGACGATCTTGACCATGACCTTCAGGGTGTCACCGGGCTGAAAGGCTGGAATCACCTTTGATTCGGTTAGCTTTTTAATCTCTTCCGCCTCAAGAGTTTCGATAATGTTCATTGTTCTTGTCCTTGGTTACAACATGGTTAGAGTTAGTGTACCCTGCTTTAGCAGAGTTTAAACCATAATTCCAGCGGATTCCGTGCTAGGCAGTTTTATGATCTGTTGCACCAACAATGTTTGGTTTTGAAAATGAATGTCCCCGTTCGCTCTTTAGAACGACTTGGGGGTATGTCTTTGTAATTACAACAAAACTTAGACCTACCCCCCAAGCAAGTCTAACGCTCGTAAGCACTCGCTAAGACTTGCTATTCCTGCGCTCTGCTTCGCAGCCGCAGGACAGGCTTGCTCCCTAAAGGAAACCCTGAAAAACTCACTTTTTTGTCACTCTGAGCGTCGTCG
>JASGCE010000014.1 GCA_030054295.1 Minisyncoccota bacterium
CAAGTTTTTTGTTGAATTAGAACCACGAAATTCATTTTGAGACAGTCTGGGGCATCCGCCCCCCCACTAATTTATCCAAAATACTAGCCTGAGTATTTGAATTCCTATGGAAGCAGTTTATATACCATTATGGCTCATTGGCAATAAAAAACCGTCATTCCAAAGCCTACACCGAAAAATACTTTGCCGCTGGGTGGTGGAAGACAATGGCCGAGGTCGATTGTTCGGGCTCCAACATGTCCTCATCGCTCAGGGACAGGCCGATGGCCTCGGCACCCAGCAGTTTTAAAACCGGATGCTGGTCGGCGAGGTTCGGACAGGCCGGATAGCCAAAGGAATAGCGGCTGCCGCGGTACTGTTGCTTGAGCAGCCGATCCATCTCGCGGTCGTCTTCGCCAGCATAGCCCCATTCGGCGCGAATTCTTTTATGGACATATTCGGCCATGGCCTCGGCCATCTCGACGCCGATTCCGTGCAGGTAGAGATAGTCCTGATAGTGATTCTGGGCGAACCATTCCTGTGCCACCTCTGACACCCGCGCCCCCATGGTCACGGCCTGAAGGCCGATGACATCGCGCACTGGATCATTGACATCGCGTAAAAAATCGGCGAGGCAGAGGCCGTCTTCTTGATCCTGCCGCGGGAAGCTGAAACGGTGAATCTCCCGCGCCCCCGATTCGTCGAACAGAATCACATCATTGCCCTCCGCCGCGGCCCGCCAATAGCCATAGACCGCCTTGGGCTGGAGAATGGCATCGGCCTCGATCCGCGCCAACATCTTAAGCAGGATCGGCTTGACCTCGGCGGCAGCCCATTGCTTATATTCGGCCAGAGTCTTGCCCGATTTGCGGAATCCCCACTGGAATTGATAGAGGGTCATCTCGTTGAGATAGGGCAGTATCGCCTTGGGCGAGACCTGTTCGAGTACCCGCGCCCCCCAGAATGGCGGCACGGGAATCGGGATGTTTTTACCCAGTTCAGTGCGGCGAATTCGCGCCTCGTCAAGATCGACCGGCCTTTGCACCCCGGCGGCCTGCCCGAGTTTGCGTTTGGTATTGGTGGCCTTGGCCTGGCGACTCGATTGCTGCTCGGCCAGGAACTGGTCGAAGCCGCCGCTGACCACCCGATCCATCAGATCGAGCCCGTCAAAGGCATCGCGGGCATAGGCGACTCGCGCCGCCCCATAGGCCGCGACGCAATCCTCCTCGACATATTTGCGCGTCAGGGCTGCCCCGCCCAGCAGCACCGGCAGTTCCAGGCCCGAGCGAGTCATTTCCTCGAGATTCTCCCGCATCACCACCGTCGACTTGACCAACAGTCCCGACATGCCAATGGCATCGGCCTTGCTGCTGCGGGCGGCATCCATGATGGCGGCAATCGGCTGTTTGATCCCCAGATTGACGACGCGATAGCCATTGTTGGTCAGGATAATATCGACCAGATTCTTGCCAATATCATGGACATCGCCCTTGACGGTGGCCAGAACGATGGTGCCCTTTTGTTGACCCTCCACCCGTTCCATAAAGGGTTCCAGCCAGGCCACTGCTGTCTTCATGGTCTCGGCCGATTGCAACACAAAGGGCAGCTGCATCTTGCCCGCGCCAAACAGTTCCCCCACCACCTTCATCCCATCGAGCAGGAAAATATTGATAATATCGAGCGGCGGATGCGACCTCATGGCCTCCTCAAGGTCATCGTTCAGGCCGATGCGGTCGCCGTCGATGATTCGCTGCTTCAGCCGATCCTCGACCTTCTCGTGCCTTTGTTTGGCGACCTTGGCCTCGTCGGTGCGCCCCTCGAACAGGCCGATAAAGGCCTGCAAAGGATCATAACCTTCGCGGCGACGGTCGAAGATCAGGTCTTCGGCGATGGCCACTTCTTCGGGCGCGATCTGGTGCAGAGGCTTCAGCTTGCTAAAATGGACAATCGCCCCGGTCATGCCGCGGCGCAAAGCATGGTCGAGATAGACCGAGTTCAAAACATGCCGCGCCGGCGGATTAAGGCCAAAGGAGATATTCGACAGGCCGAGAATAATCTGCACCTCCGGCAGTTCGCGGCGAATCATCTCGATCGCATCCAGGGTGTTACAGCCCAGTTTGCGGTCGTCGTCATTGCCGGTGCAGATGGTGAAGGTCAGAGGATCGATCAGCAGATCAGACTGAGGCAGTCCATGCTGTTTGCAAGCAAAATCGACCAGCCTTTTAGCAATGGCGAGCTTGCCCTCGGCATCCTTGGCCATGCCGGTCTCGTCGATGGTCAGGGCGATGACCGCCGCGCCAAATTTCCGCGCCAGCTTGACTCGTTTCTCCGCCGGGGGTTCGCCATCCTCGAAGTTAATCGAGTTCAAAACCGACTTGCCGCCGTAGAGTTTTAAGGCCGCCTCCAGCACGATGAGCTCGGTCGAATCGATGACCAAAGGGGCTGTCACGGCGGGGCTGATTCGCACCACCATCTGCGACATGTCCTCGACCTCGTTACGGCCGACAAAGGCGGTACAGAGATCGAGGGCGTGCGAGCCTTCCCCCACCTGTTCCTTGGCCATATCGACACAGCCCGCCCAGTTGCCCGAATCCTGGAACTGTTTGAACTTGCGCGAGCCATTGGCATTGCAGCGCTCGCCAATCGAGAGGAAGGCATTTTCCTGCCGCAAAGATACCTGCCCATAGAGCGAAGCCAGCGAAGGCTCCCACTTGACGGTTCGCGGCTTGACGGTCGGGCGATGGCCGCCGTTGGTGGCCGCCAGTTCGCGCAGCATCCCATCAACCGCGCTGATATGTTCCAGCGAAGTGCCGCAGCAGCCCCCCACCAGATTGACTCCGTCCTCGAGCACAAACCGCCGCAGCCACGATGCCAGTTCGGCCCCACCAAGCGGATAGTGAGTCTTGCCTTCCAAAAGTTCGGGCAGGCCAGCATTGGGCTGGACCGAAATATAGCCATCCCAATTCTGCGCCAGCCAATGAATATGGTCGGCCATTTCCTGCGGCCCGGTCGCGCAGTTGAGCCCCATCGACTCGACCGCGAGCGACTTGACCACCGTCGCAGCGGCGGCAATATCGGCCCCGACCAATAGGGTTCCGGTGGTTTCGACCGTTACCTGTACCAGTATGGGAATGGTCTTCAAGCGACGATCCATGGCGATCTTGGCGCCATTGACGGCTGATTTGATTTGCAGCAGGTCTTGGCAGGTCTCGACCAAGATACCATCGACTCCGCCCGCGATCAGGCCCTCAGATTGCAGGGCATAGGCCTCCTCCAAACTATCATAGGGAATCTGGCCGAGGGTCGGCAGGCGGGTTCCCGGGCCGATTGAACCGAGCACAAACCGACTGCGACCATCGTGAGAGAATTCCTCCAGCGCGGCGCGGGCATGTTCGGCTGCCAGACGGTTGATCTCGAGGGCGCGATCCTGCAAACCAAATTCACCGAGGGTGATGGGGGAGCCACCAAAGCTGTTAGTCTGAACAATATCCGATCCACTGGCAAAATAGCCGCGGTGAATCTCGGCGACTATATCGGGGCGCGACAGGTTCAGAACCTCGGTGCAGTTCTCCTGCCCCATATAGTCCTGTTCAATGTCCAGAATCATAGACTGGACGCGACTTCCCGTGCCACCATCGCACAGAAGTACGGTCTGTTTTAACTGTTCAAAAAGGCTTGCCATGTGCTGAAGATTTCTATTGTTAAAAACCAATCACACCTTATCAGAGTTTTAATACTATGGTTAAGGATTTTGAATCTATGGCACTGCCAGGGCTCCGATTTGGCTCTGGACGCTTCGTTCGATGGCGCGGGCGAGGGCGGCGACGATCTGGGCCTGACCCTGTGGGCTGCGGAGTCGCCGCTCGTCACTGGGGCTTGATAAAAATCCCATCTCGACCAGAATCGAGGGCATGGCCGGAGAGCGCAGCACCACCAGATTATCACCCCGAACCGGATTATCATTCAGCGGCAGACCCTGGCGGTTAAACTCCTGCACCGTCAGCCGCGCCAGCTGAATCGATTGCCGCCTTGTCTCCCGCTGTTCCAAGCCAACCAAAGCCGGAACCAGTTCGGCCCCGCCACGAAGTCCATTGCCGCTGATGACGGTATTGACGCTGTTCTCGCTGGCGGCAATCTTGGCGGCGACACTGTCGGTCGCCTCCTTGGTCAAGGTGAAGACCATCGCGCCGGTGACTGAATTGGCATTGTCGCCTTCATAGACATTGGCGTGGAGGGAGATAAAGATCATGGCACCATCGGCCCGCGCCAGATTGACTCGGTCGGTCAGTTCGATGCGGCTGTCATCAGTACGGGTCAAGACTACCCGAAAAATTCCCCGCGATTCGAGCCTTTGTTTAAGCTGCTTGGCAATGGCGAGGGTCAGTTGTTTCTCTGGCCAGCCATCGCGGGCAATCGCCCCGGGGTCACTGCCACCATGGCCAGGGTCAATGGCTATGACAAACTTACCCTCGCTGTCGGGTACCATCCCCTTGGGTCGGTCCTGGCCAAAAAAACTTTTGAGCCATAGCGGTGCCCAGTCTGGCAACCAGCCACTGCTGCGCGGTGGCACCATCGCCTGGGTGACCGAAGTGGGCGGCGCGAGCCAGGTTCTCAGCCTGACCCATTGGCTGTTCGTAAACCTGGTCACCCTTTGCCACTGGAGGGCAAAAAACCCGAGAGGCTCGCGGCTTGTGGCCTTGGTTTGGATTTGTGTTTGAGTCTGGGTTTTAGTGGCTCCGCTGGTGGCTTCGCTAATCGACCAGACTGGCTGCCCCGCTGAAGCCAGCATGAGCATGATTCCCAGCCCTAGAATAGTCCAAAACCGCGAGGCTCGTGCCAAAACAATAGCCTTAAAAAGCCATCTGAGCGAACTGCCGATTGGGACTGAATAACCAGAATTCATCTGGCCACAACCACGACTCATCTGGAAAACCCCGAACTTTGGTGAATGCCGCCATTATTATAAGCGGTTAACCATGCCTTACTCGCCATAAAATTGCAAGTTTTAGTTGAAGTGGTTTTTAAATTTGGGTCATTATCAAATCTAGGGCTATGTCAAAATGTCCCCCCTCCCTTCAGGGAGCGGGGGATAGCTGTTCTTAGTTTTTGGCAAGCGCAGCGAAGCTGAAAACTTAGAACAGTTTGGGGGGTAGGTCTTTGTTTTTGTTTACAAGATATTCATCCTACCCCCCCTGTCTCACTCTGCAAGGCAGAGTGAGCCTTCCCCCCGCTCCCTGAAGGGAGGGGGGGCAGTTCATTTTCCCCCGCTTCCTAAAGGAAGGGGGGCAGATTAATGACTGTCCCCACTATCCACTTAACCGGGCAAATTCCCCCTCGGCAAATCGGTCGGTCATCCCGGCAATATAGTCGGCGATCAGGCGGGCGCGGTGGCGTGGTTCGCTGAGGCCATTCAACAGCCTGATCCGTGACTCAGGCAGGCTGGTGTGGGGGCTCTGCCAATAGAGCAAAAACAGCTGGCGGAGGTTGCTCTGGGCGCGTTTTAGCGGCTCCAGCACCTGCGGGTGGTGATAGAGGTTTTTATACAAAAACCCCTTGATCGCGGCGCAATCGGCGGCCATTGAGTCCGAGAATCCCACCAGCGAATGGGGGTAAGGCCGCAGCTCCTGCGGGTTAGCAATTCCCGCCGCCGCGACCCGCCGCAGGGTCTCGGCAAAAAGATCGCTGGTCATGGCATGAACCAAACGCCGCACCGCCGCGGCCGACTGGCGATTGGGCTCGGCAGCGGGAAAGTCGGCAAGAGTCTGTCTAAAAACCCGCCCGATCAGGGGCAGGTCGAGCAGCTGGTCAAATTCCAACAGTCCCGCCCGCAAGCCATCGTCAAGGTCATGATTATTATAGGCAATATCATCGGCCATCGCCGCCACCTGGGCCTCGAGACTCGGCCAATGGCCAAGGTCGAGGGCAAATTCGCGGTCGTAGTTTTGCAACAGTCTTGGCGGCCGGTTCATCGGGCCATTATGGGTGCAGATACCGGCCAGACTCGCCCGCGTCAGATTGAGGCCATCAAAATCAAGATAGGGTTTTTCCAATTCGGTAATGACTCTAAAACTCTGGAGATTATGGTCGAACAGGCTGTAATCCTGCGCGGCTATCACCTCCGCCAAAACACTATTGAGGGCCGTCTCTCCGGCATGGCCGAAGGGGGGATGGCCGAGGTCGTGGGCCAGGGCAATGGCCTCGGTCAGGTCTTCGTTTAGTCCGAGCCCCCGCGCGAGACTCCGCGCAATCTGAGCGACCTCGAGGCTGTGGGTCAGGCGGCTGCGGCTATGGTCGCCTTCAGTGGTGACAAAGACCTGGGTCTTGTGCTGCAACCGTCTAAAGGCTCGGCTGTGGATGATGCGGTCGCGGTCGCGCTGGTAAGGTTCGCGCGGATAGCTCGGCAGCCCGAGATCATGGCGGTTTGGCTCTTCGGCATATCGTCGCGCGGTTGCTACAGGATCCGCAACCCGCGCCGCCAGATGATTTAGGTTTTTGTTAATGGTCAAAATCCCCATGATCCCTGCTGCATTACCCGGCCTTGCGGTTTGACTCGAATGCCCGCACCGGTTCGGCGGTCTTGTAGATATAGTCGCGGGTCAAGGGAACGGCATCCAGCTGTTTCGACAGCTGAAACTGATAGACGACATGGCCGCCATGTCTAAAGGCCATCTCGCTGCCGATCAGATAGAATTCCCACATGCGGATAAAACTATCGTCAAACTGTTCCTGGACTTGACGGCGCACCTTGACAAAATTCTCGTGCCAGTGGCGCAGGGTATAGGCATAGTGCAGCCGCAAAACCTCGACATCGGTCATATGGAGTCCGCTCTGTTCAATCACCTGAGTAACCTCGGACAGGGCCGGGGAGTATCCGCCCGGAAATATATATTTGCGAATCCAGGCATTGGTATAGCCCGGGCCATCATTGCGCCCAATGGTATGGAGCAGGGCTATGCCGTCAGCGGTCAGAAGCTGCCGCAGATGGTCAAAAAACTCCGGGTAGTGGGGCAGGCCGACATGTTCAAACATCCCGACCGAGACAATCCGATCGAACTTGCCCGCAAACTGTTCCGCCAGATGGCGATAGTCGCGCAGTTCAAACCGCACCAGATGCGACAGACCAGCCTGCTCGGCGCGCGATTGCGCGAGTTTAAGCTGTTGCTCCGACAGAGTCACCCCCAGCACCTGCACGCCAAAGTCACGCGCCAGAGTCATGGCCATACCGCCCCAGCCACAGCCAATATCCAGCACCCTCATGCCCGGTTGCAGTCTTAACTTATGGGCAATATGGGCCTTCTTATCCTGCTGGGCCTGGGCCAGACCAACGCTGGCTTCGCGGAAATAGGCGCAGGAATATTGCATGTCCTCGTCGAGCCACAGACGGTAAAATTCATTCGACAGATCGTAATGATGGGCGACATTGCTTTTTGATCTTTTGATGGGATTGATCTGGCCGGTGCGGCGGCGAATAAAATTGATCGAACTCATCACCGAATCGATCCCTTGGCGCGGCAAATTACCATTGATCGACAAGAGAGTCATGAGATCATAAAGACTCCCCTTCTCGAGGGTCAAATCACCCGACATCCAGGCCTCGCCCAGCCGCAGGCGGGGATTGAGCAGAATGGCCAGCAGTGCCTTACGGCTATGAATTTTAACGATTATCTCGGCCCCTTGACCCTTGCCGCAATTCTCCGATTTCCCATTGGGCAGGATAAATGTCAGATTGCCGTGCCGAATCAAACTACGCAGTATTATTCTGGTAAGCATTGTGAAATCCCTGATTGTTTTTTGATTTCGCTTTATTGAACTTTAGTTAAGGTTTTTGATAATTTCAAGTCCAAGATTGTCGCAAGTGGGGGAGGGGCATCCACCGCCGAACTCGCATTCCACCAATCCGCCGCTGTGGAATTGCTTTTGGAATAGTAACTGCTGCCGCTCGAGCCGATATAGGATTCCCATCCAATGCCACTGGCACGGCCCGAGAACAGGCACGGCCAGAACCGCCACCAGTTGAATATCGAGGAGGCTCATTGCATTCCCTTCACCACTCTGAAACACCTAAAAGGTTTACAAGAGGAAAATACAGACGGCATGAGTTTTACTCTGTCTGTCATTCTGCTCGGGCAAACCGAGTTGCGCTCGCGCCTATCCCCGGACAAGCCGTGACTTGCTCCCCATCTTCGGGTCATTTGCAATTTGGTTTGGTATCTGTATAAATACGGCATTGATAATTTTGTGGGCAAGACTCACGACATTCGGGGCGGTTACCATGGCGGAAACAATTAATATGCAATCACAGAACTCAGTCATGCCGGAACCATTTTTTGCTCGGCCGATTATTAATTCGCCCTATGAACTTCCAACCCACCACTGGCAGCTTGACGAGGATGGCAAGCAGAGGATTTTAAAAATACCGGCAAGGGCAATCTCTTTGTCATTTTCGGCGAACCCGACATCGAGATCGAAACCATGGCGGGCGATCAGTTCCGCGTCCTCGTCAAGGGCATCGACATCTTCAAGCCGCAAACCGGAGAGGTGGTCAGTAACGAAACCGACTCCATCGCCTGCTGGTTCATCGACACCGACTATAACGAGGAAAGCTTTTTCGTCCGCCACGCCTATTTCCTCGGGGCAAAAGACCCCTATGACGGGCTGCGCAAATCGCTCAAGGCCGAGATCAACCAAGAGGCCTGGGATAGTTTGAACAGCGACACCTCTCGCCCCTTCGCCAAGCCCGAAAGCGGCCGAATCGCCGTCAAGGTCATCAACCACCTCGGCGACGAGGTCATGAAGGTCTATCGGCTGTAAAGATTATCAGACCTGATCGTTGCCTTGGCAGTGCCAACCACACACCAGGGGTGGAGGGCAGGTTTAACTTCAATGACGAACGGGGAGTCCTATGCTATCTCAATGTCAAGGTCGCTAACCCCGATGGCACGAGCCACATCAAGCCCCTATCGCAATGGCTGGCCGGAGTCATGGCCAACAGCGACCTGCAAAACGGCTTCTGGTGGAGCCTCAGCAACCAGATTTTCAACGGCATCATCGGCCTCGTGCGCAACCTAATCGACCGCGGTGCCATTTTTTGTCATTTGTTGTCTTAAGATTAATTGATGTTTCTATAATAAATCGTCATTGCGAGCCTCGTCGCCGCGCCGAAGGCGCAGCAGCGACGACGGCGTGGCAATCAACCCGCGAAGCGGTCAAATTTTAAAATTACATTAAACGAGCAAATTTATAAATCAAAATTTTTAGTTGTCAAAAATTAATTATAGCATATTCGTCTTGACAAAACACAAAACTTGCACTAATTGTAGATTTCTAGAATACCAAACGGATGGCAATCATGAAAAAGAAGGTTTTTAATGGCTACACTGTGTCTAAATTAGATTCAATTATTAATGAAAGGAATCAAAGTGATTTCATTCAAGTTGGGAATTGGCTTCTAGAGGAAACTTTAAATACACAGGATGATTTAACTCGTTCTACAGACGATAATTATACTCGTGGTACTACTGCCTTTGGGAGACAAAAAAATAGGATACTTATTGAATATAATTCTCAAAATTATAAATGGCTTCGTATTCATTCAAATACGAATGACTTAGTTTTTTCAATTCATGGTACTCGCTGTCGATTCGCAAGTGATGATTTTGTGAATCCCAAAAAGAATGCCGTATTATTTCCAAACGAGGCACAATTAGAATTGTTACCAGAAACTCGGATTGATGAACCTGATCATTTTTGTTACATAATAACCAAGCTTGACTTTAATGATGAAAGTTCTGTTGATTTTGATGTGATATTTGCTGGTTTGAATAGACAAAATAAATTTATGTTTAAATGTTCATTTTTCTCTAATTCAACTCTATTGCCAATTGAAGCAATTATAGAGCCCCCTCCTGTTGAAGTTGAAAAACCCATGGTTGAAGTAAAAACAAAAGCCGATTCGGATAATAAAATAAATGAGTGATTTTATTGGTTCAAATCTTCGCTTAATTAGACATTTTCATAACATGACAATTACGGAACTGTCTGAGAAAGTTGAAGTATCAAAACAGCGCATAAGCTATATTGAAAATGGAACAGGAGTAGTTTCTGCACAGTTATTAAAAAAATTATCTACTATTATGAATGTAAATCAAAAATTTTTCTTTACCCCAGATTTAATGCCAATTGGGGAGGAGCAATGTCATTTTCGTAGTCAGTATACGACTAAAATAGCATTACGCCAATTTGCAAAGTCAAAAGGGGATATGCTTAAAAGATTCGTGAATACTATAGATCAAAAAGTCTACTTACCAAAATTTGATATGAGTAAAATTGAAGTCAACAATATTAACAATATTGAATCGATCGAACTTGTGGCTGAGAAGTTCAGATCATTCTTTGGGCTTGGGTTTGGTCCGTTAAGCAACATTACAAGAATTGTTGAAAATGCTGGAGTTGTTGTTTTTAAAATTGATTTAAATGATAATTTAACTCAAACTAAGAAAGTTGATGCCTTATCTTTTGCAACTCAACGACCAATCATTGTTTTAAATAAATTTGGTGTCTCAGCGTGCCGAGAGCGTTTTGGTATTGCACATGAATTAGGTCATTTATTACTACATATTGGTGTGCTAACAGGTGATCGAATTACTGAAACACAAGCAAATCGATTTGCTAGCGCTGTTTTATTGCCCAGGTCAACACTTGCTAATGAGTTCTCAAAGGCTCTTCGGGGTAATAGAATTCATTGGGAAGGTTTATCTGAATTAAAATATCGTTGGAAAATATCAAAATCCGCTTTAATTTATCGTGCGAGACAGCTTGGTTTTATTTCCGAAGAGCAGGCCATGACTGGGTATATAAAGTTGAAAAGAAATGGGGAGGCATTACAAGAAAATGAAGATGTAAATATTAATTCTGAAAATCCAGAATTAATTGTTGAAAGTTTAAAAATGTTAAATAGTGAATTAGGGATTACATTAGATGATATTGCAAATGAAATGCACATAGGGCAAAAACTTTTGTCTGATTTTTTGGATTTGCCCACCACTTCTTTAAAATTAAATACCAAAAAGACTACGAAAACATCCAATGTTGCAAATGATAATTAGATCAGTTTCAAAGAAATTAGCAATTCTTTAATCGTCATTGCCGCCGCGAAGCGGCTGGCAATCCAGTTCGGGCGTAAGCCCAAGCACAATAAAATCCTTATAATTGAGGGGCTTATGCCCCTCAAACACCCCTTTGGATTGCCAGCCTGCTCGTTTCACGAGCGGCGGCAATGACGAACACGGAGTGTTATTGAAATCTAAAAAAATTTTGAATTCTCAAGTGAACGCAGTATATAAAAAAATTTGACCGCTTCGCGAGCCTTTTGCACTCGTCGGCTTATGCCGACATTCGTCGGCAAGCGTCGTCGCTTGTGCTGCTACGCAACGGCGACGAGGCTCGCAATGACGGGGCAGTAATACAATGTCAAAGGAATTGCTCAGGCCGGGTCTGTGGGGCTGGGGGTGCAGAATCGGTTGCAAGCGTCTCGGGTGGGTGAATATCATTGCCCAGCTTGGCAAACTGAATAGCTTGTCGGGCAAGGATCGTAATGCGGTTAACTATGCTCGGTTTGGGCAGCAGGGGGCGAACCTCGCGGCGATTTTTGAACGGAGCATTGTTTCCGGCCGCTGGTCAGAAATTCTGTCGAACGACGACTCCCGTTACTCATTCATTTCGCGTTCAGCACAGTGAATCAGAAACTGATTCAATCCTATCGGCATTCATCTCCTTGGCATTCCCCGACTCGCTGCCCCGCTGACGCATGTCAGCATTCGCTGACGGGGCAGCGGCGGGTTATGACAATAGAATTGGTCAATCATTTCCCCCTTGTTGTATTATTAAATTATGTTATAATACAATTTGTTATTTTGTATATTCATAAGAAGTGATCATGCCCGAATTAAAACTATCTGCACTGTGCCTTTCTCGCCCGATTAATTTGCGGCATTTGGTCGTCACTGTTGCTGCGGCGGCGGTGCTGGTCTTTACGCCGATTGGAAAGTTACGGGCGGCTCCGATTGGTGGCACCGTTGCGGCGGGAGTAGCCTCCATCAGCGCGAGTGGCACCGTCACCACCATCACCCAAACCAGCGACCGCGCGGTGATCGACTGGCAGGGGTTTGACCTGGCCGCCAACGAGACCGCTAACTTTGTCGTTCCCACCAACAGCGGCGCGACCCTCAATCGCATTACTGGCCCCGCGCCCTCAACCATCAGCGGGACTATCACCAGCAATGGCGCGGTCTATTTCACCAACCCAAATGGTTTGGTATTTGATGCGACTTCGCAGGTTACGGCCAATGGTTTTACGGCCTCGACTGGGGTGATTGCGGCGGCGGGATTTATGAACCGAGTCGATGGCTCGAACAGTCTCGGCACGGGTGCAGTGCGCTTGGATGGCACGATTACTGCGCCGAAGATCACCGCGCTCGGGGGGACGGTGACGGTGGGTGGCACAATTGATTCCGCGCGGGGAGAGGTGCTGGTCTCCTCCACCACCCTGACCACCATCGGCGCGAGCGCGGTGATCAGCGTCGATGCAGCGCAGAACGGCAACGGCGGGCGGGCGATCATTTGGTCGGATAACCATACCGATTTTTATGGCTTTATCAGCGCACGCGGCGGCAGCGATTCGGGCAATGGCGGGTTTGTTGAGGTTTCGGGTAAACAGACCCTCAATTTTGACGGTCGAGTCACGACAGTTGCTCCCCATGGCAAGACCGGAACATTGCTGCTTGACCCGACGGATATTGTCATAGCCGCCACGGTTGGCAGCGATGCGACCAAATCCTACATCACCACCGCGAATTTGGTCGCGGCCTTGAACAATAATGATGTGTCGATTGATTCCACCGCCACCCCAACCAATTTTGGCGGGGTGAGTAATTCAACGGGTTCGGGAACGGGGGGGACGATCACTATATCTTCTGTTATCGATGCCAGTGCAAATGCAAACATCCACAGTCTAAGCCTCACTGGTTCCAGCATAGAGATCACTGCCAATATGAACATAAAGGGTGATTTGAACCTGAGACAATATGGCACCACCGCAGGTGCTGGGATTGCTATTTCGAGTTCGACGGTAAGGTCGAATGGTTCGGCAACTCTCAATCAGGAGGGTACCGCGGGTGGGCATGGAATAAGACTGATGAATTCAAGTTTAATTGCCAATGGCAATGTTAAAGTTCAACAAGAATTCGGCAGTTCTACATGGGAAGCGATAGTATTAGAAAATTCGACCGTTACGAGCAATAAGGGCGATGTTTCTCTGTTTGCAGACGCGAACGATAACATTGGTTTCTTTATAACTGTGGGGACAGGCGGGTCAGTAAATATTAATGCTGGCGGTAGTAACCATTGGGTGCAAATTAAAACCAACAATCAAGGTTTAATATTAGTAAACAGCGATAGTTTTAATATAACTGGTGGCAAACTTCGCCTTGATCTTGGTACGGCCACCTTTAATTCAGTGATAAATGCTACTGGCGCAACTCCAGCAACACATTATTCGCTCAACGCCACCGGCATGGAAGTGTTTTACACTGGCGCAACAACGGGTAATTCCGCCCAGATTGCGGTGGGAAGCGGTTCCTTTACCTTTGTTACAGACCGCCGCACGGTAACGGGAGACACGCGGCTGGATAATAACACCACCGCATCAACAGCCTCGATTGGTTGGGGAAGCGGTTTTAATTTTAGCGGTGCTGGTACCACGGTGGGTGGTGTGACCAGCTTTTCCGCTGGCGGTCTTACCGTAACCACAACCGGCGGACTTACGAATGTTCAAAATATGGGCGTGGTCTATGGCGGGACGGTGATTGCTCAGCCCAACACCAAGGGGACAGCCCTTACTGGCGATGTGCGTACTCTCCGATATATCGAGGGTACTGGAGTACAAGTGGGTGAAGCCGGTAGTACGAATCCCCTCGCTGATGCCAATACCAGTTTTAGTTTTACCGGCAATCTCACACTGGTCAGCAATGGTGGTGGAAGAAATGTAGAATTCAATTGGTATACTGGAGTTGGTGTACATAATTCACTGACCACAGTTGGCAGCATAACCCTTCGCAGTCTAAGCGATGTGACTTCGGGTGGTTACGCGATGGGGGTGGACGCAAAAAATCTAAACTCGGGCGGTGATATATATATCTATCAAAATGGAACCATTACCAGTGGAGCAAATGATTGGATTGGCTCCCGCGGAATCGGTGTTACCAAAATGACGGCACAGGGTAAAATTTCGATTGTTCAACTCGGTACCATTATTTGCGATGGCTGCAGTACCCCGTCTACTCAACAACAAGGCGTTCATCTTGAAGATGTCATCAATGGTGATTCTTTATCCGTTGTCACCAAAAATAATAATTTGATTATGAATGGTTCTGGTAATATAAAAAACCTTGCGATTGACTTAGGCACAAATAAATTAACCAGGTATTTTAACACTGGTCCGGATGCCCTATTCAATAATCCCGGGGTTAATATTCGATACACTGGTGCAGCCCCGGTTAATGCTGGTTTCGAGATTGGTTCATCAGGCACCTTCACCCTGATCAGTTCTGGTACTTCGCAAACTCCAACTCTGCCAACACCGGTGTCGTTGAGTACCATGGGTGTCACCCGCGATAGCGTGGCGGCGAGTGGAAGTTCGGGCGTTGGCTATCAATATATTGGAACCAGTCCTTTGTTGATTAGTGGCTATTCTGGCAGTACCGCGAGCTATTTTTCCAGTGCGACGGGGATCGAGGTTTCGGGTGCCAATAGCTTTACTGGCGGCTTGACTCTTGATGCGACCAGTGGTGGGATAAGTTTCAATGGCTCGGTGGCGGTTGGCGCGGGCAAGGCCTTGATTCTGAATACAAATGGCGATGATCTGACGGTGACTGGAGCCTCGACAGTGACCGGTGGCACGCAGGTGAATCTGAACCTCGGGGCTGGTAAGTTTTTGGCTGGAGCGAACAGCCTGACCGTGAACGGGCTGGATGTTTTTTATACTGGAGCCGTCGCAAGTAATACTGGCACCATCGCGGTGGGGAGTGGGTCATTCATCAACCTTACCGACCGCAGCAATGTTACCACCGCAGTGACTTTGGATAATTCAACCCTTGCGAGCGATGCAACCAAGGGCTGGTCGGTGATGAGCTTTACACCCAATGCCGCGCGCACCAGTTACAGCGGCGGCGGCATGACCATTACTACCAGCGGCGCATCCGCCCTCGTCGGCAATGGAGTCAAGTTCGGCGGTACGGTCGATATTCAGGGCGTGACCACCACCAGCGCGGTTGGGAAATTGAGTTACATCGAAGGCACGGGGATTTCGGTTTCCACCGCCGCCAGCGCATTTGCCGGTTCCCTGACTTTGGTGGCGAGTGGGAGTGGTCATGGTTTCATATCGACGACTCTCAGAACCGGCATCCTCGTCGATCAGGTGAGCCTTACCACTGCCAAAAGCCTCACCCTGATTCAATCTGGCAATGTCTTGCGGCAAGCTGGCGAAGATGAAGCCATCTCGATCCTGATAAATGGCGCGACCGTGACCAGCCAAGCGGGCGACATTACGATACAGCAAACCGCCTCGGCCAGTTCGCACCACATGATTAATATTCAGGATTCAAGACTGGTTGCCCATGGTGGGAATATTTTGGTGAAACAGGCGGGTATCATCACCGACCCGACAGATGGCGGGATAATATTGTCTGGTGGTGCCGCAAGTTCCTTGACGGTCGATGATTCAAAGCGAACCATTACCCTGAGGACCAGTGGTTACGACCTAGTGCTGATCCGCGGTGACAATTCAAGTTTCAATAACGGCAAGGTAAGGATCGATCTTGGTAGCGGCAAAATAAACTCAAAATCATATAACGGGACAAATTGGGTGGATGCGGCAACCCCCTATCAATTGATGGCCAGCGGTTTGGATGTTTTTTACACCGGCGCGACCACGGGAAATAATGCGAAGATTGATGTCGGGAGTGGGTCATTCACCTTCGTCGCTGATAAAACCGCGACCACCTCGGCGGTCACGCTGAACAATGGCACGAGTCTGGCCGATCTCGGCTTGAGCGGCGTGAGTTTCGGCGGCAGCACCCCGCCGGGTACCCGCACCCTCGGCGGCCTGACCATTACGGGGAGTAATGATGCAGTGATTCAAGGCCTCGGAGTGGTTTACGGCGGCACGGTGGATATTCAGGGGATTACCAATGGAGCGGTTAAAGACCTGAACTACATCGAGGGCACGGGGATTTCGGTTTCAACCACCGCCAGTGCATTTGCTGGCAACCTTACACTGGTTTCGACGGGTGCCACGACCCCAACCGCCTTTGGGATTTGGGTTACAACCAACCTCACGGTCGGAGATACGGTTGCTAATACGGGAAACCTAAATCTGATTCAAAACGGAGTTGTGACAACTCACGGAATTTTTTTCAACAGCCTAACTGCGATGGTGGGGGGTGACCTTACCGTCACCATGAATGGACATGCCAAAAATCAGTTTGGGATTCTGATTGATAACTCAACCGTGTCAACTGGTGGGGCGATGACACTGACCCAATCGGGCAGCGCGGAGATTAATGGCATCTATGTCGTTAATAGCACACTGACCACCACCAGCGGCAAAATGAACTTGACACAATCAGGCAGCGTTCGGTGGCATGGCATTGTTGCCATTTCCTCCACCCTGATGGCGGCGACGGATCTATCGCTGATTCAAAGTGGCACGGTGGGGGTTGGTTTTTCTGGAATTTGGTTGGCTTCTCAGGCCGGCAGTGGGGTTGGTAAGGCCATGACCTTCACAGCAGGTGCCAATAGTTTCGTCACCTTAAAGACCAATAATAATGTATTATCACTTAACAATGTTGATAATTTTGTCGTGACGGCAGGGCGGGTGCGAATCGATTCAGGCACTGGCGTGATGATTTCTTGGGATAATGTTAGTGGCACTGCCCTTTCGGCAGGTAACGGTTACACCCTCAAGGCCAGCGGTCTGGATGTATTTTACACCGGTGCGACCACCGGCAATAATGCGAAGTTTGATGTCGGGAGTGGTTCATTTGTCAACCTTACCGACCGCAGCAATATTACCACCGCCGTGACTTTGGATAATTCAACCCAGGCGAGCGATGCCACCAAGGGCTGGTCGGTGATGGGCTTTACACCCAATGCCGCGCGTACCCGTTACAGCGGCGGCGGGCTGACCATTACGACTGCTGGCCCATCCGCCCTCGTCGGCAATGGAGTCAAGTTCGGCGGCACGGTAGATATTCAGGGCGCAACCCTATCCACCCCCGCTGTCGGTAGCCAACCCGCAATTGTTGGCAACGACCTCGGGCGACTGAGCTATATCGAGGCAGCCGGAATCTCCGTCACCACCAACCCCAGCACATTCAGCGGTTCCTTGACCCTGGTCAGCAATGGCGCGGGAATCCTCAACGCTTCAACTGGCATTAACATTGGGATTGATATCGAGACTAACCTTACCGCCGGTGTCACGGGTGATGGTACCAGCAACCTGACCCTGATTCAAAGCGGTAATGGGGCAAAGATAGGCATCTATGTAGGTAGTTATAACACCATAACTGCGGGTGGAGGAATGAACTTCACCCAATCGGGCAGAACAATAAATGAAGGAATTTATTTAGATGGTGGAGCATTAGGCACAACCAGCGGTGCTATAATAATGACGCAAACGGGCCGAGCAGGTGGGGACAGCATTTTTATCAGGGGAAGCATCACCACAACCAGCGGCAACTTAATATTGACGCAAGCGGGCATTGCGGGGAGGAATGGTCTCTATATCTTTGAAGGGGGTCTGATCACCACTAGTGGTAATATGATTTTAACCCAATCTGGTACTTCGTGGGGTGATGGCCTTGGTCTTTCTTCAGCCACTTTGACCACAACCAGCGGGAATATAAACCTGGTGCAGACCGGTACGGCTGCAACTGGATCAACTGCCGCGAATCCCACTTACGCCATGTTTTTTTATTCAGCAGGCCATGATGAAGGTAACGGAGTTGCCCTGAATGTCGGTGCTAATGGTTGGGTAACGATCAAAAGCAATAACGGCACGCTTAATTTAAATAATTCTGATGATTTCAAGGTAACCGGCGGCAAATTGCGCATCGATTTGGGAAGCGGAATTATCAATAGTGCAGGTCGCCTTGTACCTTCTGATGGTTATAGCATCGACGCATCGCTTACCCATGTCTATTACACGGGTGCCGCAACTGGCCATAACGCCACCATCAAGGCCAACAGTTTCACGGTTGTCACCACCGCCACGGGTGCCCAGACTCTGGTCACGGCGGCGGCGGGAAATGCAACAAAACCCGCGGGATTGACGGTGACCGATGGCGCGGGAACAGCCCTGAGGACCTTTGGACACGGTTATGCTACCGATGGAGTCCTGACCATCAATGCGACCACCAGCGCGGGATATACATACCTTGAAGGCAGCAGCATTTCCGGTACTGCGGCGGCGGCTCTGGGTTCCAAAATCACCGGCCAAGTCGGCAAAGAAATCTATGCTCGCGCGGCGGTTGCGGCTATATTCGGTTACTATTCGGGTACCAATGCCCCGACCAGTGGCGTTAATGGTGTCACCAACTGGCTGCGTTTCAGAACCTTCAACAACAGTGATACCACCGCCAACTATGTCTTTTATGGCATTACTGCCGCTGAAACTACCAATCTGGTTACGGTCAATACCAGCGGCTCCGTGACCTTCGACGGCGACAGTGCATTTGGCAAGGGAATCACCCTTAAATCCAGCGGGGTTATTCTTAAATCCAATACCAGCATAGCGGGCGGCGATGTCAGGCTCGATTTGGGTACAACCGGAGTCTTTAACGGCGGAACCAAAACCCTGACCGCGAACGGCCAGCAGGTTTTCTTCACCGGTGCAGCCAGCGGTAACACTGGCACCATCGCTGTCGGCAGTGGTTCCTTTGTCAACCTTACCGACCGCAGCACCAATCTCAATTCAATCAACTTGGATGCGACAGTCTTGGCGAGCGATCCCAATATCGGCTGGAGTTCAACCAACTTCACCCCGAATGCGACCTATCGCAGTTACACCAGTGGGCTCGGTTTGACCATCACCACTTCGGGGCCATCATCTCTCGTCGGTAATGGCGTCAAATATGGCGGCGCGGTATTTTTAGGCAACTTCGCCGCAAGCGATGATGTCGGCAAATTGAACTATATCGAGGGACTCGGTTTTATCGCCGGTAATGTTTCATTTTCTTCAGGGGCTAATCCCCGTTTCATGAGGTCAATCACCTTGGTCTCCAATGGCGCAGCCACACCCGCCAATTCCAGAGATAGTAGTGGCTTTTCAATTATTTACACGACGATCACTGCGGGGACGGTCAATGATGGTACCAGCAATCTGACCCTGATTCAAAATGGTCCACCGTCAAATTATGGTATGTTTTATTTTGCGAGCAGTCTGATTGCCGGGGGCAATCTTTCGCTCTATCAAAATTCGCAAACCCCGACTATGGCGGGAATCTATATCTATTCGAATGGGCTTCGCAATGCGGCACAGGCGGTTAATTTCACCGCCGGACAGACAAATATTCTGACCATCGATGCGCGTAATTTACTCCTAGACGGGACAGCGAGAACGGGAGAACCGATTGGTTTTCTCAATGGTCTGGTGACGATCAATCTCCATGGCGGGAATATCAGTCATTCATGGGGCTCGAGTGATACCTTGTTCGCGACCGGTTTGACGGTTAATTTTATCGGCACGCCGCCGGCGACTATTCCGCTCGACATTGGCGCGACCGGCAGCTTTAACCTGATCGACCGCGGTGATTCGCAGACTCCGACCACACCCAGGCCAGCGGATTTGAACCGGCTCGGGATTAAACGCAACGGAACCGCAGCCGCGGTCGGTTCCATGAGCGGAGTCGGCTATCAATATGTCGGAGAATCGCCCTTTGTGATCGATGGCGCATTGCCGCTGTGGCAGGGGAGCAGCACGACCTATCTCTCAGCCTCGAGTTTCGTGATCAAAAATGCCCCGAGCTTTACCGGCGGATTGACTCTGGATACGACGAGTGGCGGGATTGAATTGGCCAGAGATGGTTCTGTGGCCGTTGGCTCGGGGTCGCGGGTGCGATTTAACACCGGTGGTGGTGACCTAACCTTGGCGGGCAATTTTACCTTTTATCAGGGTTCCGAGCTCACCATCAACCTCGGCACGGGCAAGGTGAACGGTGCGGGGGGCACCCTGACGGCTATTGGCCAGCAGGTTTTCTTCACCGGCGCGGTCACGGGAAACAGCGGCACCATCGCGGTGGGGAGTGGGTCATTCATCAACCTTACCGACCGCAGCAGTAACACCAGCGCAGTGACTTTGGATAATTCAACCCTTGCCAACGATGCCACCAAGGGCTGGTCGGTGATGGGCTTTACCGCCAATGACGCGCGCACCAGTTACAGCGGTGGCGGCATGACCATAACGACCAGCGGCGCATCCGCCCTCGTCGGCAATGGAGTCAAGTTCGGCGGCACGGTCGATATTCGGGGCGCAGCCGTAGCAACCCCGGCAGTCGGTAGCCAACCCGCAATCGCTGGCAACGACCTCGGGCTACTCAGCTATATCGAGGCCGCCGGAATTTCGGTGACCACCACCGCCAGCAACTTTGCGGCTTCGCTGAAACTGCTGGCCAATGGCGCGGGAGTCAATGTGGGTACAAACACCGCGGGCATCTATGTTAATAGATCACTTTCGGCTACCAATAACCTTTCTCTGGAACAGAAGGGTATCACCACCGGTTCGGCCATTATGATCGATGGAAATGCCAGCGCGGTGGTGACCATTTCGGCGGGTGGGAGCCTTTACTTGAACCAGTTGCAAACGGCACGGGTGGGTCACAATGGCATCTATCTCTATTACGCCAATCTGACGGCGGGGGGCATAATCCTGACTCAAAAAGGCAGTACCGGTGCCGATGGAATCAATGCCTATCATTCGACCCTGTCTTCCCGTGGGGCCCTCAGCTTGATGCAATGGGGCAATTCGGTTGGCAGTGGCATCAATGTCGCCAGCTCTGACCTTTCGGCCGCTGGGAACTTGAACTTGAGACTGTTGGGCAGTGCGAGTAACTATGGGATAATTGTTGGATTCTCCAGCCTGTCTGCGGGCGGCGATCTCTTGTTGGAACAAGTCGGTTTGGTGGGCAGTGGTAAGGACGGAATTGCTCTATATTCTCAATTGGGCAGCGGGGTGGGTTTTGCCGATACCTTTACCGCTGGTGCCAATGGTTTTGTGTGGATTAAGACCGCGGATAAAAATCTCTCGCTCAACAATGCCGATAATTTTTTGGTTACGAGCGGGCGGTTGCGGATTGATCTCGGCACGGGGGCTTTGACCGGGGGGCTAGGCCTCAATGCCGATGGAAGGGATGTCTATTATACTGGCAGGGCTGACGGAAACTCCGCGACCATCAAGGCGGGCAGTTTCACGGTTGTTAATACTGCAATTGGGGATCATAGACTGGCGGCGGCGGTGGCTGCCGTCGTTCCGATTGGATTAACCGTGACCAATGGCGCGGGGGGGCGATTATCCACCATTGGCACTGGCTTTGCGACTCGCGCCGAGGAAGCAATTTCAGATGGTCTCCTGACCATCGACACGAACACCAGTGTGGGCTATTCATACCTCGAAGGGAAAAGCATAACGGGTAGTTCGGCAGATGGTTTCGGCAGTAAAATCACCAGCCCCTTTGCTTGGCAAATCTATCTTCGCGCGGCGGTTGCGGTGGTTGCTCCGCCACCCGTGCCGACACCGCCCGCTCCAACCCCGCCGCCGGTGGTGGTTATCGAGCCAGCCCCGACACCCTTGCCGATTCCGATTCCCGCTGCGACGCCGGTTTCGGTCGAGGTTTTTATTGAAACCTCGACTCCTGAATCGCCGAAATTCAGTTTTAACAGCGGTGGTGGCGGTGGTATTAATTTTGGCGGAGGTGCCAATGCCCCGCTCTTTACCGTTGATAACTCGCCGAGGGCTACGGCCCGGCCTGAACTGGCCAATAAAAATATGTATGATTCTAAACTCAGGGCGGTGATGAATCCGCTCCAGCCTTCGGGAGACAAGGACCCGCAAAATGAAGATGCGGCCGATAGCTATTTGATCCCCCTGAGTGCCAATGTCTCCTTTTGGGGGGAATAGGGTAGTTGGCTGATTTGCTACACCAAAGTTGTTTGGATTAGGAAAAGAATGTCCCCCCTTTCTTTAGAAAGCGGGGGATAGTCGTTCTTAGATTTGAGCAAGCAAAGCGCAGCGAAAATCTTAGAACGACTTGGGGGGTATGCCTTTGTATTTATTATAAAACTTAGACCTACCCCCCAAGCAAGTCTAACGCTCGTAAGCACTCGCTAAGACTTGCTATTCCTGCGCTCTGCTTCGCAGCCGCAGGACAGGCTTGCTCCCTAAAGGAAGGACTGAAAAACTCACTTTTTTGTCACTCTGAGCGTCGTCGCGCTTGCCTTTGCTTAAGCAAAGGCTTTAGCAAGACAAGCGAAGAGTCCAGAAAACTAAGCAATTACAATAAGTTAAACTTTTCTGGATTCTTCACTAAGAACAGTTATCCGAGCTGAAGCTCGGACTGTTCTAAGTTCAGAATGACAAATTTGGTGTTTTTCAGTCCTTCCTAAAGGGAGGGGGGACATTCTTTAAAATTCCTAAGTAATTTTTTGTGCAATAGATCAGCACAATCCCATAATTCTTGCAGATTATCCTCATAATTCTACAACCCATAAAATAATCACAAATTTTAACCAAATATTAATCATTCACTACTAGAATTGATTAAGTTCTAATCTATTCTTCTATTGTAACAGAGATAAAATTCTGTTATTCAATCCTTAAGACTATTTAAATTTTTACATTGAATATTATGACAGTAATTTACAATCATTATCCAATCTGTTTAAACACCCGTCATTTGCGGACGGTTGTTGCCTCGGTCGCAGCGGCGGCGGTGCTGGTCTTTTGCCGCCCTGAAGCCCAGGCCGCCCCGGTTGGGGGAGTCACGGTGGCTGGCTCGGCCACTATCAACCGTAATGGTTCGACCACTACCATCCGCCAATCCAGCGACCGCGCGGTGATCGACTGGCAGGGATTTAATCTGGCCGCGCATGAATCCGCCAATTTTATCCTCCCCAGTTCGACCAGTGCGACCCTTAATCGCATCACAGGCCCCTCCGTGACGACCATCAGCGGAACCATCACCAGCAATGGCGCGGTCTATTTTAGCAATCCTAATGGCTTGGTTTTTGATGCGACCAGCCAGGTCATGACCAATGGCTTTACCGCCACGACCGGGGCGATTGCGGCGGCGGGATTTATGAACCGATCTGAGGCTTCGCGAAATCTCGGTACGGCGGCGGTGCGGTTGGACGGAGCCATCACTGCCCGCTCCATCACCGCCCTTGGTGGTTCGGTCGCGGTCGGTGGCAATCTGCAAGCGGCGAGCGGCACCATCCTCATCAGCTCGAGTCGCCTCACCCAAATTGCCGCGGGGGCGGTCATCCGCGTCGATGGCCGGCAGAATGGCGCGGGCGGCCGAGTCACAATCTGGTCGGATAACCATACTGACTTTTACGGCCTCATCAGCGCACGCGGCGGCACCGATTCGGGCGATGGCGGTTCGGTGGAGGTCTCGGGCAAATTAACCCTCAATTACCAAGGCCTGGTCAATACTCTGGCGCCCCATGGCAAGACGGGTACTCTGTTGCTCGACCCGACCGACATTACCATAGGCTCGGCGGCTGAGTCCCATCCCCTGTCACCGGTCGCGGGGAGTGGGACAATGGTCTATAGTGGCACTTCGGAGACCTCGACTATCTCCCCCATGACCATCAGGAATCAGCTGGCCTTCAGCAATGTTGTGATCGATGCCAATGCCGGCAGCGGCAGCGGCTCGGGCCTCATCACCGTAGCCAGCGACATTGGCGCGGCCAGCAGCGGCGGCAACAGCCTGACTCTGCGCGGCTCGAGAATCATCATCAATGCCGATATAACCATGGTCAGTGGCGGCAATCTGATCCTGACTGCTACCCACGGTTCGGTGTGGCAGGATTCGACTCGGGTCATTATCGCCAATTCGATCAGCGGCTCGGCGGTCAATGGCTTTATGCTCAATGGGCGCAACCGCTTGACCTCGATTCGCAGCATTAGCAACCATGGCGCGGTGGGAATCGTTTTGCGGAATGACTCGGCCTCGACCTTCGTGCCGGGGACTGTTCTTGATGGTGGCGCGGGCGGAGTCACGGTTCTTGCGGTTGGCCATGATCTGACTCTGGCGGGCGAAGTGACGGTTCGCGGCAGTTTTTTACGACTGGATGTCGGGAAGGATCACCATCTTCTCGGTGAGAATATCCTCAAGGCGGCGGAGATGGAGGTCTATTATACCTCGGCTCTCACCGGCAATCGGGCGACAATCTCGGTCGATGGCGGCAGTTTTACCTATGTTACCGATAACCGTTCGCAAACCGAGAGCCAGAATCTAACCAATAGTTCGGCATCGGATTGGGGGCGAGGCTTTGGTTTTAGCGGCAGCGGTAACAGTTTTACCTCGGGTGGTTTTACGGTCATGACCACCGGCAGTGGCAATCTTGATCGCGTCAGTGCCATGGGGGTGGTCTATGGCGGGGTCGTGCGGATTAATGGGATTACCTCGGACGCGGTTAGTGGGGCCAGCGACCTGACCTATATCGAGGGGCTGCGGGTCGTGGTTCAGGGAGAGAACAATAGTTTTAGTGGCTCCTTGACTCTGGTTGCTTCGGGGCTGGGAAGCTTGGATGCCAGTGGTGGTTTCTTTAACGGAATCAATATTACCGCGCCTATTTCTACCGGAACTCCGAGTGACGGTCGAAACTATCTCTCGCTTATTCAAAGGGGCGATGGTCTGGCGAATCATTATGGAATCGGACTCTATGATGCCAATATCAACGCTGGCGGCGACATTCGGGTCACTCAGTTGGCCAATGTCAGTGGCAAGGCGATTGATTTTTCGCGCGGTAGGGTAATTTCGGGCGGCTCGATCACTATTCTTCAGAGCGGTCTTACCGATAATCTCGCCATTAATCTTGATTCCCTGACTCTGACGGCATTCGGTGCGATCATGGTGCAGCAGTTGGGAACTGCGGGCTTCGATGGAATCAGACTATCCGCATCGACTGTCTCGGCCGATACGGCGATAACAGTATTGCAAAATGGGACGGTAGGGGCCGGTTATGCTGGAATTGTCCTGAGTGCTACGGCGGCAAGGAATCAGTCCATGTCGGTTGGTAACAGCGGATTCTTGACCTTCAAGACCAATGGCACCAGCCTGGATATTGCCTCGGCCAATGGGATCTCCGTGACCGGTGCGAAGGTGCGGATTGACCTCGGGTCGGGCAGCCTGACCAGCCGAGGGAACCATGTCTTCAAGGCCGACGGTTTGGACACCTATTACAGCGGGGCGACGGCAAGAAATAGCGCCAAGATCGAAATTGGCAGTGGTTCCTTTACCTTCGTTCACCAGTTCAGCGGCAATAAGGAACTGCCCCCGGCGACGCCAGAGTTGAAAGCGGTTAACTATAGTTGGGTGGAGAATGGCGGTTCGTCTATTCCCAATATTGGGGTTGGCTATGCGGTCAGCGGAGCCCTGACCATTATCGGAGGCGCCAGTGCGCACTATAGTTACCTCGAGGGCGCAACCATCAGCGGCCCAGTGGCAGCGGGTTTTGTCAACCTGATCCTCAGCACCTATGGCACCCAGATCTATGCCCGAACTGCGGTGGCGGTGCCGCCGGTGGAGGCAAATCCGGTGACTCCCGTGACTCCTGTAACCCCGGTGACAGGGCCTGAGCCTATCCCCGTGGTTGATCCCGTACCAACACCAACACCAATACCAACAAGGGCCGCGGAACCTTACATACCCTTTGACTTTACGCGAGATCAGCCCTTGATTACCACCAGTATCGAGGAGTTTATTGGCTCGGTAACCATTCCAACACAGTTTAAATTCAGCGGCACGGATCGTAAGGCAGGGGATAACTACCCGCTCTTTACCGAAAGTGATTCAAGCCGCGCACCTAAAAGGTCAGAACTCAGTAATAAAAACATGATTGACCCTAAACTGCGGGCGGTGATGAATAGCCTGATCGACTCGCCCGATTCAGACGCCAATGGCGAGGATAGTGCCGAGAGTTCCATGTTGCCGCTCAATCCCAATATCGCAGTTTGGGGGGGAAATTAAGAGTCATTAATACTGTTGTAGGTTAATCGAATCAGTGAAATTTTATTGTCCACCCGTTCTTTAGGATAGACTGAAAAAGGCACTTATTTGTCACTCTGAGCGTCGTCGCGCTTGACTTTGCGCCCGTCGGCGTATGCCGACATGCTTGAAGGCGCAAAGTCTTTAGCAACCCTGAGCGAAGCGTGAGGGGAAGAGTCCAGAAAACTTAGCAATTACAATGATTTAAGTTTTTCTGGATTCTTCGCAAAGAACAGTTAGCCTCGCAAGGCTCGGACTGTTCTAAGCTCAGAATGACAAGTTTGGAGTTTTTCAGACCTTCCTAAAACAACCCAATCAAACTAAACTCTAACCCTCCTTGCAGTTCAACCGCAACCTGTCGTATGGTGCAACCACAGTTTCACCATTTTTTAAACGAGGGCAAAATGCGTATCGGCGTTCCAAAAGAAATAAAACCCCAAGAATTCCGCGTTGGACTAACCCCCGGCTCGGTGCGGGAATATGTCGCAGCTGGTCACAGTCTGCTGGTCGAGACTGGCGCGGGTGCGGGCATCGGGGCCGATGACTCCGCATATAAGGCGGCGGGGGCGGAGATTGCGCCCAATGCCGATTCCGTCTTTGCCAATTCCGATATGATCATCAAGGTCAAGGAACCGCAACCGGTCGAGATTAAAAGATTAAAACCCCAGCATCTCTTGTTTACCTATCTCCATCTGGCCCCCGATCCCGAACAGACCAAGGGTTTGATCGAGTCGGGCTGCACGGCCATTGCTTACGAAACCGTGACCGATGATCGTGGAGCCCTGCCGTTGCTCGCCCCGATGTCGGAGGTCGCAGGAAGGTTGGCGATTCAGGCGGCGGGTACAGCCCTGCAGAAACTCAACGGCGGGCGCGGGCTGTTGCTTGGGGGCGTGCCGGGCGTCGCGGCGGCGCGGGTTCTGGTTCTGGGCGGCGGGGTAGTGGGGACTCACGCGGCGCGGATGGCGGTTGGCCTCGGGGCGGAGGTGACGATTGTTGATCGCTCCCTGCCACGGCTGCGCGAGCTGGATGAACTGTTCAATGGTCGGGTGCGGACCCTCTATTCGACCAGCCATGCCATCGAGACCGAGATTGTCGCCGCCGATGCCGTGATTGGCGCAGTGCTGATTCCCGGGGCCTCGGCACCAAGACTGGTGACCAGAGCCATGCTCAAGATCATGAAGCCGGGCGCGGTGATGGTTGATGTGGCCATCGATCAGGGCGGCTGTTTCGAGACTTCGCAGGCCACCACCCATGCCGAGCCGACCTATATTGTCGATGGGATTGTCCATTACTGCGTCGCCAATATGCCGGGAGCCGTGCCATCGACCAGCAGCTATGCCTTGAACAATGCGACATTGCGCTATGGACTGGCCCTGGCGGCCGACCCGATTGCCGCGATGAAACGCGACCCGGGCCTGCTGGCTGGGCTGAATATCCGTCACGGCAAGATTACCAACAAACCGGTGGCCGACAGCCTCGGCAAGGCCTTTGTCCCACCGCTGGAGTCATTGGCGTAGGTTTAGGTTTGATTGGTTTCATTCCTACTGTCCCCCCTCCCTTTAGGGAGGTCGGAAAAACTCGAAATTAATAGTGCAACCCCTCCAAGCAAACCTAAAGCTCGACTTC
>JASGCE010000155.1 GCA_030054295.1 Minisyncoccota bacterium
CTCCCCGCTGGATTGCCAGCCGCTCAAAACGAGCGGCGGCAATGACGAATATGGAAAGTTATTGAAACCTAAACAAAATTTTGAATTCTCAAGTGAACAGACTATATAAACTAGAAAAAAAGTAATTTTTATTGACAACTAACCCCTCCTTGCCGGCGGCTTGCCAAACAAGCCATTCGGGCGCAGCAAAAGCGTCAGGATCAAACCGCCAAAGGCTACCGCATCCTTATAACCCGACGAAATATAGGTCGCCGTAAAAACCTCGCCAAAACCCAAAACCAACCCAGCAATCACCGCCCCCTGAACATTGCCAAGCCCCCCCATAATCACAGCAGCAAAACCCTTGAGCATCATATTCTCCCCCATAAAGGGGTGAATCGCATTGTAATTCAAGCCAATCAAAATTCCCGCCGCCCCACCCAACAGCCCCGACAAAAATGACGCCACTGCCGCAGTAAAGCCAATATTGATCCCCATCAACTGAGTCATCGAAGGATTCTCAGTCAAGGCACCAAGGGCCAAGCCAAGCCTACTATGACGCAAAACCAGCCACAGACCAATGCCAAGCAAGGCCGCCCCACCGATAATCAATAGCTGCGAGATCGTGATCCTTAACTCCCCCACCTGCCAAGCCCACTCAGGCAAAAGATCAAAGGGCAGCCGCCTAACCTCAGCCCCAAAAACCAAACTGGCAGCAGCATAGAGACTCATGACCGCCCCAAGAGTAACCATCAAACTGCTGAGTTCATCAGCACGGCGCCGGCGCAGCGGCGAAAGTATCAACCCATCCAATAATACCGCCACCAGTCCCGCTGCCAAAAACCCAATCGGCATGGCCAGCCAAAAGGCCATACCCAACAGCTTGACCGCCGACAGAGTCACCATCGCCCCCAGCCAAAAATAAAAGCCATAGAGCAGATTGATAACCCGCAACACACCAAAGATCAGGGTAAAGCCAAGGGCAAAAAGCCCATAACAGGCCCCAATCACCAGCCCTGACATCAGCAGTTGCGGGATCATCACAGACTCACTGTTTTAAACACGGGCCTATTCATAGCTCTCGAACTTGCCATTCTTGACCGAAACAACCACCACACCGCTGTTGACAGCCGGACTCCTTTGGTCGTCGAATTTCAGAATACCGAGAACGCCAGTATTGCTGACCTCGGTCAAGGCTTGACGGAGTTTTTCGGAATCGTCGCTGCCCGCCTTGGTGATGGCCGCAGCAATCAGATAGAGGGTATCATAGGCCTGGGCAGCAAATTGATCAGGCTGCTCGCCATTATATTTGGCACCATAGGCCGCAATGAATTTTTGATTAATGGCATCCTTTTTACCCACAAACCAAGGTGTACCGACAATCAATCCCTCGGCGGCTGGCCCGGCAATTTCCATGAGCTTAGGCGAGTTTGCACCATTGCCGCTGATGATACACATGGCGGGGGTTAAGCCCATCTGCCGTGCTTGCAACAGAATTCCCGCGACCGGCTCGACCAGAGCAGCGGGAATGATACAGTCGGGTTTTGCCGCCTTGATTTTATTCAACTGAGCCGAGAAATCCGTATCCCGATTGGCGAAGGTTTCGGTGGCGACAATCTCGATCTTGGCAGCATCAAGCGCGGTTTTAAAAGCCTCATAGCTGGCGATGGAGAAGGCATCGTCATTGGCATAGAGAATCGCCACCTTCTTATAGCCAATCTTTTTTTGCGACTGTTTTAGAGTCACCGGCACAACATCGCTCTCGGGCAGAGAGGTGCGGAAAACATAGGGCAGATTGGTCGTGATCCCCTTGGCCGTGTTGGAAGTGCCAATAATCGGAATCTTCCGCTCGTTCACCACCGGGCCAACCGCAAACATCTCGTTCGACAGGGTGGGGCCGATGATCAGCTTGACCTTGCCATTGGCGATCAACTTGCGCGCGGCATCAATGGCCTGATCCTTGGCACCCGCCGAATCTTCATATTGAATGTTGATTTTGCGACCACCGAGCAGACCCTTTTGGTTGATCTCCTCCCGCGCCAGTTCGAGGGCCTTTTTGATCGAAATGCCATAGCGCGAAGCCGGGCCAGTCAGGACCTCAATCGAGCCGAGTTTAATCTCTTCGGCGGCCTTGACCGGCAGGGCGGTCGTAATCAGGGCAGCAATGCCGAGGGTCGTCAATAGCTTTAGTTTAAATTTCAACATGGGATTCTCCGATCTTTGTTGGTGATGCACCCATTCTATAGACCATAGAATCAATCGAAGTTGAAGCTTTTTCTTACAATGGGAAGGTCTGAGAAAGTCATTTTATAAAGAACGACAGGCAACCCCCCTTAGTCTCACTAAGCAGCAAGCTGCTAAGTTCGACCATTCCCCCCTTCTGAAGAAGGGGGGATATATGTGTAACGATTACAATGCATTACACCTCCCCTTCTTTAGAAGGGGAGGATAGAAACTCTTGGCGAAGCCGCAGGCAAGCCTTAGAGTTTCTTGGTGGGGTTGCATTATAACTTGGAGTTTTTCAGACCTTCCCAACAGGATGAATGACCAACCCTATGCCGAAATATCGGTATTCAGGGCGCGACCTGCGGCAACCGCGTCATTGTGGCTCTGTTGTTGCCGTCGCCGTCTTTCTTCGTTTTCGCGTTTTTGGCGGTCGCGATTCTCGTCGCGCAGCCTGTGCCTTTCGCTATCGGGCGGAGGCGATGGTCGCTGGGTTTCGACCGGGGCGGCCGGCATGGAATGGGCCAGTGCCACCACCTGTGGCACCCCCACCGGCAGCTGCTGGATCGGAGTCTGATTGATTGGAACAAGGGGGGATGCCATAAAAAACCTCACTGCTTAAAGGGCTATGGTGATTTTATCTTTTTTGGTTTGGCGGTGGAAGTTTTTTTAACCACTCCAGACTTGGATGCGGTACCCGCCTTTTTGGTTTTTGCCGCTGGTGATTGAGTCGAGGCCACCGATCTATCCATGCGACTCGAGACTGAAGTCTGACCCTCCACCAAGGCGCGGAGATTGTGGAGACTCTTGTCGTGCATCGAACCGATAATCTTCTCTGGGCGGAAAAAAAGACACATCATCTTTTGCAAAAATGAAGTCGTGCTGGTAAAGGCGATGGTCACCACCGTGGCATTACCCACTGGCTCCAAAATATAATCCACCTTAGCCCGCCCGGCCATGGGACGAATAAATTGCAGATCGACCTCGACACGAATGTCGGACAGGGCGGTTATCTCCTGCCGACCGGCCCCGGCCTGACGATTCTGGCTGTCCCATTCATAGACCGAGCCAACCGCCCCCTTTGGTCCACTATAGGTGCGCGAACCGTTTGGGTCGATCTTCTCCCACTCCGACCATTTAACCCCCTCCTGCAAATTACGGAGATAGGGCATGATCGTCTTGGCTGGCGCGGCAATGGTCAGTTTGCGATTGACCAAATAGCTGTTCGGGCGCGTATAGGCATAGAGCATTAACAGCCCAACCAAAAAGGCTAAAATAAAAACAAGAGTCATGATCGGTTCCTTCCCAATTTAGGCAATATCCTTACCTATAGTCTAGGCTCTTCTAGCCTTAAAACAAGCGGCATCTGAAGACCAAGAATTGAGTCGTCAACTATCCCCGCCGCAATTCGCCCAAGAAATTATTGACCTCTCGTTCGAGCGAAATCGCTTCGCTGTTGAGCAGCTGGGCGACATTCTTCATCTCGAGGGCGCGGCGACCGGTTTCACCCGCAGCTCCCGACAGGTCTTGGATACTTTCCCCGGCGGTCTTGACCCATTCGCTGGCCCTGTCCATATTCCGCGCAATCTCCTGAGTCGCGCTGTTCTGTTCTTCCACCGCGCCCGCGATGATGGTACTCAGGTTGTTGATCTGGTCGATGGTGCGGGTAATGTCTCGAATTGCATTGACCGCGAGACTGGCTTCATTCTGCACATGGGTGATCTGCTGGGCAATATCATCGGTCGCCCGCGCGGTTTGACCGGCAAGGTTCTTAACCTCGTGGGCAACGACCGAGAATCCTCGGCCAGCCTCTCCCGCCCGCGCCGATTCGATGGTCGCATTCAAGGCCAGCAGATTGGTTTGAGAGGCGATGGAATTGATCAAACTGACAACCTCCCCAATCTTCTGCGCCGCCTGGAAGAGTCCCGAGATCTTCTCCTGCGCCAATCCGCTCTCGTTCGCGCCTGTGCGGGCAACATTGGTCGATTGCCCAGCCTGAGTCGCAATCTCGACAATCGAGCGGGTCAATTGAGTCACCGAAACCGCGACCGAGGTCACATGGTTCGTCGCATTGATCCCCGATTCAGCGGCACTCAAACATTGTTTTTCGTTCTCAATCGCATTGGCCGATAGAACCTGTGATGCCTCCTCCAGCTGAAGGGCGGAGGATGCAATCTGACGAACGATCTGCTGTACTCGGGTCTCAAGGCTGTTGGCGAGGTCGAGCATTTCACGGTCGTGTTTCTCCTTGGCTTCTTTTTCTACCTGTTCGCCGCGCAGACTGACATTCTCCACCGAATGTTTGCGGAAAACCTCGCAGGCCTGGGCCATGTCGCCAATATCATCGTGCCGTTCAATATGGGGAATCGATTCGACCCGATTTCCCGCCGCAATCGCGGTCATGGTGTGGGTGAGGTCAATAATCGGCCTGGTGATGGTGCGGTTGGCGTAATAGATCGCCGCCGTGGCGCAAAGGGCGGTAATCACAAGGGTGATGATAATCAAGGATATTTCGATTAAACGAATATGGCGAAAAAACTGCTTGGTGGGGGTTCCTACAAAGACAATGCCAATGACCTCCCCATTCTCGGCGATGATGGGGTCATAGCCCGTGATATATCTTGTCCCCAAAATATCGACGATCCCGCGGAAGGATGTCTTTTTCTCAAAAACCGCTTCATAGGCGTTATTGCGCGCCAGCTGAGTTCCAATCGCCCTTGTCCCGTCGGCCTTTTGCACATTGGTGGTAACACGGGTATCGCCCTTGAAGATCGTCGCCATGCCACCAACAATCGAGGCTATGGCATCGGGAACCTCGAGGTTATCATTCATCAAGGTCTTGCCGAAGTAGAGATTATCCCCCTCGAGCCTTGGAGCCCCATATTGTTTTAGATGATCCCAGGCAATCCGCATATCGAGATCAATCGTATCATAGGCCTGCTTCTTGGCCGCCCGATCCAGTAACACCAGGGTTGTTCCCGCCAGAGCAATCGCAAGGGTAAAACAGGTCGCAAGAGTCAAAAATGCGACCCTTTTGACGACGGACATTTTTTTGCCTGATTTAGTTTTCACTCTTCATCATCCTGTAAGCAAGAGAAGCTATGGCATTACTCTTAACCGCTGGTGAAACTATCCTATAAACCTTAACGAACCATTAATCAAATAGGATTCAACATCTTGTACAACCTATCAAAAACAAATTGAATGGCTATTAAACCTAACCATAGAATAGATATTTTTACGATAACGCAACCCAATAGTATACAGGATTGAATCTCCCGTTCAAACCATTCTGGCTGAGGCCTTAGGCAACCGAGTGCAGGCCTATAAAATCGCGATCCAAATTCCTGCCAAACGCACCCGTCACAATTAATAGTATAGATTATAAAACTATTGCAGCTATTTGTAAAGCAATAAAATTTTCTGTATTCTATAAGCGGTTTCCGTAATAATTAAGAAAAGTTTATCCAATATTGGTCACTGCGAGCCTCGGCGGCGCGACCATCGAAAGAGGGCATCCGACCCATTTTTGCATTATCATAGGGGGGCTGACGCCCCAGACTGTCTCAAAATGCTTGTAAGGGGTTAACACAGACCAAAAATTGTCA